>DATABY010000096.1:0-23021 GCA_036259355.1 Nocardioidaceae bacterium
GCGCCGCGAGACCGGCACACCACGCTGCTGCCGCGTGAGAGAGCGAGAGAAGGGCGCACCCGGTGTCGACACTGTCGCAGATGTGGCCGTACCTGCAGCAGGGCTTCCTCCTGACCGTGCAGCTGCTGGCCTACTCAGCCATCGGGGCGACGGTGGTCGGGACGACACTCGCCGGCATGCGGGTGTCGCCGGTGCTGCCGTTCCGGGGCTTCGGCACCTCCTACGTGAACGTCTTCCGCAACACGCCCCTGCTCGTGATGTTCATCCTGGTGGTCGAAGGCCTGCCGTCGATCGGAGTCCGCCCCACCCTGTCCTGGCTCGGGCTCGGGATCTTCGAGACGCTCGCGATCCTCACCCTCACGGTCTACACGTCGGCGTTCGTCTGCGAGGCACTGCGTTCGGGGATCAACACCGTCGACGCCGGGCAGGCTGAGGCCTCGAGAGCGGTCGGGATGACCTTCGGGCAGACCCTGGGGGCTGTCGTCCTCCCCCAGGCCTTCCGGGCGTCCATCCCCCCGCTCGCCAGTGTCTACATCGCACTGGCCAAGAACACCTCGGTCGCCGCCGTGTTCGGGGTCGTGGAGGCTACCACTCAGCTGAGCCGCATGATCGAGGCGACGGTCGCGCCTCCGATCATCGTCTTCCTCGTCATCGCGCTCGGTTACATGCTGATCGTCTGGGTGATCTCCGGTGCAGCCGCGCTGCTCGAACGCGGAACGGCGGCAGCCCGATGAGCGCCTCGGTCCTGTACGACGTCCCGGGCCCCCGCGCACGGGCGCGCCACCGTCTGTACGGCGTGGTCGGCTTCCTCGCCATCGCCGCCCTCCTGGGCTACATCGGCTGGCGGCTCTGGCAGGCCGAGCAGATCACCCCGGCGCAGTGGACGTTCCTCAGCGAGCCCGACATCGTGTCCGCGCTCTTCGAGGGTCTGCTGGCGACGCTGGGAGCCGCAGCATCGGCGATTGTCCTCGCCGTCATGTTCGGCGCGGTGTTCGCCGCGGGGAAGCTGTCGAGCCACGCCGTGGTCCGGTGGCCGTGCATCGCCGTCATCGAGTTCTTCCGTGCCGTTCCGGTGCTGCTGCTGATCTTCTTCCTGTTCCTGGTGTTCGGGGACGTGCTCGGTCGGTACTGGTCCCTGGTGCTCGCCCTGATGCTCTACAACGGGTCGGTGCTGGCCGAGATCTTCCGAGCGGGCATCAACGCGGTCCCGAGGGGACAGAGCGAAGCCGCGTACGCGATCGGACTGCGCAAAGGCCAGGTCCTGCGTCTGATCCAGGCCCCCCAGGCGGTGACCACCATGCTGCCGGCGATCATCAGCCAGTGCGTGATCGCGCTCAAGGACACCGCACTGGGCTACGCGATCGGTGCGCCCGAGATCACCCGCACCGCCAAGCAGATCTTCACCTCGCCGGTCTACAACAACCCGATCGCTGTCGGTCTCATGCTGATGGCCGTCTTCGTCCTCATCAACTACTCGCTCTCCCGGCTGGCCCGCTGGCTCGAGGGGCGTATGCGCCGCCAGGGCAAGGAGGCCGTGCACCCGGCCACGCAACCGCCGACCTGACGCGCCCACGCGCCGCGTCGCTCCGTCGCCCCGTGGGTCAGCGGGCGACCTCGGTGGAACGGGACTCGCGGACGACCGTCACCTTGATCTGGCCGGGGTAGGTGAGCTCCTCCTCGATCTGCTTGGCGATGTCGCGGGCCAGCACCTGCGCCTGGATGTCGTCGACCACGTCGGGGCAGACCATGACCCGGATGTCGCGGCCGGCCTGCATCGCGTAGACCTTGTCCACGCCGTCCTTCTCGCGCGCGATCTCCTCCAGCCGCTGCACCCGCTTGACGTACGCCTCCAGCGACTCGCGCCGAGCGCCTGGCCGACCACCGCTGATCGCGTCGGCGGCCTGGGTGATCACCGCCTCGACCGTGCGCGGCTCCACCTCGTTGTGGTGCGCCTCGATCGCGTGCACGACGTCGTCGCACTCCCCCAGCCGGCGGGCCAGGTCGGCGCCGACGATCGCGTGCGACCCCTCGGCCTCGTGAGTCAGTGCCTTGCCGACGTCGTGCAGGAGCGCGGCCCGCCGGCACACCGTGCGGTCCAGGCCCAGCTCGTCGGCGAGCATGCCGGCGATGTGCGCGGACTCGACCAGGTGCTTCAGGACGTTCTGCCCGTACGACGTCCGGTACCGCAGCTGGCCGAGCGTCAGCACCAGGTCGGGGTGCATGTCGGTGATGCCGAACTCGACGACGGCGTCCTCCCCGGCCCGGCGGCAGCTGTCCTCCACCTCGGCGGCGGCGCGTTCGTGCGCCTCCTCGATCCGGCTGGGATGGATCCGCCCGTCGGCGACGAGCGCCTCGAGCGTGAGCCGGCCGACCTCGCGGCGTACCGGGTCGAAGCAGGACAGCAGCACGGCCTCGGGCGTGTCGTCGATGATCAGGTTGACGCCGGTGGTGTGCTCGAAGGCACGGATGTTGCGGCCCTCGCGGCCGATGATGCGGCCCTTCATGTCGTCGCCGGGCAGATGCATCAGCGACACCACGGACTCGGTGGTCTGCTCCGAGGCCAGCCGCTGGATGACCGTCGCCAGGATCCGCCGGGCCTGGGCGTCGCCGTCCTCGTGCGCGCTGCGCTCGATCTCGCGGACCGACAGCATGGCCTGGCGCTTGGCGTCGTTCTCGATGTCGGCGATGAGCTCGGCACGCGCCTGCTCCGCGGTCAGGCCGGCGAGCCGCTCCAGCGTCGCACGCCGCTCCTCCTCGACGCTGCTCAGTGCGGCCGCCTGCTGCTCGACCTCACGGGCCTGGGCGTCGAGGCGCGCCTCGCGGTCGGTGATGCGGCACTCGCGCTGCTCGATGTCCGCGCGCATGTCGGCACCGCGCCGGGCCAGCGTCATGACGACGAGCAGGAGACCCACGACCGCCAGGACCAGCGCACCGGCTCCGACCAGGAGGACTGCGGAGACATCCATGGCGGTTCCCTTTCGTCCCGCCGGGCGCCTCACGGCGCGCGGCTCGTCCGAGTACCAGGGACGCGCCCACCACGGCGGCTGGCCGGCAAGGCACCGCAGCGCGAATCGGTGTTCAGATGTCTCTGCCGTCGGTTCTTCAGGTGACGGCCGTTCGGGTTCTGGCGTAGGTGGTGCAGGCGGGCCGCATCCGCGGGTGTTCCCTTGTGCTTGGAGTGTAACCCCGCGCACATCCCGGTCAAGGACACTCGGCACCGGTGCCGGCACGGTGCAGCGGGTTCGGCACCCGCTGATGCACGGCCGCGTGCGGGCGCTCGGCACGGTCGCGGTAGCCGTCGTGCAGCAGCCGGTTGCGGTTGAGGCACAGCCGCTCGAGATCAGGAGCGAGCAGGTCGAACGTCGCGAACCGCTCGTGCAGCTGGGGGAAGCGCTCCTGGTAGGCGTCGACCTCCCGGCGGACCAAGCCCCAGAAGTGCGCCTCCGGCACCCCGAGGTGCTGTTGCACGAGATCGGCGAGGTAGCGGAAGTGACCGACGAACAGGCCGCTCTGGATGAACTGGCACAGGGACTCCGGCTGCTCGCGCAGCAGCACGTCGGACACCTCGACCGGCATGGCGTCCAGCTCCGGCAGCGGGACGGCGGAGACGTTGACGTCGTCCACGAAGTCCTTCACCGCCAGCCGGGCCGGGACGTCGTGGCCGTCGAACACGACGATCGCGTTCTCGCCGTGGGGGGAGAACACGACGCCGTACTGGTACAGGAAGTGCAGCAGCGGCGGGAGCACGGCGCCGAACAGCCGCCGCAGCCACTCGGCCGGCGCCAGTCCGGAGCGGTGCACGAGCTCGGCGACCAGTGCCCGCCCGTCGCGGTCGACGTGCAGCAGCGAGGCGAGCGTGCGGGGGCGTTCGGCCGGGTCGACCTTGGCGGTGACCGGCTCGCGCCAGATCGCGCCGAGCATCTCCCGGTACTGGTAGGGCACGCCGGGCAGCGACTCCAGCACCGGGTGCCGCACGGTGACCGAGGCGACCTCGCCGAGCAGCACCACCCGGGTCTCGTCGCGAAGGAACGGGTCCTTGTCGCGCAGCCCGAGCATCCAGGCGGTGACCGCGGGTGCGGCCAGCGTGCGCTCGGTCGGCAGACCCCGCCAGACGAGCGTGTTCAGGATCGACAGCGGCAGCTTGACGTGGTGCCGCTCGGGCGCGTCCACGTTGGTGAAGGTGCGGATCGACTGCTGGGGCAGGTAGCGGTCCGGCCCCTCGCCCAGCGGCACGATGCGCCGGGCGGCCACGTCGGCGGCGAACGTGGGTACGACGACCTCGTCCCACTGCCAGGGGTGCACCGGCATCAGCAGGTACGACGCGGGGTCGAGCCCGCGGCCGCGCAGGACGTCGGCGAACCGGGTGCGCGTCTCGGCGTCCAGCTCAGCGGCGTACAGGCAGTCCGCGTCCAGGCCGGGCACGCCGCGGTAGTCGGCCAGGTGTCGGTGCACGGCCATCCACGGCAGCCGCAGCGGCCGCCGTGCCTCGGGGGCGTACCCGGCGGCGTCGGAGGCGGAGAAGCCGCGGCGGCCCTTGTTCGGCACGATCCAGGGGTGGCCGCTCTGGTGCCCTTCGAGCTCGGCGTACCCGAGGTCGGCGACCTGGGCGGCGGTCGGGCCGGCCTCGGCCGCAGCCAGCAGCCGGGCATCGGCGGCGAGGGTGGCCGACAGCTCCGGGACCAGATGGCCGAGGGTGTCGCCGGACAGGCCGAGCCGCTCGTGCGCGTCGACGAAGAAGTCCACCGCCGCGTTGTCGGCCGGGGGGTGCTCGCCGCCGTCGGGAGCGATCCGGCGCACCGAGCCGGGGTCGACATGCCAGCAGTCGAAGCTGCCGCGGCGGGCGCGGAACCGGTAGCCGGTCCGCTCGCCGGACTGCGTGGTCGCGACCGTGACGGTGTAGGCGTCGCCGGCGGCCGCCCCGTCGGGGTGGGGGTCCAGCAGCCGCTCGTAGGCGAGCTCGGCGAGGGTCTTGGCGAGCAGGCGCACGTTGGCGGTGCGCCAGTGCTCCGACGTCAGCTCCTCGGGACAGATCATGCGTGCGCTCCTCGCTGTGGTCCTCGGTCTGGCCGGTCCTTCGCCCTCGCGGTCGCCGCGGTGTCGTGCGTGGTGTCGGGGTCGCGGACCATCAGTGCGGCGGTCTTCTCGGGTAGGCGGAGGTCGGATGTGCGGCGGAAGCCGGCCCGCTCGAACGCGCGCACCGAGGCGGTGTTGCGCACGTCGGGCTCGGCGACCACCCGCTCGGTGCGGCGGTGCGCGAGCTGCCGGTCCGACACGGCGCGGATCAGCGGCGCGGCCAGGCCGACCCCCCGGAAGCGGGCGGGGCCGATCAGGAGGTGCAGACCCGCGTCGCCGGGCCGCGCGGCGTAGTGGTCGGCCAGCGGGTCGTCCCAGGCCCAGTACAGCTCCCAGTAGCTCACCGGTGTGCCGTCGAGCAGGCCGAGATAGGGACGGGAGTGGGTGCCGTCGAACAGCGTGTCGAGGTGGCCGAGGAGCCGGGACCGCGGCCCGTCGAGCTCCCAGAACCGCGCCACCGCCGGGTCGTCCATCCACGCGTGCAGCAGCGCGAGATCGGAGTCGCGGTCCAGCGGCCGCAACGCGAAGACGCCCCGCGGCGTCGTCGCCGGCGGCTCCGCCGCTGTCGGCGGGACGTGGTCGTCGTGGGTGGGCGGGCTCATGCGACCACCGTGGCGATCGGGTTCGGCATCGGCCGGTACACCGACTGGGTGGCCACCGGACCGACCAGCTCGTCCATGCCGGCCAGCCGGGTGAGCAGGTTCGCCTTGCACGGCAGCGTGGGCTCCTCCAGCAGGGCGCGCACCACACCCGGCACGGGTGTGTGCTCGGTGCCGATCCGGTGCAGCAGCCGCCGTACGGCGCGCAGCAGCACCTCCTCGTCGGCGAGGCCCTGCGACCCCATCGCGCCGACCAGTCCGAGCACGTTGTTGATGCCGAGGTAGTAGCCGAGCCGCTCGTCGATCAGGTCCTCGTCGCAGAGCGCATCGCTCTCGACGCCGACCTGGGGCGCCCATCGGCGGAGGTCCTCGGCTCGGGCGCGGTTGTAGTAGTAGCCCTGGTTGTCGCGGTAGCGGCCGCCGACCGGCCACCCGCTCTCGTCGAGGACGACGAGGGTGTTCTGCTGGTGCGCCTCCAGGCCGATGCCGTGAGCGGCGTACAGCCACAGCACCGGCGCGGGTACGGCGTCGAGGTAGCGGGTGAACCACTCCCCGCCGACGTCGGCGACCGTCCGGCCGGTCCGCTCCGCCAGGGCGTGCACGAGCCCGGCCAGCAGCGACCGCCCGTCGCGGTCCGGCCGCTGGGACACCAGCCCGGCCAGGCACTGCACCCGCACCCCGGCTCCGAACGGGTTGGCGCGCACCACCAGCTCCAGGCCGCTCTCGGCCTGGCCGGGTGCGTCGACCGTGACCCAGGCGGGGTCGGCGACGACACCGAACCCCGGGTGGGCGGCGTGGATCTCCCCCGCGAGCCCGGCGTCGAGCATGCGGGCCATCTCGACGCCGCGGCGCAGCTCCTTGCGCAGGTTCTCGCGCCGGGAGTTGGTGATCGGCAGCGCGAGGGAGAGCTTCAGCATGTACGCCGTGTCGGCGCGGTAGACCGTGCGCACCGAGGAGGTGGGCGACCAGCGCGGACCGGACTGTCCCAGCGGACGCAGCCGGCCGTCGGCCACCAGCGACCTGACGCCGGGACGCCGCAGCACGTCGGCGGCCTGCCACGGGTGTGCCGGCACCGGGACCATCCCGGCCGGCACATCGACGTCTCCGGCCAGGCCACGCAGCAGGTCCGCGGCGGCGCCTCCGGTCGCGGAGTCCGCGGCCACCACGTCGGGGTGGGCGGCGAACCAGAACAACGCGAACTCACCGCGCAGCTCTGGTGAGTACGCGTCGGCCTCGGCATCGGTCAGGCCGGCCCGGCTCTTCGGGGTCGGGTGCAGCGGATGGCCGAGCACCAGCGCCTGCTCGGCGTCGAGGAACGGCGAGCCGGCGGACCGGTCGGAGGGCTCGGCGCCACGCACCTCGAGGTGCCGGGTGATGCGGCGGGTGGAGTCGATGACCCGCTCGACCAGGTCGGCGGTGGCCTGTGGAGCGGTGGCGCCCCGCGCGGCCATCTCGAGGGTCAGCAGCGTGGCCACGGTGGTGGCGTCGGCCGGCGTACCGGCGCCCAGCCGGACCGGGCCGAACTCGTGCCAGCCACAGTGCGACCAGTACCGGACGGGAGCGACCAGCCGGGTTTCGCTGGCGGGGAGGTCGACGATCAGGTCATCGCCCTCGCGGCGGAGGTCGCCGCCCTCGCGGATCCAGCACCGAAGCAAGGTCGCGCTCGCGAACGCGTCTGCCATCGCGAGGGGCCCGGCGGCCGGGTCACGGCCGGAGGGTGAACACGTCGGGGCGGCTCGTTCGTCGACGGTGGCGGCCATGGGCGGGATGCCTCCTTGGTGGTCGGGATCGGGGCTCGGGCACGAACGGTGCAGGGGTCCCCCGCAGCGCTAGGTTCGTAGCAGGGGACCCCTGCAGCGAAGCTCATGCGACTCCGAACGTGGTGAACGCCGTGCGGTCGGGCAGCGGGTGCACGGTGCGGTCGGCGACGGAGTTCAGGATCGTGGCGGCGCGCCAGGCGCCCAGACCGAGATCGGGCGTTCCCACGCCATGGGTGTGCTGCTCGGCGTTCTGCACGTACAGCCCGGCGGATACCTCCGGGCCGGTAGCGACGCGGTAGTCGCCGTCCACGCGCGGGCGCCCGGCCTCGTCGGTCTCGAGCAGGGGCCGCACCGGGTCGAGCACGGCCGGCGGGCGGGGGCGGTAGCCGGTGGCGAGGACGACCGCATCGGTGTCCACGGCGCTCTCCCGCTCCTGCAGCGTCTCGCGGCAGGTGAGCCGGAGCCTGTCGTCGTGGTGCTCGGCGGCGACCACCGCGACGTTCGGGGTGAGGGTGACCGGCGGGCGGGGTGCGGCGACGCTGCGCTCGTACAGCAGGTCGTAGATCTGCGCGATGGTGTCGGCGCTGATCGCCTTGTACAGCTGCCACTGAGCGGGGAACAGCGTGTCGCGGGTGTCCGGCGGCAGGCCTCGCACGTAGCGGGTGTAGTCGGGCGTGAAGTGCTCCAGCCCGAGCTTGGAGTACTCCATCGGCGCGAACGCCGGCGATCGGGTGAGCCAGCGCAGCCGCGCGCCGGTGTCCGGCTGCTGCTTGAGCTGGTCGAGGAACACCTCCGCGCCGGACTGGCCGGATCCGATCACCGTGACGTCGCCGGCGTCGGCGAGCGCACCGGCGTGGTGGCGGTAGTCGGCGGAGTGGAGGACCTGCTTGCCGAGCAGGCCGTCGAACGCCGACGGCGTGGCCGGGGCGGTGCCGATGCCGAGTACGACGTTGCGGGCGGCGACGACCGCGCGGCGCCCGGTCGCCTGGTCGGCGTACGTGACCATGAACAGGTCGCCGTAAGGGTCGACGCGCTGGACCCGGCTGCCGAAGCGGCACGAGGCCAGCGAGGCGGCGACCCAGCGGCAGTAGTGGTCGTACTCGCGGCGTGGCACCTCGAACCGTTCGAAGAAGTAGAACGGGAACAGCCGGTCGTGGGCGCGCAGGTAGGACAGGAAGCTCCACCGGTTGGTCGGGTCGACCAACGTGACCAGGTCGGCGAGGAACGGCACCTGCAGCGTGGTGCCGTCCAGCAGCATGCCGGGGTGCCAGCTGAACTCGGGCTTGTCGTCGAGGAACAGCACGTCGAGGTCGGCGACCTCGTCGGCCAGCGCGGCCAGCGCGAGGTTGAACGGGCCGATGCCGATGCCGACCAGGTCGTACGTCGGCGTCGTCACGCGGACTCCTCCTCCAGGCGCGCGCCGGTCGCGGCGACCAGGTCGAGCAGCGCCTCGACGTCGGCCGCGGTGGCCTCGGGGTTGAGCAGCGTCAGCTTGAGCCACACGCGGCCGGCGACGTCGCAACGCCCGACGACCGCCCGGCCGGCGGCCAGCAGGTCGCGACGGATCCGGGCGTTCACCGTGTCGGCGTCCTGCGCCGCGGCGTACCGGAACACCACCGAGGTGAGCGTCACCGGCAGGGTGCGTTCGAGCCGTCGGTCGGCGTCGACGCAGGCGGCGGCGTGGGTCGCGAGGTCGCGGCAGTGGTCGACCATCGCGCCGAGACCCTGACGGCCGAGTGCGCGCAGGGTGACGGCGATCTTGAGGACGTCGGGCCGGCGGGTGGTACGGAGCGACCGGCCGAGCAGGCTGGTGTAGCCGGCCTCCTCGTCGTCGCCGGGGTTGAGGTAGGCGACCTGACGCGCGAGCGGCGCCAGTGCCGCTGCGCCGCGGGCGAGGAACACGCCCGCCGCGGTGGGCTGCCAGCCCAGCTTGTGCAGGTCCAGGGCGACGGAGTCGGCCAGCCGGATGCCGGTGAGGAGCGGCCGGAGACGGCGGGAGAACAGCGCACCACCGCCGTACGCCGCGTCGACGTGCAGCCAGCAACCGTGCTCGCGGGCCACCGCGGCGATCGCCGGCAGCGGGTCGACCGCACCGGCGTCGGTGGTGCCCGCGGTGGCGACCACGGCCAACGGGTACGTGTCGCCCTGCCGGCGCATCGCCCGGTCCAGCGCCTCGGGTCGCAGTCGGTGCTCGGCGTCCACGGCGACCGGGACGACGCGTTCCTCCCCGAGTCCGAGCAGGCCGGCCGCGCGCTGGGTGGAGAAGTGCGCCGCCTCGCTGCAGTAGACGCGCAGCCGGTCGGCCTGTGCCGGCAGGCCGGTGCGCACCACGTCGACGCCCCAGGCTCGGCGGCAGACCGCCGAGCGGGCCAGCAGCAGGCCCATCAGGTTGCTCTCGGTACCGCCGCTGGTCACCACACCGCTGGTCACCACACCGCTGGTCACGCCGGCGGGCTCGTCGGAGGCGTCGTCGGAGCCGTAGACGAGGGCGCCGAGGGCGCCGACGACCTCGGCCTCGAGGCCGGTCATGGCGGGCGCCTGGTCCCAGGAGTCCAGCGACTGGTTCAGGGCCGCAGCGACGGTGTCGGCGGCCACCGCCATGGCGAGCGGCGGTGTGTGCAGGTGGCCGGCGCAGCGCGGGTCGCCAGGGTCGGCGGCGCCCCATCCCGCCAGGCCGCACAGCGCGTCGATGGCATGGCCGGCCCCGACGCCGCGCTCAGGTATCGGCTCGCCGGCGAGGGCCTCGGCGACGCGGTCGTGCACCGCCCCAGGAGCGCCCGCCGGCACCGGACCGCCCCGTCCGGCCGCCGCCTCCTGCATGGCGGTCAGCGCCCGGACCAGGTACGCCGCGAGCGTCGGGACGTCCGAGGTCGCGAGGTCGGCGCCCCAGCGCCCCGCCGGAGCCGGCGTCCGAGCGCTGGTCGGGGCACGGGTCGGGTCGAAATGCGCGGCAACGGCGTCGTGGCCGGTGTCGTCGTCGGCACGCGGCACAGCGGCGGACAGCATGGGTGGCAACCTCCCGAGTCAGTTAGCAAGGTAAGCCTTACCTAACTAACGGTGGGAGTGCAAACTCCTGCGACTGTGCGCTACGTCTCCGCGGAGACGTCGAAGGACTGCGCGGCGTCGTCCACCCCGACCTCCGCGAGCGGCAGGTCCTTGCTCTCGCCGCGCGCCTGCGCCAGCGCGTCGCGCACCACGCCGAACGCCACGCCGGGCGGGTATCCCTTGCGGGCCAGCATCGCGGTGAGGCGGCGCATCCTGGCCTGCTCGTCGAGCCGGCCCATCGTGCGCAGCTTGCGCCGCACGAGGTCACGGGCGGCCTCGTGCTCGTCCTCGGGATCGATCCCGTCCAGCACCTCGCCGGCGACGTCGTCGGGCACGCCCTTGCGGCGCAGCTCCTGCGCCAGCGCCCGCCGAGCGAGCCCGCGACCCGCCCGCCGCGACTCGACCCACGACCGTGCGAAGGCGGCGTCGTCGATCAGGCCGACCTCCTCGAACCGGTCCAGCAGCCGCGTCGCCACCTCGGCCGGCACCAGCTTCCTGGCCAGTGTCTCGGCGAGCTCATGGCGGGTCCGTGGCTGCGCCGCCAGCTTGTCGAGCAGGATCTTGCGCGCCACCGCCTCCGGGTCGGCGTGCGGCCCGCTCCCCGGATCGGCGTCCGCGCCGGCCGGCGGATCGGCGCGACGTGTCGACCTACCCATCGGCTCTTAGAAGTCGATGTCGGTCGGCTCGACGGGTTGTCCTGCCACGCCCGGCTCCGCCGGCTCGTCGAGCGTGGCCCCGATGCCGAGCTTCTCCTTGATCCGCTTCTCGATCTCGTCGGCGAGGTCGGGGTTGTCGCGCAGGAACGCGCGCGAGTTCTCCTTGCCCTGGCCGAGCTGGTCGCCCTCGTAGGTGTACCAGGCACCGGCCTTGCGCACGAGCCCCTGCTCGACGCCGACGTCGATCAGCCCACCCTCCCGGCTGATGCCGAGGCCGTACATGATGTCGAACTCCGCCTGCTTGAACGGCGGTGAGATCTTGTTCTTCACGACCTTGGCGCGCGTCCGGTTGCCGACCATCTCCGACCCGTCCTTGAGCGTCTCGATGCGTCGCACGTCGAGTCGCACCGAGGCGTAGAACTTCAGCGCCCGCCCGCCGGTGGTCGTCTCAGGCGACCCGAACATGACGCCGATCTTCTCGCGGAGCTGGTTGATGAAGATCGCGGTCGTGCCGGAACCGCTGAGCGCACCGGTGATCTTGCGCAGCGCCTGGCTCATCAGCCGGGCCTGCAGGCCGACGTGGCTGTCGCCCATCTCGCCCTCGATCTCCGCGCGCGGCACGAGTGCGGCCACCGAGTCGATCACGATGATGTCGAGCGCCCCGGAGCGGATCAGCATGTCGGCGATCTCGAGGGCCTGCTCACCGTTGTCGGGCTGCGACACCAGCAGCGCGTCGGTGTCGACCCCGAGCTTCTGCGCGTAGTCGGGGTCGAGCGCGTGCTCGGCGTCGATGAACGCCGCGATGCCGCCGGCCCTCTGCGCGTTCGCGACGGCGTGCAGCGCCACGGTCGTCTTCCCCGAGCTCTCCGGCCCGTATATCTCCACCACGCGCCCGCGCGGGAGCCCACCGACACCCAGCGCGATGTCGAGCGCGATCGACCCGGTGGGGATCACCTCGACGGGTGCCCGCCCCTGCTCGCCGAGCCGCATCACCGACCCGTCACCGTGGGCCCGCATGATCTGGGCCATCGCGGTGTCGAGGGCCTTGTCGCGGTCTGCTCCAGCCATGTGTGCCACCCGTGTGTTGTCCCGAATGTTGCCTTGGCGGGCCTGGCGCCCGTGCGCTTGCTTCTTCATCGGCCTCAACGCTAGGACCCTCCACGGACAGTGCGTGTGACTCGCTGCCCGTATGTGGATGCAGCCCTGTCTACGCAGGCTTGTGGACACAAACTAGCCCGAACGTCTGTTCGAAGCCATCCCGACACGCCGACCGGCGCGTTCTCGACGCAGCCGCTCGACGAGCGGCCACCCGACGACCGTGGCGTCGGGAGCGCCGGCCGTCGCGCCCGTCAGTGCCGGGCGACGCCGGCGGCGACGAGTACGACGAGCGCCAGCACGCCGGAGCCCACGTTGAGCGCGCCGTACCCCAAGGTGGCCACGACGACGCCGGCGAGCGCTCCCCCGCCGGCCGCGAACAGCCCCATCACCAGGTCGGAGGCGCCCTGCACCCCCGGCCGCTCGGCGAACGGCACGGAGTCCACGAGCAGCGCCGACCCCGCGATCAGGCAGCACGACCAGCCCAGCCCGAGCAGGAACAGGCCCACCACCAGGCCGGTGGAGTGGCCCTCCGGCGCCCGGCCGGCCAGCGCCACCGCCGCCAGCAGCACGCCGCCGCCCACGGCCAGCATCGCGCCCCGGCCGACGCGGTCGGTGAGCCACCCGACCAGCGGCGAGAACGCGAACATCCCGAGCACGTGCACGCTGATCACGAACCCGATGATGTTCAGGCTGGCGTCGCCGTGGTGCATGTGCAGCGGTGTCATCACCATCACCGACACCATCACCGCGTGCGCGACGCCGATGGCGGCCATCGCTGCGGCCGTCTTCGGCCGCACCGAGACGACCGACCACACGTGCCGCAGGCTCACGTGGGCGCTCGTGGCCTCGCCGCGCGCGGCCGCCAGGTCACGGGCGAGCAGCAGCGGATCGGGACGCATCCGCACCCAGATCACCGCCGTCGCCAGCGCCACCGCCACAACCGAGAACACGAACGGGCCGGTCAGCTCCGGCACGTCCAGCCACCGGGCCAGGGCCGCGCCGGGGCCGGTGAGGTTGGGGCCGAGCACCGCGCCCAGCGTCGTCGCCCAGACGACGACGGCCAGCGCACGCGCACGGTGAGCGGCATCCGCGAGATCGGTTGCGGCGTAGCGCGCCTGGCTGTTGGCGGCGGTCGCCCAGCCGATCGCGAAGGTGCCGGCGAGGAGTACGACGAACGAGTCGGCGATTCCGGCCAGCACGCACAGCCCGGCCCCCGAGCCGCCGACGGCGTACCCGGCGGCGAGGCCGACCCGTCGGCCGCGGGCGGACATCAGCCGCGCCAGCACGAACGCCCCGGCCGCGGCGCCCAGCACCTGTGACGTCTGGGCCAGGCCGGCGAGCGCGGCGCTGCCGAGGATCTGCTCGGCCAGGATCGTCGCGACCGCGATGCCGGTGGTCACGCCGACGCCACCGAGCGCCTGGCTCACGACCAGGGTGCCCACGGTGCGGCGCTGCACCGTCGCCTGGTCCGGCGCCGTGACCGTCATCGCACTCCCCTCCGGCCTGCTACGTCAGCAGGGCGATCTGGCGGGACTGGGCCACCAGCGTGCCGGTGGAGTCCCAGACCTCGAAGTCCTCCTCGTGGAACCCGTCCAGCACGTGGCGCGTGCTGACCCGGCAGGCCAGCCACCCCGGTGCCGGCCTGGCCCGCAGGTGCACGGTCAGCTCCAGGGTCGTGGAGCCGCCTGCGCCGAAGTCGAGCACCACCGGCGGCGCCGCGTCGACGAGCAGCGGCAGCGACATCAGGTCGGGCTCGCGCCCGTCGGCCAGCCGCAGCCAGAACTCCATCCGCGGCTCGTGCGCCGGCTCGCCGCGGAACCATCCCGGCGTCTCGGCGAAGCGTGCCTGCACCCGTTCGGCGATCGGGATGCCGGCCATCGCACCTTCCCTCAGCGGGTCGACGCACCGCTCGGGCGGCGGCAGCGCCGGCGGCTCGTTGAGCAGCACCGTCCGGCCCTGCGCCAGGTCGAGGTCGCTGAACGTCGCGAGCACGCGCATCGCCTCGCGCCCGCCCTGTTCCAGCGTCACCTGCCCGGTGGCGGTACGGCGTCCGGACCGGACCCTCTCGGTCCGCAGCGTGGCCGGGGCGGCCTGCCCGGGCCGCAGGTAGTACGCCGACACCACCAGCGGGTCGGGCACCGGCATCTCCGCGGCGAGTGCCTGCAGGCAGATCGCCAGCAGGTAGCCGCCGTTGGGGCTGGCCGCCGTGTGCCACCGGTCGGTCACCGTGGCGGCGTACTCACCCGGCGCCACCCGCTCCACGGCCGTGTCCGCGTCGAACTCGCTGCCCATCCCACTCCTCCACAGCTCTCGCTCCCCGAGCGGTCTTCCCCGTTCCCGAGCAGAACTCGGCTGGGGAACGGGGGAGAACACGCGGTCACGGTCCATTTCCCCGGCTCGGCTGCCGGGTCAGCGGTCGGACGCCGGCAGCTCCAGCGCCTCCCACACCACCCGCCACACCGTCTTCGGGGTCTCCCCCGCCGACAGCGCCTCGTCCACCGTGCGCCCGCCGAGCCCGGCCAGCACGTGCTCACGTGCCCAGGTGCGGGAGTACGCCCGACCGAGGTGCTGCTCCATCCGCGACCAGAACTCGGTGTGCCTCATTACTTCAGCAGCAGCTTCCCGAGACGACCCGACGCGACGTACAACCCGACCCCACCCATCACCAGCAGATAGACGACCGACACCAGCGAGCCCCACGACAGCACGCCGGTGACCAGCTCGCGGCACAGCACCACGGAACGGTACAGCGGCGTCAGCTCGACGACCCACTGCAGGGCGGTGGGGTAGGCCGACAGCGGGTAGAAGGTCGCCGAGAACAGGAACATCGGCAGGATCGCCAGCTGCACGAACTCGAAGTCCTGCCAGCTGCGCATGAACGTCGTCAGCGCCATCCCGACGCCGGCGAACGCGAAGCCGATCAGCAGCGTCGCCGGCAGCGCGAGCACCGCGAACCACGAGTCGACCAGCCCCATCGCCAGCATCACCAGCAGGAACCCGGTCGAGTAGACGCCGCCACGCAACAGTGCCCAGGTGACCTCCCCGGTCGCGACGTCCCACGGCCGCAGCGGGGTCGCCAGCACGGAGTCGTAGAGCTTGGCGTACTTCATCCGGAAGAAGATGTTGTAGGTCGAGTCGACGATCGCGCCGTTCATCGCCGACGCCGCCAGCATCGCCGGCGCCACGAACACCGTGTAAGGCACCGTCTCACCGTTGACCACGAGGTCACCGACGAGTGCGGCCACGCCCACGCCGATCGAGAACAGGTAGAACACCGGCTCCAGAAAGCCGCTCAGGAACACGATCCAGTTGCGCCGGTACAACAGGAAGTTGCGCTCCACGATCCGCCAGCCGTGCGAGCGCACCGGCATCGGCAGCACCCGCGCCGTCAACGTCGCCATGTCGCCGGCCCCCTTCACACCACGAGCCTGCGGGTGAACGTGTGCAGCGCCAGCCGCCAGCCCATCCCCAGCCAGGCCAGCAGGTACGCGAGGTGCAGCGCGCCCCACCCCGCCGACGCGTCGCCGACGACGAGCATCCGCGTCAGCTCGACGCCGTGGAACAGCGGCGTGGCGTAGGCGACCCACTCGAAGACCCGCGGTAGCTGCGACACGGGGAAGAAGGCACCGGAGAACAGGAACATCGGGACCACACCGAGGCGGAACAGCGCGGCGAAGCCGGCGTCCTGTGTCAGCGTCGCGGCGTAGGCGAAGACCGGCGTGGCGTGTGCCAGGCCGATCAGCACTGCCACCGGCAACGCCACCAGCGCGGCCGCCACGCCGGACAGCCCGGACACCGCCAGCACGACCAGGAAGACCGCGCAGGTGACCAGCAGCCGGAACCCGACGTAGGCCAGATGGGCCAGCAGCACCGACGACACGGTCAGCGGCGTGGCGACCATCGCGAGATAGCCCTTGGTCCACTTGAAGTTGCCGAGCACGGGGTAGGCCGACGCGCCGATGGCGCTCTGCATCGCCGTGGCGGCAAGCAGCCCGGGCGCGATGAACGCGAGGTAGCTGACCCCACCGAGCCGCTGCTGGGCGTCCGGGCTGTCGATGAAGCTGCCCAGGCCCACCCCCATCGCGGTCAGGTAGAGCACGGGCAGCAGAAAGCTGCTCACCGCCGAGCCCTTCCAGGTACGTCGGTAGACGGTCGCCCAGTAGTCGCGTTGCCGCCAGGCGAGCACGAGCGTCGTACGCAGCCGTGACCGGCCGGCGACGGGGTCGTGACGCTCGAGGCGGTCGGGACCACCGGGCTCGCTGGTTTCGCTGGTCACGCTGGGCATCAGTCCACCAGCGACCGGCCGGTCAGCCGCAGGAAGACGTCCTCCAGGGTCGCCCGGCGCACGAGGACGCCGGTCGGCCGCAGCCCGCGGTCGTGCACCGCCGACGACGCCGCCTCGCCGTCGTGGGTGTAGAGCAACAGCCGGTCCGGCAGCACCTCGACGCGCTCGGCCAGGTCCTCGACCTTGGCGGCGAACCGGTCGTGCTCGCCGAGGCCGAAGCGCAGCTCGGTCACCTCCCGGGTGGCGTGGGCGGCGATCAGATCCTGGGGCGATCCCTGCGCCACGATGCGGCCGTCGTCCATCACCACCAGCCGGTCGCACAGCTGCTCGGCCTCGTCCATGTAGTGGGTGGTCAGCACCAGCGTCACGCCCTGCTGCTTGAGCCGGAACAGCTGGTCCCACAGCAGGTGGCGGGCCTGCGGGTCGAGCCCGGTGGTCGGCTCGTCGAGGAGCAGGATGTCGGGCCTGTTGATCAGTGACCGCGCGATCGTCAGCTGCCGCTTCATGCCGCCGGACAGGTCGTCGACCCTCGCGTCCGCCCTGTCGGTCAGCGACACGAACCGCAGCAGCTCGTCGGCCCGCCGCCGCGACTCCGCCCGGGAGAGTCCGAAGTAGCGGCCGTACACGGTGAGGTTCTCGCGCACGGACAGCTCCATGTCGAGCTGGTCCTCCTGCGGGCACACCCCCAGCCGGGCGCGGATGCGCGGGCCGTCCTTGGCCGGGTCCAGGCCGAGGATGCGCAGCGTGCCCGCGCTGGCCGGCGAGACCGCGGCGATCATCCGCATCGCGGAGGACTTGCCGGCGCCGTTGGGTCCGAGGAAGCCGAACGCCTCGCTGCGGTGAACTTCGACGTCGATGCCGCGCACGGCCTCGAAGCCGCCGTACCGCTTGACCAGCCCCCGCGCGCTGACCATCGGCGTATCGTCCGCAGGGAGCTCGCCAGCCGTCGACACGTTGCGTGACTTTAGCCCGCGCCGCCGACAGTCCCAACTGCATTTCGCGGCCCTTACGCTGACGCGCGTGGACGACGACGGGTACGCGCCGGACCCGCGCCGCTGGCGCGCGCTCACGGTCTGCCTGTCCGCGGGGTTCATGACGCTGCTCGACGTCAGCATCGTCAACGTGGCCCTGCCCTCGATCCGCGACGGCCTCGACGCCTCGTCCGGTCAGCTGCAGTGGGTGCTGGCCGGCTACTCGCTGGCGTTCGGCCTGGTACTGGTGCCGGCCGGACGGGTGGGCGACGCCCGCGGCCGGCGGACGGCCTTCCTCACCGCCCTCGCGCTGTTCGTGCTCACCAGCGCCGCTGCCGGCCTGGCGCAGACCGCCTGGTGGCTGGTGGCGGCCCGGCTGGCGCAGGGCGCCGCGGCGGGCATGCTCAACCCGCAGACGTCGGGTGTGATCCAGGACCTGTTCCGCGGCCCCGAACGCGGCCGTGCGTTCGGCCGGATGGGTGCCACCATCGGCCTGTCGACCGCCGTCGGGCCGCTGGCCGGCGGGATCATCCTCGCGGTGGACAGCTCCGAGCAGGGCTGGCGCTGGGTGTTCCTGGTCAACGTGCCGGTGGGGCTGGTCGCGATGGTGCTGGCGTGGCGGCTGCTGCCGGCCGACCGGCGGACGGTCCACGGCGCACGCCGCGAGAGCCTGGACCCGGTCGGCGCCGTGCTCCTCGGCATCGCGCTGCTGCTGGTGCTGCTGCCGCTGGTGCAGGAACGGGAGTGGAGCGGGGTCCTGCCGTGGCTGCTGGTTCCGGCCGGGCTGCTCGTGGCCGCGACGTTCCTGCGCTGGGAGCGGTGGTACGTCGGCCGCGGGCACGCGCCGCTGATCGACCCCGCGCTGTACCGGCTCCCGTCGTTCCGCCTGGGCAGCCTGCTCGCCGCGGCCTACTTCGCCGGCTTCACGTCGCTTTTCTTCGTGCTGGCGCTGTTCCTGCAGATCGGGCGCGGCTACACGCCGCTGATGTCGGGGCTCGCGGTGACGCCGTTCGCGCTCGGGTCCGGGGTGGCGGCCTCCGTGGGCGGCCGGCTGGTGTCGTCGGCCGGTCGGACGGTCGTGCTGGTGGGGCTGGCGCTGGTGATCGGCGGGCTGGCGGTCACCGACCTGGTCGTGGCTGTGGTCGGCGAACAGGAGTACGTCGGCTGGGCGATCGCCGTACCCCTGCTCGTGGCCGGCGCGGGCAGCGGCCTGGTGATCGCACCCAACCGCACGCTCACGCTCGCCGACGTGCCCGTGGCCCGCGGCGGGGTGGCCGCGGGGGTGCTGCAGGTCGGCCAGCGGGTCGGGGCGGCGGTCGGCATCGCCTCCGTGGGCGCCGTCTTCTTCCACGTGCAGGCGCTGGCGGGCTCGTGGGCGGACGCCGTCCGCTGGTCGCTGTGGGCCGCGATCGGCTTCCTGGTGGTGGCGCTCGCGCTCGCGGTCGCCGACCGCCGCCGCCGTGCGGTCGAGCCGGTGTGACCGGCACACACGGCGTCCGCGACGGCGCGCACTCCGGCGGGCGTCCCGTCCTCCGGAGTGAGCGACTGTCGGCGGCCTCGGGTTGAATGGAGGGCATGGCAGGCGACGTGGCATCCGTGCTCGGGCGCTTCTCCCCGGCGACCCGCGAGTGGTTCCGCGCGGCCTTCGCCGAGCCCACGCCTGCCCAGGTCGGCGCCTGGGAGGCGGTCACCGCCGGTCGCAACGCGCTCGTGGTCGCGCCCACCGGTTCGGGCAAGACGCTGTCGGCGTTCCTGTGGGCGCTGGACCGGCTGGCGGTCGATCCGGCGCCCGAGAGCGCGCAGCGGCGGTGCCGCGTCCTCTACGTCTCGCCGCTCAAGGCGCTCGCCGTCGACATCGAGCGCAACCTGCGCGCGCCGCTGGCCGGCATCCGCGCCACCGCGCAGCGGCTCGGCGCGGAGGAGCCCGACATCACCGTCGGGGTGCGCTCGGGCGACACCCCGGCGACCGAGCGGCGCCGGTTCGGCAGGACGCCGCCCGACATCCTGATCACCACGCCGGAGTCGCTGTTCCTCATCCTCACCTCCCAGGCCCGCGAGTCGCTGCGCGGCATCGACACCGTGATCGTCGACGAGGTGCACGCGGTGGCCGGCACCAAGCGGGGCGCCCACCTCGCCCTGTCGCTGGAGCGGCTCGACGAGCTGCTGGAGTCGCCCGCCCAACGCATCGGCCTGTCGGCCACGGTGCGCCCGGTCGAGCAGGTGGCCCGCTTCCTCGGCGGTCAGCAGCCGGTCGAGGCGGTCACCCCGGCGCACGGAAAGGAGGTCGACCTGCGGGTCGTCGTCCCGGTCGAGGACATGAGCGAGCTCGGCAGCCTGCGTCATCCGTCGGGTGGCGACCTCGCCGACGAGGGCGCCGACGACCTCGAGGGGCCCGCTGCGGGCAACGACCGGCGCTCGTCGATCTGGCCGCACGTCGAGGAGCAGATCGTCGACCTGATCGAGCAGCACCGGTCCACGATCGTGTTCGCCAACTCCCGCCGGCTGGCCGAGCGGCTCACCGCGCGCCTCAACGAGATCGCCGCCGAGCGCGCCGGCCTGGAGCTCGACGACGAGACCGTCCCGGCTCAGGCGATGGCGCAGAGCGGCACGTCGCGACCCCCACGCAGCGCCGACGGCGACTACTCCCTCATCGCCCGCGCCCACCACGGCTCGGTCAGCAAGGAGCAGCGGGCGCTGATCGAGGACGACCTCAAGCGCGGCCGGCTCCCCTGCGTGGTGGCCACCTCCAGCCTCGAGCTCGGCATCGACATGGGCGCGGTCGACCTGGTGGTGCAGGTGGAGGCGCCGCCGTCGGTGGCCAACGGGCTGCAGCGTGTCGGTCGCGCCGGTCACCAGGTCGGCGAGGTGTCGCGCGGGGTGCTGTTCCCGAAGCACCGCAGCGACCTGGTGCAGACCGCGGTCACCGTCGAGCGGATGCGCGAGGGGGCCATCGAGGCGCTGGCGATGCCGCACAACCCACTCGACGTCCTCGCTCAGCAGGTGGTGGCCGCCGTGTCGGTCGACGCGCTCGATGCCGACGACCTGTTCGCGCTCGTACGCCGGGCCGCCCCGTTCGCCACGCTGCCGCGCTCCGCCTACGACGCGACACTCGACCTGCTCGCCGGCCGCTATCCCTCCGACGAGTTCGCCGAGCTCCGCCCGCGCATCGTCTGGGACCGCGTCAGCGGCCGGCTCACCGCACGCCCCGGGGCCCAGCGCCTCGCCGTCACCTCCGGCGGCACGATCCCCGACCGGGGACTGTTCGGCGTCTTCCTGGTCGGTGAGAAGGCTCCCCGGGTCGGCGAGCTCGACGAGGAGATGGTCTACGAGTCCCGGGTCGGCGACGTGTTCGCGCTCGGCGCCACCTCCTGGCGGATCGAGGACATCACCCACGACCGGGTGGTCGTCAGCCCCGCCCCAGGGCAGCCGGGCCGGCTGCCGTTCTGGAAGGGCGACACGATCGGCCGGCCGGCGGAGCTGGGGCGCGCGATCGGGGGGTTCGTGCGCGAGCTGGCGCGGCTCGACCCCGGGGCCGCGACCTCGCGTGCTGAGCGGGCCGGCCTGGACGCCTGGGCGGCCGGCAACCTCGTCGCCTTCCTCACCGAGCAGCGGGAGGCGACCGGTCATCTGCCCAGCGACCGCACCCTGCTCGTGGAACGCTTCCGCGACGAGCTCGGCGACTGGCGCATCGTGCTGCACTCGCCGTACGGCGCGCAGGTGCACGCGCCGTGGGCGCTGGCGGTCGGGGTCCGGCTGCGGGAGCGCTACGGCGTCGACGCGCAGGCGGTCTCCGGTGACGACGGCATCGTGCTACGGGTCCCCGAGACCGATGTCGACCCCCCGGGCGCCGACGTGTTCGTGCTCGAACCCGACGAGGTGGAGGAGATCGTCACCGGCGAGGTCGCCACCTCCGCGCTGTTCGCGTCGCGGTTCCGCGAGTGCGCGGCCCGGGCGCTGCTGCTGCCCCGGCGCCACCCCGGGCGGCGCAGCCCGCTGTGGCAGCAGCGGCAGCGCTCGGCCCAGCTGCTGGAGGTGGCCGCCAAGTACGGCTCGTTCCCGATCGTCCTGGAGACGATCCGCGAGTGCCTGCAGGACGTCTACGACGTGCCCGCCCTGACCGGGCTGATGCGTGACGTGGCCGCGCGGCGGGTCCGCGTGGTGGAGGTGTCCACGCCCGAGCCGTCGCCGTTCGCCCGGTCGCTGCTGTTCGGCTACGTCGCCGCGTTCATGTACGAAGGCGACAGCCCGCTGGCCGAGCGCCGCGCCGCCGCCTTGTCACTGGACACCTCGCTGCTCGCCGAGCTGCTCGGCCGGGCCGAGCTGCGGGAGCTGCTCGACCCCGAGGTGCTGGAGCAGACCGAGGCCGAGCTGCAACGGCTCACCGACGACCGGCGCGCCACCGATGCCGAGGGCGTCGCCGACCTGCTGCGCCTGCTCGGGCCGTTGACCACCGACGAGGTGTCCCGGCGCAGTGCCGACGGTGCGCCGGTCGTCTCGTGGCTGGGCGAGCTCGGGGCGGCCCGCCGGGCCGTGCTGGTCCGCGTCGCCGGTACCGAGCGGTGGGCGGCGGTCGAGGACGTCGGCCGGCTGCGTGACGCACTCGGCGTACCCGTGCCCGTGGGCACCCCGGAGGCGTTCACCGAGCCGGTGGCCGACCCGCTCGCAGACCTGGTGAGCCGGCACGCGCGCACGCACGGCCCGTTCGTGCCCCCCGATGTGGCCACCCGGCTGGGTCTGGGGGTCGCCGTCGTGCACGACACGCTGCAGCGACTCGCCGTCGCGGGCCGCGTCGTCGAGGGCGAGTTCCGCCCCGGCGGGCACGGCACCGAGTGGTGCGACAGCGAGGTGCTGCGCCGGCTGCGGCGACGGTCGCTGGCCGCCCTCCGCAAGGAGGTGGAGCCGGTCGAGCCGCGGGCCATGGGGCGGTTCCTGCCCGCGTGGCAGCAGGTCGGCGGCCGGCTGCGCGGCGTCGACGGGGTGCTCTCCGTCGTCGAGCAGCTGGCCGGCTGCGCGGTGCCCGCGTCGGCGCTGGAGCCGTTCGTGCTCGGCTCCCGGATCAGCGGCTACTCCCCCGCGATGCTCGACGAGCTGACCACCTCCGGCGAGGTGCTGTGGTCGGGCATGGGCAGCCTGCCGGGCACCGACGGCTGGGTCGTGCTGCACCTGGCCGACAACGCGCCGCTCACCCTGCCCGACGTCGGCGACGTCGAGATGACGCCGCTGCACGAGTCGGTGCTCGAGGTGCTCGACGGCGGCGGCGCGTACTTCTTCCGCCAGCTCTCCGACGCCGTCGGCGCGACCGACGACCAGGCGCTGACCGCGGCGCTGTGGGACCTGGTGTGGTCGGGCCGGGTCGGCAACGACACGCTCGCACCCCTGCGCACGCTCGTCGGCGGGGGTCGCTCCGCGCACCGCGCCCGACGAGCTCCGCCCCGCGGCCGGCTGCACGGCCGCCGTTCCCACGGCGCCGGCCGGCCGCCGATGCCCTCCCGCACCGGCCCACCCACCGCGGCGGGCCGCTGGTCCCTGCTGCC
>DATABY010000097.1:0-15113 GCA_036259355.1 Nocardioidaceae bacterium
CGCGCCCTGCGTGGTGCCGTGGTACGCGACCGCCCGGCTGACCACCTTGTGCTTCATCGGGCGGCCGGTCATCTTGAAGTACTGCTTGGCCAGCTTCCACGCGCTCTCCACCGCCTCGCCGCCGCCGGTGGTGAAGAAGACACGGTTGAGGTCGCCCGGCGCGTAGCCGGCGATCCGCTCGGCCAGCTCGATCGCGTTGGGGTGCGCGTAGGACCACAGCGGGAAGAACGCCAGGTCGCGCGCCTGCTTGGCGGCCGCCTCCGCCAGCTCCAGGCGTCCGTGGCCGACCTGGGTCACGAACAGCCCGGCCAGCCCGTCGAGGTAGCGCCGGCCGCGGGCGTCGTAGACGTATGCGCCGGAGCCGCGCACGATGACAGGCACCTCGAGGTCGGGCACGTAGTCGCCCATCTGCGTAAAGTGCATCCACAGGTGCTCGTGGGCGGACTTCTGCAGGGCCTCCAGGTCGGGTTCGGGGCGTGCCCCGGGTTGGGAGAGCGTCATGATGTGCCTCATCGGATCTGCGCAGGGACGGCGCCGGTGCGCCGTTCGCGGCTCAGTCTCGCAAACAACCACCCCTGTAGACAAGCGATTCCGCGGCTGTTGCCTTATCAGCATGGTGAGTACGGCGGCGGAGTCGGCAGGATGCTTCGAAATCCGCAGCCGGGAAGCGCGGCCGCGATGAGTCGGTACGGCGCCCAGTACGGCCCGGACGTCACGTTCCTCGGGGTCCCGCCCTGCGACCTCGGTGAGCCGGGCACCCTCGCCGGTGCCGACGTCATCGTCCTCGGCGCGCCCTTCGACGGCGGCACCTCGCACCGGCCCGGCACCCGGTTCGGACCGTCCGCCATCCGGCAGACCGACTACCTGCCGCAGGACGGGTCCCGGCCGCACCTGGCGCTGCGCGTGGATGCGCTGCGCGACCTGGTCGTGCGCGACGCGGGCGACGTCGAGATGTACTCCGGTGACGCCGAGCGCTCCATCGCCGACCTGGAGGAGGCGGTGACCACGGTGGCCGCCGCCGGTGCGGTGCCGGTGGTCCTCGGCGGGGACCACACGATCGCGCTGCCCGACGCGAAGGGCGTCGCCCGGGTGCACGGGCACGGCCGGGTGTCGATGGTCCACTTCGACGCCCACGCCGACACCGGCGACATCGCGTTCGGCTCGCTGTACGGGCACGGCCAGCCGATGCGCCGGCTGATCGAGTCCGGTGCGCTGCGCGGCGACCGCTTCCTGCAGATCGGCTTGCGCGGCTACTGGCCCGGGCCGGAGACGCTGGCGTGGATGGCCGAGCAGGAGATGCGGTCGTACGAGATGACCGAGATCGGGGCCCGCGGGCTCGACGCCTGCCTGACCGAGGCCTTCGCCATCGCCACCGACGAGTGCGAGGGCGTGTTCCTCTCCGTCGACGTCGACGTCTGCGACCCCGGGCACGCCCCCGGAACCGGGACGCCGGAGCCCGGCGGGCTGACGTCGCGACAGCTGCTCGACGCCGTACGCCGGGTCTGCCTGGAGCTTCCCGTGGTGGGGGTCGACGTGGTCGAGGTGTCGCCGCCGTACGACCACGCCGACATCACCGCCGCACTGGCCAACCGGGTCGTCCTGGAGGCCCTGAGCGCGCTCGCCGTCCGCCGGCACGGCACCGGACACGACCCCGCCGGCCCGGTGCTCGACGGCCGCTGACGGCGCCGGTGTGCTCACCGGCGGGCCAAGGTCGCCGCTCCGGTGGGGTGCACCGCCACGAACCCTTTTCGTTGCGGGGGTCCCCTGCACCGCTAGGTTCACTGCAGGGGACCCCTGCGCCATTCGAGGAGTGTGGTGAGCGAGCACGCCGACCTGCTGTTCACCGGAGGGCCGGTCTTCGGAGTGAGCCGCGACCACCGCGAGCCGTCTGCGGTGGCTGTGCGGCGCGGCCGCATCGTCGCCGTGGGCGCCGACGCGCACCAGGCGGCCGGCCCCGGCACCGAGACCGTCGACCTGGCCGGCGGGCTGCTCGTGCCCGGCTTCACCGACGCGCACGTGCACGCCGTGCAGGGCGGCCTGGAGCGACTGCACTGCGACCTGACGGCGGCGACCAGCCGCGAGGACTGCCTGCGCGCGGTCCGGGAGTACGCCGACACCCATCCCGACGCCGCGTGGGTGACCGGAGGTGGCTGGGACCAGGCGCTGTTCCCCGGCGGCACCCCGACCGCACGTGACCTCGACACGGTCGTCGCCGACCGGCCGGTGTTCCTGCCCAACGCGTCCCACCACGGCGCCTGGGTCAACTCACGGGCCCTGGCGCTGGCGGGTGTCGACGCCGCCACGCCGGACCCGCCGGACGGTCGCGTCGAGCGCGACCACGACGGCGCCCCGACCGGCACGCTGCACGAGGGTGCGATGAACCTGGTCGCCCGGCTGGCGCCGGGAGCGACCGCCGAGGAGTACGCCGACGCCCTGCTGGTGGCCCAGGAGTACCTGCACTCGCTCGGCATCACCGGCTGGCAGGACGCGATCCTGGGCCGGTACGCCAACATCGACGACGTGGGCCCGGTCTACCTGCAGGCCGCGCAGCGGGGCACTCTGACGGCGCGGGTCGTCGGCGCGCTGTGGTGGGAACGCGACCGCGGCGCGGAGCAGATCCCCGAGCTGCTGCAGCGTCGCGCGACGCTGCGGGCCGGTCGGTTCCGAGCCACCAGCGTGAAGATCATGCAGGACGGCGTCCCCGAGAACGGCAGCGCCGGCATGCTCGAGCCTTACTTCGACCGGTGCGGCTGCCGGACCGCCAACCGCGGCCACTCCTACGTCGACCCCGTCCAGCTGCGCCGGCACGTGGCCGCGCTGGACGCCGAGGGCTTCCAGGTGCACGTGCACGCCATCGGCGACCGGGCGGTGCGGGAGTCGCTCGACGCCTTCGAGGCTGCCCGGGCGGCGAACGGACGCAACGACCACCGCCACCACATCGCGCACCTGCAGGTCGTGCACCCCGACGACGTCGCCCGGTTCGGCCGGCTCGGCGTCACCGCCAACATCCAGCCGCTGTGGGCGACGTACGAGCCGCAGATGGTCGACCTCACCATTCCGTTCATCGGCGACGAGCGGGCCGGCTGGCAGTACCCCTTCGGCGGCTTCGCCCGCTCGGGTGCGACGCTGGCCGCCGGCTCGGACTGGCCGGTGTCGAGCCCCGACCCGCTGGCCGGCATCCATGTCGCGGTGAACCGGCGGACCCCGCGCTCGGTCGGCGTCCCGGAGGACCGTGCGTTCCTGCCCGAGCAGGCGCTGGACCTCGAGACCGCCCTGACCGCGTACACCCGCGGCAGCGCGCACGTGAACCATCTCGACGACGGCGGACGCATCGCCGTGGGGGCGCTCGCGGACCTGGCCGTGCTGGACCGCAACCCGTTCGCCGCGCCGCCGGAGGAGATCGGGGACACCCGCGTGGTGGCCACCTACGTGCACGGCGAGCAGGTCTTCTGCCGCTGAGAGGACCGGCCGCGGCTGGACGGTGAGGTGCCCGAGACCGATGCGATAGGCAGTCGGCACCACCTCAAGCAACGGAAAACGTCGCTTCGCCCCGAGCTGATCTATCGATTCCGTGGCCAGATGCGCTACCTTGCTCTGCAGAGCCACGTGTCGAGCCGGAGGGTCTGTGTGAGCATGCCGCAACTGCGCAACTTCATCGGTGGAGAGTTCGTCGAGGCGGCCGACGGCCGTACCTCGGAGATCGTCAGCCCGGTCACCGGCAAGCCCTACGTCTCCGCGCCGGTGTCCTCCGGGCAGGACGTCGACAAGGCGATGCGTGCCGCCCGGACGGCGTTCGAGCGCTGGCGCGAGACCACGCCGGGCGAACGGCAGCGGGCGCTGCTGAAGCTCGCCGACGCGATCGAGGCGCGCAGCGACGAGTTCGTGCGCGTGGAGAGCGAGAACACCGGCAAGCCGCTGGCGCTGACCGCGTCGGAGGAGATGCCGATGGCGCTCGACCAGGTGCGCTTCTTCGCCGGTGCGGCGCGTGTGCTGGAGGGCAAGTCGGCCGGGGAGTACATGAGCGGGCTGACGTCGTTCATCCGCCGGGAGCCGGTGGGCGTGTGCGCGCAGGTGACCCCGTGGAACTACCCGCTGATGATGGCGATCTGGAAGATCGCCCCCGCGCTGGCCGCCGGCAACGCCGTCGTGCTCAAGCCCAGCGACACCACCCCCGCGTCCAGCGTGCTGCTGGCCGAGGTGGCCGCCGACATCTTCCCGCCCGGCGTCCTCAACGTGGTCACCGGTGACCGCGACACCGGGCGCGCGATGGTCGAGCATCCCGAGCCCGACATGGTGTCGATCACCGGATCGGTGCGCGCCGGCATGGAGGTCGCCACGTCGGCCGCCGCCGACCTCAAGCGGACCCATCTCGAGCTCGGGGGGAAGGCGCCGGTCGTGGTGTTCGACGACGCCGACGTCGGCGCCGCCGCGGCGGCCATCGCGGAGGCGGGCTACTTCAACGCCGGCCAGGACTGCACGGCGGCCACCCGGGTGCTGGCCGGCCCGGGCGTGCACACCGACTTCGTCGCCGCGCTGACCGAGCAGGCGCGGCAGACCAGCACGGGACTGCCGGACAACGCGGACGTGGCCTACGGGCCGCTCAACAACACCAACCAGCTCGACCGGGTGTCGGGCTTCGTGCACCGACTGCCCGACCACGCCCGCCTCGAGGCCGGGGGGCAGCGGCTCGGTGGCGACCTGGCCAACGGCTACTTCTACGAGCCCACCGTGGTCAGCGGGCTGCGGCAGGACGACGAGGCCAGCCAGGACGAGATCTTCGGGCCGGTCATCACCGTGCAGCAGTTCTCCGACGAGGACGAGGCGGTGCGTTGGGCCAACGGCGTGAAGTACGGCCTCGCCTCGTCGGTGTGGACCCGTGACCACGGGCGCGCGATGCGGATGGCCCGAAGGCTCGACTTCGGCTGCGTGTGGATCAACACGCACATCCCGCTGGTGGCGGAGATGCCGCACGGCGGGTTCAAGCACTCCGGTCACGGCAAGGACCTGTCGATGTACGGCCTGGAGGACTACACCCGCGTCAAGCACGTCATGACGAACCTGGAGATGTGAGTGAGGATCCTGCTGGTCGGCGCCGGGGGAGTCGGGTCGGCGTTCGTCTCGATCGCGGCCCGGCGTGACTTCTTCGAGCAGGTGCTCGTCGCCGACTACGACGTACGGCGGGCACAGCGCGCGGTGCAGTCGGTCGCGGACCCGCGCTTCGAGGCCGTCGGGCTCGACGCGTCGTCGGCGGAGGCGGTGGCCGAGCTGGCGTGGGAGAGCGGGTGCACGCACGTGGTCAACGCCGTCGACCCGCGCTTGGTGATGCCGATCTTCGACGGGGCGTTCTCCGTGGGCGCGGACTACCTCGACATGGCCATGAGCCTGTCCACGCCGCACGCGCAGTCGCCGCACTCACGACCCGGCGTCAAGCTCGGCGACGAGCAGTTCGCCAAGGCGGCGGAGTGGGAGGGCGCCGGGCGGCTGGCGCTGGTCGGCATGGGCGTGGAGCCGGGGCTGTCGGACGTGCTCGCGCGCTACGCCGCCGACCACCTGTTCAGCCAGATCGACGAGCTGGCGGTCCGCGACGGGGCCAACCTCACCGTCGACGGCCCAGAAGGCGCCGCCTTCGCTCCTACCTTCTCCATCTGGACCACGATCGAGGAGTGCCTCAACCCGCCGGTGGTGTGGGAGCGGGACCGCGGGTGGTTCACCACGAAGCCGTTCAGCGAGCCGGAGGTGTTCGACTTTCCCGACGGCATCGGCCCCGTGGAGTGTGTCAACGTCGAGCACGAAGAGGTGCTGCTGATGCCTCGCTGGCTCGACGCCCGGCGGGTCACGTTCAAGTACGGGTTGGGTGCGGAGTTCATCGACGTGCTCAAGACCCTGCACAAGCTCGGGCTCGACCGCACGGACAGGGTCCGCGTCGGCGGCGTCGAGGTCAGCCCCCGCGACGTCGTGGCCGCATGCCTGCCCGACCCCGCCCAGCTCGGTGACCGGATGCGGGGCAAGACGTGCGCCGGCGTCTGGGTGACGGGGACGGGCAAGGACGGGTCGCCGCGGTCGACGTACCTGTACCACGTGGTCGACAACGAGTGGTCGATGCGCGAGTACGGCCACCAGTGCGTGGTGTGGCAGACCGCGGTCAATCCGGTGGTGGCGCTGGAGCTGCTGGCCAGCCGGGTGTGGTCGGGCGTCGGGGTGCTCGGCCCGGAGGCCTTCGACGCCGAGCCGTTCCTGAAGACGCTGACGGCCTACGGCTCGCCGTGGGGCGTGCGCGAGCAGTAGGCAGCAGGGTTGTCAGGCGCCCGCTGGCTCCTGCGCCGGCGAGCGCCTGACAACGTACTGTGCGGTGTCGCGGTCAGCGCAGGTGCCGCTCGAACAGGTCGAGCGACTGCTGAGCGGCCTGGATGCCGATGCCGCTGACCAGGTCGTCGCTGATCTGGTGCACCTCGCCGCGCTTGACCGCGCCGAGCGTCTTCCACAACGGGCCGCCGGTGACCTGCGCCCGTTGGGTGTCCTGCACCGGGCCGTAGGTGCTCACGAAGACGTGGTCGGCCTCGGCCTGGGTCACCTGCTCGGGCGACAGCGCCAGGAACGTGTCCTCACCGCGGGCCGGCTTGGGCACCTCGATGCCCATGTCGGTCAGGATCGTGCCGTGGAAGGACTGGTCGGAGTACAGCCGGATCTCGCCGGGCAGGAAGCGTACGAGGCTCAGGGTCGTGCCCTGCGGGACCTGCTCGCCGATCTTCGCGGCACGCTGCTCGAAGTCGGAGATCATCTTCTCCGCCTGCTGCTTCCTGTTCAGTGCGTCGGCGTACAGCCGGAAGTTGTCCTTCCAGGTGTCGCCGAGGTCGGGGGCCAGCACCGTGGGCGCGATCGAGCTGAGCTGGTCGTAGATCGCTTCGTGCCGCACGGTACTGGACAGGATCAGGTCGGGCTGCAGCGCCGCGATCGCCTCGAGGTTGGGCTCGGCGATGGAGCCCACCATCTTGATGCCCTTGGTCTGGTCACCGAGGTAGCTGAGGAAGTCCTGCGCGACGTCGACGCGCACCGCGCCGACCGGCTTGACGCCGAGCGCGAGGACGTCGTCGAGCTCGCCGGTGTCGAGGACGACGACGCGCTGCGGGTCCACGGGCACCTCGGCCGTGCCCATGGCGTGCTTGACGGTTCGGGTCTCGGTGCCGCCGTTGCCGCCGGTGCCGCCGGACGACTCCGCGGCGTTGCCGCCGCAGGCCGCCAGCATGACGGCGCCCGCGACGAGCGCGCCGACCCGCTTCCAGGTGTTGAGCACAGGTGTTCCTTTCCTTGCAGGGGTTGTCGCCGGGCCGCGCGGGGCGGACGGTCTAGGTGCTGGGGACGGGGATCACCAGCGGGCTGCCGGTGACCGGGCATTCGATGACCTTGCTGTGCAGGCCGAAGACGTCGAACACCAGGCCGGCGTCGACCACGTCGTCGGGTGCTCCCTCGGCGACGACCCGGCCGTCCTTCATCGCCACCAGGTGGTCGGCGTAGCGGGTCGCCTGGTTGAGGTCGTGCAGCACCGCCACGACCGTGCGGTCGCCGTGCCGTACGAGCCGGGTGAGCAGGTCGAGGACCTCCACCTGGTGCGCCACGTCGAGATACGTGGTGGGCTCGTCCAGCAGCAGCAGGTCGGTGCGTTGCGCCAGGGCCATCGCCACCCACACGCGCTGCCGCTGTCCGCCCGACAGCGACTCGACGTCGCGGTCGACCAGGTCGGTCACACCGGCCTGCAGCAGCGCGGTGCCGACCGCGTCCTCGTCCTGCTCCGACCAGGGGCTCCACCAGTGCTGGTGCGGCTGCCGGCCCCGGGCGACCAGGTCGGACACCAGGATGCCGTCGGGGGCGACCGGTGACTGGGGGAGCAGGCCGAGGGTCTGGGCGACCTCGCGGGTCGGCCGCTGGTGGATGGCCCGCCCGTCCAGCAGCACCGAACCGTGGCGCGGGCGCAGCAGCCTCGACATGCCGCGCAGCAGCGTGGACTTCCCGCAGGCGTTCGGGCCGACGAGCACGGTCAGCTTGCGGTCGGGGACGACGAGGTCGAGGCCCTCGACGACGTTGCGGCCGTCGTACCCGAACGACGTGCCGCGTGCCTCCAGCCGGCTCATCGCACGCCTCCCGCCCGGGTCAGCAGCCACAACAGGTAGGGCGCGCCGATGGCCGCGGTGAACACGCCGACGGGCAGCTCGACCGGCGCGAACGCGCGCCGCGCCAGCAGGTCGGCGGCGGTCACCACCAGCGCGCCCGTCAGCGCCGACGCGACCAGCGGCTCGATGGAGGTGCGGGTGAGACGGCGGGCGATCTGTGGTGCTCCGAGCGCCACGAAGTTGACCGCTCCCACGGCCGCGGTCGCGGTGGCGGCCAGGCCGACCCCCAGGGCGAGCAGTGCCAGCCGGGCCCGGGCGAGGTGGGTGCCGAGGCCGGCGGCGACGTCGTCGCCGAGGCTCAGCGCGCGCAGTGTGCGGGCGGCGACCGGAACCAGCGGCAGTGCGACCAGCAGGGCGAGCAACGGGGGGACGGCCATGTCGAGGTCGCGGCCGTGCAGGCTCCCCGTCAGCCACACCGTCGCCTCCTGGGCGTCGGTGATGTCGGCCTTGGCCACCAGCAGCGAGGTGAGGCTGTTCAGCGCTCCGGCGGCGAAGCCGGTCCCGCCGAGCGCGATGCCGATCACGACCAGACGTGACAGCGCGATCCCGCGCCGCCAGGCGAGCACGTAGACGAGCGTGCCCGCGACGGCCGCACCGACCAGTGCCAGCACCGGCACCCACACCGCACTGATGCCGGCGAGCGTGATCGCGGCGACCGCGCCCAGGCTGCCCCCGGCGGTGACGCCGATCAGGTCCGGGCTCGCCAGCGGGTTGCGGATCACCGCCTGGAAGATCGCGCCGGCCAGCCCGAGCGCCGCGCCCGCGGCGATACCGGTGAGCACGCGAGGCAGCCGCAGCTCCAGCACGATCAGCTCGGCGGAGGAGGGAAGCCCGACCAGCGCCCGCAGCACCTCGGGCAGCGGCAGCGGGAACTCGCCGACGCTCAGCGCGAGGGTGCTGGTGAGCACCAGCAGCGCGGCGAGCACCCCGCAGACGGCGACGTTGCGCACCCCTCCGAGGCTGTGCCGGTACGGCAGCAGGGAGCCGGAGGTGAGACGAGCGGGGCCCACCGCGGCCATCACGCCACCGCCCGCTCACGCGGGGGCGGCGGCGGAGGCGCCGAGCCGGGTACCGCCGGGTCGAGCGACCGCGTGGACGCGGGGGACCGGCGCTCCCGGCGGATCACCCAGATGAGGAACGGCGCGCCGAGCAGTGCGGTGACCACACCGGCGGGCACCTCGGCGGGCCGGATCAGCAGCCGGCCGAGCACGTCGGCCCAGAGCAGCAACGACGGCGCGTACACGGCACAGGCCGCCAGCAGCCAGCCGTGCCCGGAGCCGACGAGGGGGCGCACCAGATGCGGAACGATCAGGCCGACGAACGCGATCGGGCCGGCCGCGGCGACGGCCGCGCCGGTGAGCAGCACGATCGCGAGCCCGCAGAGCACGCGCGTGGTCGCGAGGTTGCGGCCCAGTGCGCGGGCCACGTCGTCACCGAGAGCGAGGGCGTCGAGGCCGCGCGCGCACATGGCCGCGGCGAGCAGTCCGATGCCCACGAACGGCAGGATCGCCACCGCCAGGCCCACCTCCCGGCCGACGAGCGAGCCGACCGCCCAGAACCGGTACTGCTCGAGTGTCTGCTGGTCCACGACGAGCACGGCGCTGGTGATCGAGCCGAGGGTCGCGGTCACCGCCGCCCCGGCCAGGACCAGGCTCGTGATCGGCGCCCTTGGGCTGCGGTTGGCGACGGCGTAGACGGTGAGTGCGGCGACAAGGGCCCCGGCGAAGGCGAACCACACGTAGCCCGAGACGGCGGCGACGCCGCCCACGACGACCGACACCACCACGCCCAGCGCGGCGCCCGCGCTGACCCCCAGCAGGCCGGGGTCGGCGACGGGGTTGCGGGTCAGTCCCTGCATCACGGCACCCGCCACCCCCAGCGCCAGTCCCACGACGACGCCGACGACCGTGCGCGGCACGCGCAGGGAGCGGACGGCGATCTGGTCCGGGGAGCCGTCGAAGTCGGTCAGCGCGCCGACCACATCGGGAAGTGCGACCGGGCGGGCGCCGAGCGCGAGGCTGGCGAGCAGGGCGAGCCCGAGCAGCGTGGCGCCGAGCACCAGCGCCCCGAGCCGCCGACCCACCTGTCTCACGCCGTACTCCCGAAGGTAAGGCTTGCCTAACTCGGGGTACTCTGCCGTATGTCCCGCGGCAGGGGCAAACGCCGTCCCGCACGGTGGCGCGTCGTCGCATCACGGCCTCGCCCGCGCACCGCGCCGAGCTGGCGCAGGTGCTTCAGCGTCGGGCGGCGACGGCCTCGACCTCGGCCAGCGACTCGGGACCGGGGGCCACCTTCGGCACCCGCACGAAGAACACCACGCCGAGCAGCCACCAGCCGGCGATGATGATCCACTCGGTCGCACCGAGCGGTGCGGGCACGCCCGGCAGCGGCAGGTACAGCAGCGCGAGCCCCAGGCTGAGCAGCGCCGCCAGCGGACCGATCACCATGCCCCCGGAGAGCCGGAACGGCCGCTCCATCGCCGGCTCCCGCCGGCGCAGCAGGACGAAGCTCGTGGCGACCATGAAGTAGGCGATCACCAGGCTGAGCCCCCCGGCCGTGACCAGCGTGCTGAGCATGGTCTGGCCGAAGAACGGTGCGAGCACGGACAGCGCGCCGATGAACAGCACCGCGTTGCTCGGGGTGCGGTAGCGCGGGTGCACCTTCGCGAACCACCGCGGCAGCATCGCGGTCTGCCCCATCGCGTAGATCAGGCGGCTGGCACCGATGAGGAAGCCGTTCCAGGAGGTCAGGATGCCGGCGATTCCGCCGATCACCAGCAGGTTGGCCATCGCGTCGCTGTCCCACAGACGGCCCATGCCCTCGGCGGCGGCGAGCTCGGACTCGGCGAGCACGTCGGCCGGAGCGGCCGAGCCCACCGTCAGCATGATCACGACGTACCACAGCACGGCCAGTGCCACGGAGACGATCAGCAGCTGGCCGATCTGCCGGAACGGCAGGTTGATCTCCTGGGCCGACTGCGGGATCACGTCGAAGCCCACGAACAGGAACGGGGTCGAGGCGATCACCGTGATGACCCCGGCCGCGCCGCCGGTGAACAGTGGCTGCATGTTCTCCGGGTCGCCGCCGATGAAGGCGCCCGTGAGCAGCACGACACCGACCGCGCCGAGGAACAGCACCGCGATCATCTGGAAGACCGCGGACGGACGCACCCCCACGTAGTTGAGCGCGGTCATGACCACGGCCGCCACGACGCCGACCGCCGTCCAGGTGGCGTACACGTCGTACCCCGCGACGCTCCACATCCGTCCGGCGAGCATGTCGGGGAACAGGTAGAGCATGGTCTGCGGGAGGGCGACCGCCTCGAACGCCACCACCGTGACGTAGCCCAGCACCAGCGTCCACGACGTCACGAACGCCGCCCGCGAACCGAGCGCGCGTAGCACGTAGTTGTGCTCGCCGCCGGCATGCGGCATCGCCGAGACCAGCTCGGCGTAGGTGAGGCCGACCAGCGCGATGACGAAACCGCCGATGATGAACGCCAGGGCGGCGCCGAAGGTACCGGCTCCCGACAGGAAGCCGCCGGTGAGCACGATCCAGCCGAACCCGATCATCGCCCCGAACGCGACCGCCAGGACGTCGCCACGGCCGAGGATGCGGGCGAGCTCCGTGGGCTGGGTACTCATGCACTGAACGCTAGAGCGTGGTACCGGTCACGTCGAGCAACCACACCGGCCCAGGGCTGAGTGGTGGTGGCGTCGGCGGCTCCGCCGTCGTTCAGCCGCGGCGAGGGACTCGGGTGGCGATGGGACAATGGGGCGATGACCACCCCGCACCAGCGTCGAGACGTCGTCATCCTGGGGTCCACCGGCTCGATCGGCACCCAGGCCCTCGACGTCGTGCGCCGCAACCCCGCCCGGTTCGCGGTGGTGGCCCTGTCGGCCGGCGGATCCGACCCGCGTCTGCTGGCCGCACAGGCGGTCGAGTTCGGCGCCGGCGTGGTCGCGGTCGCGCAGGGGACCGCGGCCGAGGACGTCCACCTGGCGCTCTTCGCCGAGGCGCAGCGGCGCGGCTACAGCGCCGGGGAGTTCCGGCTTCCGAAGGTCCTGGTGGGGCCGCGGGCCGCCGAGGAGGCCGCCGGGCTTCCGTGCGACGTCGTGCTCAACGGCATCACCGGTGCGGTCGGTCTGGGGCCGACGCTGGCCGCGCTCGAGGCCGGACGCACGCTGGCGCTGGCGAACAAGGAGTCGCTGATCATCGGCGGCGACCTCGTCCGCCGGGTCGCCGCCCCCGGCCAGATCGTGCCGGTGGACAGCGAGCACAGCGCGCTGGCCCAGTGCCTGCGGGGAGGGAACCCCGAGGAGGTCCGCCGCCTGGTACTCACCGCGTCGGGCGGACCGTTCCGCGGCCGGACCCGCGAGGACCTCGCCGGCGTCACGCCGGAGCAGGCGCTGAACCACCCGACCTGGGACATGGGTCCGGTGGTCACGATCAACTCCGCGACGCTGGTCAACAAGGGGCTGGAGGTGATCGAGGCACACCTGCTGTTCGACGTCCCGCTGGACCGCATCGACGTCGTGGTCCACCCGCAGTCGGTGGTCCACTCGATGGTGGAGTTCACCGACGGCTCGACGCTGGCGCAGGCCTCGCCCCCCGACATGCGGATCCCCATCGCGCTCGGGCTCGGGTGGCCCGACCGCGTCCCCGACGCCGCCCCGCCCTGCGACTGGACGCAGGCGACCACCTGGGAGTTCTTCCCGCTCGACCACGAGGCGTTCCCGGCCGTCGCGCTGGCCGCCCGGGCCGCGGAGACCGGGCGTACGGCGCCGGCGGTGTACAACGCCGCCAACGAGGTGTGCGTGGAGGCGTTCCGCGCCGGCCGGCTGCCGTTCACGGCGATCGTCGACACGGTCGCGGAGGTGCTTGGGACGCACGACGTACCCTCGAAGGGAGACATTCTGACCCTGGACGGCGTCCTGGCGGCCGACGCCTGGGCGCGCGAGCGCGCACGCGAGCTGACGGAGGCCCATCCCGTGGACGAGACGGTGGACACCCCGCGATGAGTGACGTCCTGCTCTACACCCTCGCCGTGGTGCTGTTCGCCCTCGGTGTCATCGCCTCGATCGGGCTGCACGAGGTCGGCCACATGCTGCCCGCCAAGAAGTTCGGCGTGAAGGTGACGCAGTACTTCGTCGGCTTCGGCAAGACACTGTGGTCCACCAAGCGCGGCGAGACCGAGTACGGCGTGAAGATGTTCCCGCTGGGCGGGTTCGTCAAGCTCGTCGGCATGCTCCCGCCGGAGAAGGGCGGCGACCCCACCCGGCTGCGCAAGTCCAACACCGGCATGTTCACCCAGCTCATCTCCGACGCCCGCGCCGCCGAGTACGAGCACGTGCAGCCCGGCGACGAGGAGAGGTTGTTCTACCGCAAGCCGTGGTGGCAGAAGCTGATCGTGATGTCCGGCGGTCCCCTGGTCAACGTCGTGCTGGCGTTCCTCATCCTGGGCGGGGTCTGGATGGGCTTCGGCGTCACGCAGGCGCGTCCCGTGGTCGACGACGTGTCGCTGTGCGTGATCTCGGCGGAGGAAGCCGCCACCGACCCCAACCGCACGTGCACGCTCAGCGATCCGTTCTCCCCGGCGGCCAAGGCCGGCCTGCAGGAGGGTGACCGGATCGTCAGCTTCAACGGCGAGCGGGTCGGCTCGTGGGACGAGCTCACCGGTCTCATCCGCGGCAACGCCGCCGGGGAGGCGTCCATCGGCATCCTCCGTGACGGCGAGCCGATGACGCTGACCACCAACACGATGGTGTCGCCCCGGCCGGACCTGGACAACGTCGACGAGTTCGTCGAGGTCGGTTTCCTCGGGGTGACGCCCAAGGTGGCGACGGTCCACCCCGGCCCCGGCTACGTCGTCACCGAGATGTGGCGGCTGACCACGGTCACGGGTGAGGCACTGCTGCACATCCCGGAGAAGATGGTCGGGGTGTTCCAGGCGGCCTTCGGCGGCGCGGAGCGGGAGGCCGACAGCCCGGTCAGCGTGGTCGGTGCCAGCCGGGTGGCCGGTGAGCTGGCCACCACCGACCAGCTGACGACCGACAACAAGCTCGCGGCCATGTTGAGCCTGCTGGGAATGGTCAACCTGTTCGTGGCGCTGTTCAACTTCATCCCGCTGCTGCCGCTGGACGGCGGCCACATCGCCGGTGCGCTGTGGGAGGCGGTGCGGCGAGGGTTCGCCCGCCTGACGGGCCGGCCCGACCCCGGCTACGTCGACGTGGCCAAGCTGCTGCCGGTGGCGTACGTGATGGCCGGCGCGCTGCTGGTGATGGGTGTGCTGCTGATCTACGCCGACTTCGTCAACCCGATCCGGCTCGGGCTCTGATCGACGTACCCGCGAACGAGCAAAGGAAGCAGATGACCTCGATCGACCTGGGCATGCCCCCCGCACCGCCGCCGACGCTGGCCGAACGCCGCCGGTCGCGGCAGATCAAGGTGGGCAAGGTGCTGGTGGGCGGCGACGCGCCGGTGTCGGTGCAGTCGATGACCACGACCCCGACGACCGACGTCAACGCGACCCTGCAGCAGATCGCCGAGCTGACCGCGACCGGCTGCGACATCGTGCGGGTGGCCTGCCCGAGCCAGGACGACGCCGAGGCGCTGCCCGCGATCGCGGCCAAGTCGCAGATCCCGGTGATCGCCGACATCCACTTCCAGCCCAAGTACGTCTTCGCCGCCATCGACGCCGGCTGCGCCGCCGTCCGCGTCAACCCCGGCAACATCCGCAAGTTCGACGACCAGGTGAAGGAGATCGCCCGGGCGGCCAAGGACGCCGGAGTGTCGCTGCGGATCGGGGTCAACGCCGGGTCGCTGGACAAGCGGCTGCTGGAGAAGTACGGCAGGCCGACGCCGGAGGCGCTGGTCGAGTCCGCGGTGTGGGAGGCGTCGCTGTTCGAGGAGCACGACTTCCACGACTTCAAGATCTCGGTCAAGCAC
>DATABY010000098.1:0-16051 GCA_036259355.1 Nocardioidaceae bacterium
ACGGTGCCGAACACGGGCAGCGTGGTGCCGTCGAAGTCGACCTTCTCGCCGGCCTTGCGGGCGTTGACGCCACCGACGATGTTGCTGCCGGCGGCCAGCATGCGGCGGGTGTGCTTCTGCCCCTCCGAGCCGGTCATGCCCTGGACGATGATCTTGCTGTCCTCGTTGAGGAAGATTGCCATTGGTCTGGTCCTTACTTCGCTGCCGCGAGCTCGGCCGCCCGGCGTGCGGCGCCGTCCATGGTGTCCACCCGCTCCACGCCGGTGAGGTTGGCCTCGTCGAGGATGCGCCGGCCCTCGTCGGCGTTGTTGCCGTCCAGCCGCACAACCAGCGGCTTGTTGACCTCGTCGCCCCGCTCGGCGAGCAGCTCGAACGCCGACACGATGCCATTGGCCACTGCGTCGCACGCCGTGATCCCGCCGAAGACGTTGACGAACACCGACCGGACGTCCGCGTCGCCGAGCACGATCTCCAGGCCGTTGGCCATCACCTCGGCCGAGGCGCCGCCCCCGATGTCGAGGAAGTTGGACGGTTTCACGCCGCCGAACTCCTCCCCGGAGTAGGCGACGACGTCGAGCGTGGACATGACCAGGCCGGCGCCGTTGCCGATGATGCCGACCTCACCGTCGAGCTTGACGTAGTTGAGGTCCTTCTCCTTGGCCAGCGCCTCCAGCGGGTCGCCGGCCGCCGTGTCCTCGTACTTGGCGTGGCCCTCGTGCCGGAAGTCGGCATTGGCGTCCAGCGTGATCTTGCCGTCGAGCGCCTCGAGGTGGCCGTCACCGAGGCGGACCAGGGGGTTCACCTCGACCAGCGAGGCGTCCTCCGCGACGAACACCTGCCACAGCTTCAGCACCACCTGCACGGCCTCGTCGGCGACCTCGGCGGGGAACCGGGTCGCCTCCACGATCTCGCGCGCCTTGGCCTCGTCGATGCCGGCGATCGGGTCGATCGACACCTTGGCGACCGCGTCGGGGTTGGTGCGCGCAACCTCCTCGATCTCCACACCGCCCTCGATGCTGGCGATACACAGGTACGCGCGCTCGCCGCGGTCGACGAGGAAGGAGAAGTAGTACTCCTCGGCGATGTCGGCCGTGGGGGCGACGAGAACCTGGTGGACGGTGTGGCCCTTGATGTCCATGCCGAGGATGTCGCCGGCGCGGGCGACCGCCTCGTCGGGATTCTCGGCCAGCTTGACGCCACCGGCCTTGCCGCGCCCCCCGGTCTTGACCTGGGCCTTGACCACGACTCGGCCGCCGAGCTTCTCGGCAGCCGACCGCGCGTCCTCGGGGTTCTCCACGACGGCACCGAGCGTGACCGGTACGTCGTGCTTGGCGAAGAGCTCCTTCGCCTGGAATTCCATCAAGTCCACGGTTGGGCCTGTCCTTCGTCGGGTCCGAAAAGCTCCGGCAGATCGTTGCGAAGATCCGTTGGGAGCCTATCCACGTGACCTGTGTCACGGCGACCGGGGTGCGGCGGGCCGGGCATGATCGGCGGTGTCCGGCGTCACGGAAGGGATTCACGATGGCCGTCCACCCCGAGCAGCAGAGCATCCTGTCCGGCGACCTGCGCCTAGCGGTCCGCGACTACGGCAGGCCCGCAGAGGCACCCGGGGACGCGCCCTTCGCGCCGACCCTCATCGCCGTGCACGGCTATCCGGACAACCAGGCGATGTGGGAGCCGGTGGCCGACCTGCTGCGCGGCGACTTCCACGTGGTCACGTACGACGTGCGCGGCGCCGGCGCGTCCGAGGCCCCGCGGTCACGCCAGGACTACGCCAGCGAGCGCCTGGTCGACGACCTCGTCGCGGTGATGGACGCGGTCGCGCCGGGCCTGCCGGTGCACCTGCTGGGCCACGACTGGGGCTCGTTGCAGCTGTGGGACGCGGTCACGACCGAGAGCGAGGATCCGCGGCTGCGCGGTCGGATCGCGTCGTACACGTCGATCAGCGGCCCGAGCCTGGACCACATGGCGCACTTCGTCCGCACCGCGCCGACCGCCGTACGCAAGCAGCAGGCCCGCAAGTCCTGGTACGTGAACTTCTTCCACGTCCCGGTGCTGCCGGACCTGACCTGGCGGCTGCTGCACCGCCCGATCGGCGCGCAGATGGCACGCCGCGAAGGCCTGCCGACGTCGGCCTGGGGGAGCGACCTCGCCCGCGACGGCGACAACGGGCTCGACCTGTACCGGGCCAACATCCTCCCGCGGCTGCGCAGGCCACGGGCGGGCCGCAGCAACGTGCCGGTGCAGATCGTGGTGCCGCGGCGCGACCCGTTCATCAGCCCGCAGACGGTCGACGCGCTCGACCTCGACCGGTTCCTGAGCGACTGGCACCGCCTCGACGTGGACGGCGGGCACTGGCTGCCGCGCACGGACCCCGCCCTGGTGGCGCAGCTGGTGCGCGACTGGGCGCTGCGCCACTGAGGCGCGGCGCCTCAGGCGGGGGCGTCCGCCTTCTCCTCGGCCGCGGCGGCGTCGCCGCCGACGTTCTCGCGGACCCAGGCGACGATCTCGTGCGTCGTCGCCCCCGGGGTGAACACCTTGGCGACGCCGGCCTCGCTGAGCAGCGGGATGTCGGTCTCGGGGATGATGCCGCCGCCGAACACGACGATGTCCTCGGCGTCCCGGTCCTTCAGCAGCGACAGCAGCTTCTCGAACAGCGTCATGTGGGCGCCGGAGAGCACCGACAGACCGATGCAGTCGGCGTCCTCCTGAATGGCGGTCTCCACGATCTGCTCGGGCGTCTGGTGCAGGCCGGTGTAGATGACCTCCATGCCGGCGTCGCGAAGCGCGCGGGCGACCACCTTGGCGCCGCGGTCGTGTCCGTCGAGGCCCGGCTTGGCTACCACGACTCGGATGGGGCTGCTCATGGGTCGCTCTCCCTCGACAACGTTGTAGGCAGCCTAGCCAAGGGCGGTGAGAAGGCGCCGCGCGGGCGGGCCGTGCACGATGGGCCCATGATGGGCCCATGATGGGCCGTAGCCACGGGCATGGCCCGGACGGGCGGTCCGCCGTAGCCCGTAGTGGCCAGGATCACACCCCGGCAGACACGCCGAACCGGACAATTGGGACAAAAAGTGGTGTCAGTTCCCGCACAGTTGGGACACCGGCTGTTCCCCTACTCGTCACCGGTCGGTTAGGGTGACGGCCGTTTGTGCCCGCCCTCCGGAGGTCTACGTGTCGCAGCATCGCGCGCCCAGGCGCCGAGCCGACAAGCGCCGTCCGGCCGACGCAACCGCGTCTTCCCCTTCGGCTGGCCCTGAGCTCAGTCGGCGCCGCGGCACCCACCGCGCAGGTCGTACCCCCGAGCCCGACGCCGTAACCGCCCCCAGCCATCGCCTCCCCCGGCCGTCCTGGTTCCTGCTGACCGGCACGTCGGCAGTGGCCGTCGCCGCCGCCGGTGCCATGAGCCTCGGCTCGGCCCAGGCCGTGCCGACACCGGGACCGCAGCCGGCGGTCCAGGCGCTGAGCGCGCCGGTCACCGCGGAGCCCGACACGCCGGTCGTCGCCCGCGGGCGTGCCCCGGGACACGACGTGCTCGGGTCACACCTGGGCCGGGACGGGCGCCCGGCCACGATCAGCCGTAGCGCCGGCCGCGCGGCCCTCGACCAGGCCAAGCAGCAGCAGCTGGAGAAGGCGGCCGAGCGGCAGGCCGCCGCGCGCAACAAGCAGCTCTCCGAGCTCGCCAGCCTCGCCGAGGACCGCGCCAAGGAGATCGAGGCGAACCTGTGGGTGCTGCCGGTCAGCGGCTACGACATCACGGCGGGCTTCGGCGCCGGCGGGGGCCTGTGGTCCTCGGACCACACCGGCACCGACTTCGCGGCTGACTACGGCAGCCCGGTGGTCTCGGTGGCGCGCGGCGTGGTGACCGGTGCCGGGTACGCCGGCGCGTACGGCAACCGCGTCATCGTCACCCACGACGACGGCACGGAGACGTGGTACTGCCACCTCGCCGACCTCGGCGTCAGCCGAGGTCAGGAGGTCGCGCCCGGCACGACCGTCGGGCACATCGGCATGACCGGCAACACCACCGGACCGCACCTGCACTTCGAGGTACGCCCCAACCCCAACGTCCCGATCGACCCCGAGAGTGCTCTGCTCGCACACGGCCTGCGGCCCTGACGTCGACGCGCGTTACTGCCGGCGGCGGACGACCTCGATGTGTGGGTCGGTGCTGAGCGTGGTGTAGAACCACACCGGCACCGGGCCCTATTGCCGACGGTCCGGGCTACTGCCGGCACCGTGTCGATCTGACGCCCGGCGGAGTCGATCTGGTGCGGACTCGGTGCGGGTACACATAGCCGAACTGGCGATCGGCATTCGCGAGGTGCTTCGATACAGGCATGGCCAGTCACGAAGAGATACCGCGCGTCGTCAGCGCCAGCCGCGAGATGGCGGCCGGCGCGGACCGGATCTTCGAGCTCATTGCAGACCCGACCCAGCAGCCCCGCTGGGACGGTAACGACAACCTGGGCAAGGCACCTTCCGGGCAGCGAGTCGGCGCCGTCGGCGAGGTGTTCACCATGACGACCACGCAGGGCAAGGTCAGGGAGAACCACGTGGTCGAGTTCGACGAGGGCAGTCGCATCGCGTGGAGACCCGCCGAGCCTGGCCAGGAACCACCCGGGCATCTCTGGCGATGGGAGCTCCAGCCCATCGACGCATCGCACACGCGTGTCACCCACACCTACGACTGGACGCAGTTGACGGACGAGATGCGCCTGCCACGGGCGCGGACGACCACGGCCGACAAGCTGCAGGCGTCACTGGACCGGCTCGCCGCCCTCGCCGAGCAGAGCTAGCCCGCCGGGAACGTTCGCCGAACGTTTCCGCGGAACACCGGCGTCTCAGGAAGCCATGAGGTCCGTGATGGAACTGGCGCAGCTGCTCGACGAGCAAGTCGCTTACTACCGTGCCCTCGCCGCGGAGTACGAGGAGCACGCGCTACCGCTGGCGGGCGGGGACGAGCTGGTGGCGGCGCTCGACGCGTTCCGGCCCACCGGCAATGTGCTGGAGCTCGCCTGCGGAACAGGTGCCTGGACAGGCCGGCTGCTCCGCCACGCCACGGAGGTCACTGCCGTGGACGCGTCGCCTGAGATGCTCGCGATCGCCTCGGCGCGGCACGGCAGCGACCGGGTGCGCTTCGTCCAGGCAGACCTGTTCAGCTGGAGGCCCGATCGCCGGTACGACGTCGTCTTCTTCGGTTTCTGGCTCTCCCACGTACCGCTCGAACTGTTCGAGCCGTTCTGGTCGCTCGTGGCCGACTGCCTGCAACCGGCCGGCCGCGTGCTCTTCGTCGACGACGCATACCGGACCGCGGACGAGCTCGTCGAGGGTGAAGCCTCCTCGGTCATCCGCCGACGCGTGAACGACGGGACTGCCTACCGAGCGGTGAAGGTCCCCCACCGACCCGCTGAGCTCGAGGCACGACTGGCCCGAACCGGCTGGCAGGTCAGGGTTGCCCCGACGGCCGGCCCCTTCTACTGGGGTGCAGGCACGCGAGGCTGAACGCTGCACGCCGCCGGACAGCCGCCGGCATGCATGAGCCGGTCGGGCCTGCTCCCGGAGACGTCACATCTTCTCGATCGGCGCGAACCGCAGCAGCAGCTGCTTGACGCCCTGCGACCCGAAGTCGACCGCGGCCTGGGTGCGCTCGCCCTGGCCGCGCAGCGACACCACCGTGCCCATCCCGAACGCGTCGTGCAGCACTCGGTCACCCGGCTGCAGCGACGGCACCTCCCGCTTGGCCGACGCCGTGGTCACCGTCGACGCGCCCGTCCACCGGCTACGCCCGCGGCTCGGTTCGTCACCGCTGCGGCTTGTCGCCGAGGTGCTGGCCCAGGAGGTCTGCGCCGCCTCGGTGCGGCGCCAGTCGACCAGGTTCAGCGGGATCTCGTCGCAGAACCGTGACGGCGGGTTGTGCTGCGGGGCGCCCCAGGCGGACCGGACCACCGCCCTCGACACGTAGAGGCGCTGCCGCGCGCGGGTCAGCCCGACGTACGCCAGCCGACGCTCCTCCTCCAGCTCCAAGGTGTCGCCCATCGACCGCATGTGGGGGAAGATGCCCTCCTCCAGCCCGGTCAGGAACACCACCGGGAACTCGAGTCCCTTGGCGGTGTGCAGCGTCATCAGCGTGGCGACGCCGTGCTCGTCCTGGTCGTCGGGGTCGGGTATCTGGTCGGCGTCGGCGACCAGTGCCACCCGCTCCAGGAAGTCGCCGAGCGTCGCGGTCTCGGACTCGTCGGCGAACTCGCGGGCGACCGCCACCAGCTCGGCGAGGTTCTCCACCCGGGTCTCGTCCTGCGGGTCGCCGGACTCCTCGAGCGCGGCGAGGTAGCCGCTGTCGGCCAGCACCGCCTCCAGCACCGCGTCGACGGGCTCGTCGGCGGCGACCATCGCGGCCAGCTTGTCCATCATCTGCACGAAGACCTGGATGCAGTTCAGCGAGCGGGTGGCGATACCCGGCGCCTCGTCGGCCCGGTGCAGCGCCTCCCAGAACGTGATGCGCTCGCGGCTGGCCAGCGCCTCCACGCAGGCCTCCGCGCGGTCGCCGATCCCTCGCTTGGGCGCGTTGAGGATACGGCGCAGCGACACCGTGTCGGCCGGGTTGGACAGGCTGCGCAGGTAGGCCAGCGCGTCGCGGATCTCCCGGCGCTCGTAGAACCGGACCCCGCCGACGACCTTGTACGGAAGCCCGACGCGGATGAAGACCTCCTCGAACACGCGGCTCTGCGCGTTGGTGCGGTAAAACACCGCCACGTCCTGCGGCTTGGCGAGCCCCTCGTCGGTGAGCCGGTCGATCTCCTCGGCGACGAACCGCGCCTCGTCGTGCTCGTCGTCGGCGACGTAGCCGACGAGCCGGGCGCCGTCGCCGGCGTCGGACCACAGGTTCTTCGGCTTGCGCCCCTGGTTACGGCTGATCACCGCGTTGGCGGCCGAGAGGATCGTCTGCGTGGAGCGGTAGTTCTGCTCCAGCAGCACGGTGCGCGCGTCGGGGAAGTCCTCCTCGAACTGCAGGATGTTGCGGATGCTGGCGCCCCGGAACGCGTAGATCGACTGGTCGGCGTCACCGACCACCATCAGCTCGGCCGGCTCGGCCGCCGGGGGCGCCTCCGCGTCGGCTGCGGCCCGTTCGGCGCTGCCGCCCGCGCCCACCAGGTCGCCGTCGACCGTACGCCGAGCCGCCTGCGGTGCGCACAGCTCGCGCACCAGGGCGTACTGCGCATGGTTGGTGTCCTGGTACTCGTCGACGAGCACGTGCCGGAACCGGCGCCGGTAGCTCTCCCGCACCTCGGGGAAGGCCTGGAGCAGGTGCACGGTGACCATGATCAGGTCGTCGAAGTCCAGCGCGTTGGCCTGCCGCAGTCGCTCCTGGTAGGCGCCGTAGGCCTGCGCGTAGGTCTCCTCCAGGTGGTTCTGCGCGTGCTTGGCCGCGTGGTCGTGGTCGTGCAGGTCGTTCTTCTTGTTGGAGATCCAGTTGAGCACCGAGCGGGGCGGGAAGCGCTTGGGGTCGAGCTCGAGGTCACGGCACACCATCGCCATCAGCCGCCGCTGGTCGGCGTCGTCGTAGATGGAGAACGACGACTTGTAGCCGAACCTCTCGATCTCCCGGCGCAGGATTCGCACGCACGCCGAGTGGAACGTCGACACCCACATCGCCGCGGCCGTGCGCGGCGTCGTCAGCTCCGCCACCCGCTCGCGCATCTCGGCGGCGGCCTTGTTCGTGAAGGTGATCGCGAGGATCGAGCCCGGGTGGGCCTTGCGGTGGGCCAGCAGCCAGGCGATGCGGCGGGTCAGCACCCGGGTCTTGCCCGAGCCTGCACCAGCGACGACCAGCAGCGGGCTGCCCTCGTGCACCACCGCGGCGCGCTGGGAGGGGTTGAGGTCGTCGAGCAGCGTCTCGGGGTCGACGCGGCGCCGCCGCGGACGCTCCTCGGTCGTGCCACCGGTGGCGGCAACGACGTCGCTCTTGGGACGGGAGCCGTCGCCGCGGTCGGAGGGGGCCTGCGGGATCGGGAACAACGCGCTCATGTCGTGACCAGACTAGACGGGCAGGTGGACAGCGCTGTTGTTAGCGTCCCCTGGTGAGCACAGACGACCGCCTGGGGCTGCCCGACTCCGATGTCTCCCGCGTGCTGGTCGTGTCGGCACATCCCGACGACGTGGACTTCGGCGTCGCGGGCACGGTGGCCACGTGGACCGACGCCGGGGTCGCGGTGACGTACTGCATCATCACCGACGGTCAGGCCGGCGGCTTCGACCGCACGGTCCCCCGCGACGAGATGGTCCTCCTACGCCGCAAGGAGCAGCGGGAGGCGGCCGCCCGGGTCGGAGTCGAGGACGTGCGGTTCCTCGGCTACGTCGACGGCGACCTGGAGCCGACGAAGGACCTGGTCGGCGCGATCGCCCGGCTGATCCGGGAGATCCGGCCGCAGCGGATGGTGGTCCCCAGCCCCGAGCGCGACTACGCCCGCATCCACCGCAGCCATCCCGACCACCTCGCGGCCGGCAAGGCGGCGCTCGACGCGATCTACCCGGCGGCGCGTAACCCGTTCGCACACCCCGAGCTGCTCGCGGAGGGGCTGGAGCCGTGGACGGTCCCGGACACCTGGCTGATGGCGCACCCGACCAGCAACCGGGCGGTCGACATCACCGCGACGTACGAGCGCAAGATCGCCGCGATCCTGGCGCACGCGAGCCAGCACGAGGACGCCGCCGCCCTCGTCGCGCCACTGCGCGAGGCGTTCACCGCCAACGCCCGCGTCGCGGGGCTGCCCGAGGGCCATCAGGCCGAGGCCTTCTTCGTCGTCCCGACCGCCTGACCCCGACCGCGCCGTTGTTGCGCGGTGGCCCCGCTCCACTGGGCGGTGGGGAGGAGACTCACCCGAGGTGCGGCTCACCAGAAGACGGCGACACCGATCGTGGCAACGCTGAGGCCGAGCAGCCCGTAGTAGAGGCCGTTGGGGATCGCGGGCTTCCTGCGGTTGACCACCACGAGTACGGCGATGACCACGGCGAGCGCGAACTTCACGCCGATCTTGGCGTGGTTGACCGGATCGGTGTCGGGGCCGAGCGAGGCACCGGACTCGAGGATGCCGACCAGCAGCAGACCGGAGACGACCTGGGTCAGCACGCCGTGCAGCATCGCGTTGTTGACGACCCGTTCGCCGGCGCGGATCTGCACGAAGGCACCGCCGAAAAGTGAGGCCATCCCGAGCATGTGCAGGAACACCAGCAGGTCGTACACGAACTCCATCGACGGCCTCTCAGTCCCCAGGGGAGTGGTCGGGCACACCCTATCCACGCATCGGGTGGCGAGTTCCGGGGGTGTTCGGGTCGCCGAAACCGACCGCAACGCGCCACTCGATGCCGCCGGCTCGCGCGGCGGCGACGGTTCAGATCAGGCGGCGGTCGCTGGCCCAGCGAGTGAGCTCGTGCCGCGACGAGAGCTGTAGCTTGCGGAGCACGCTGGAGACGTGGGTCTCGACGGTCTTGATCGAGATGAACAGCTCCTTGGCGACCTCCTTGTACGCGTAGCCGCGTGCGATCAGCCGCATCACCTCGCGCTCCCGCTCGGTCAGCCGGTCGAGGTCCTCGTCGATGTGGGCGACGTCGATCGAGCCGGCGAACGCGTCCAGCACGAAGCCGGCCAGCCGCGGGGATAACACCGCGTCGCCGTCGGCGACCCGACCGATCGCCTCCACCAGCTCCGGGCCGGTGATGGTCTTGGTGACGTAGCCGCGGGCGCCGCTGCGGATGGTGCCGATGACGTCCTCGGCCGCGTCGGAGACGCTGAGCGCGAGGAAGCGGGTGTTCGGCATCTGCACGTGCAGCCGGCGCAGCACCTCGCTGCCGCCGCCTCCGGGCAGGTGGACGTCGAGCAGCACGACGTCCGGAGCCGTACGGCGGACCACCTCCACCGCCTGGTCGACGTCGGCGGCCTCACCCACGATCTCCACGTGCGAGCCCAGCTCGGCGCGCACGCCGCTGCGGAACATCGCGTGGTCGTCGACGAGCACCACCCTGCGCCTGCTGTTCATCGGGCGTCCTCTCCCGCGCGTGTGTGCAGTGACAACCGGATCTCGGTGCCTTCCCCGGTCTGCGAGCGGACGTCGGCCACGCCGCCGTGTCGTCGCATCCGCTCCACGATGCTGCCACGCACGCCCATCCGGTCCAGCGGCACCCGGGTGGGGTCGAACCCCCGGCCGCGGTCCCGGACGAACACCTCCACGGCGTCCGGTGTCGCCTCGGCGAAGACGTCGACCTTGTCAGCGCCGGAGTGCTTCGCGGCGTTCACCATCGCCTCGCGCGCGGCCCTCGCCAGCGCCTCGACGTCGGGGTGGAGCGGCCGGTCGCCGACCGTGACCACCTCCACCGGCACGCCGTGGCTGTCCTCGACCTGCGCCGCGGCGGTACGCAGCGCGGCCGAGAGGCTGTCGGCGGTGCGGCCGGGGTCGTCGTACAGCCAGGCCCGCAGGTCGCGTTCCTGGGCGCGGGCCAGGGTCGCCACCATCCGCGGGTCCTCGGCCTGCTTCTGGATGAGCGCCAGCGTCTGCAGCACCGAGTCGTGCAGGTGCGCGGCCATGTCGGCGCGCTCCTGCGACCGGATCCGCTCACGGCGCTCCTCGCTCAGGTCGTTGGTCAGCCGGTACAGCCATGGCCACACGATCAGGCCGAGACCGAGCAGCGCGAGCGCCGTCGCGAGCAGCACGTCGTCGAGCAGGCTGATGTTGCCGGACTGGGCGACCAGCGCGCCCACGGCCGACATCAGCAGCACCAGGCCGACGAAGACTCGCACCGCCGCGGACATCCCGCCGCCACCGAGGACCGCCTGTAGCGGGTTGACCCGGCCCGACACATCGGTCCACCGCGCGCGCTGCGCCTCGTCGGCCTGCCGCCACAGCAGGGCGACGCCGACCGTGGCCAGGACCAACGGCCAGAAGAACACGGAGTCGAAGCCGATCCCCAGCTGGCGCACCAGCAGCAGCCCGCCGATCGCCAGCGCCGCCAGAGCCACCAGCGGGCCGACGTCATCGAGCGTGCGTGGCAGGCGAGACGGGCGCTTGCCCTGCCGCGAGGCGGCGGCCAGCCCGTGCGGCCGCTCCTCGGTGTCGTGCTCCAGCGGCAGCGAAAGCCACAACCCGGCGTACAGCAGGACGCCGAGGCCGCTGAAGACCGAGGCGACCAGGAACACGCCGCGCACCCACATCACCGGCAGCGCCAGGTGCGAGGCCAGCCCACCGCAGACGCCGCCCAGGTAGCGCTCCTCGGCGCTGCGGGCGGCCCGCCGCGGGGTCAGGGTGTCGGTGTCGGTGTCCATCTGGCGTTCATCGTCACACGCGAGGGGGGTCGATTCCATCGGTGCTGACCCGTGGCTGCACCCTGAGTGGCCCCCGAGGGGATGCCGTCGCGGCGACGGGAAGATCAGGGTGCTCCCCGATGGTCCACGCTCGTTCCCGCAGGCACGCTTGTGGCATGACGCAGACACCGCACGACACCGCCGGCACCGGCGGACAGGGACCTCGTGTCTCTCCCGCGCAGATGCGCGACCTCAACCGGCTCCGCCGCAGCACCACCGACCGCAAGATCGCCGGCGTCGCCGGCGGGATCGCCCGGCACCTCGACGTCGACCCGACGATCGTGCGGGTGCTGCTGGTCGTGCTGGTGTTCTTCGGCGGGGCCGGCCTGCTGATCTACGGCGCGGTCTGGCTGTTCGTCCCCGAGGACGGCACCGACGAGGCGCCGATCGGCACCAGCGGCGAGACGCGCACCGTGGTGCTGATCGTCGCGCTGGTGCTCGCCGCCCTGCTGCTGCTCAGCGACGCCTGGTGGCTGGGATTCGGTGGTGGGTGGCCGCCTCCGGTGCTGCCCCTGCTGGTGGTCGGCCTGGTGGTGTGGCTGCTGATGCGCAACCGCAACCAGGGCGCCGGCTCGCCGCCCGTGCCGCCAGGAGGCGCCTCCTACCCGGCCACGCAGGGTGCGGCCACCGGCGAGGCGGTCCACCTGCCGGCCGCCGGTGGAGCGCAGGCGGCCGGGCCCGGGTACGGCCCCCCGCCTCCTCCGCCGCCGAACGCGCCGGCGTACCTGCCGCCGCAGCCCACGCCGGCACCACGGCCGCGCAAGGCACGCAGCATCTTCGGCATCACGATGGCGTTCGTGCTGCTGGCGATGGGCTCCGTCGCGGTGATCGAGCTGGCCGGAACGTCGCTCCCCTGGGCGGCCTACCCCGCCACGGCGCTGACCGTGATCGGGCTGGCCCTGCTGGTCGGCGCCTTCATCGGGCGCACCACCGGGCTGGGCTTCATGGGCCTGCTGGCCGCGCTGGTGCTGTCCGTGGCGGTGTGGGCGCCCGAGCTGAGGTTCGGCGAGGTGAACGCGCATCCGTTCACCGCTGCGTCGGTCCCGAGCGGGTACGACTTCACGGCCGGACGCATCCACCTGGACCTGACCGACGTGCAGGACCTCGACCAGCTCGACGGACGGGTGCTCGACCTGAGCATGCGGGCCGGCGAGGTGATCGTGGAGCTTCCTGACGGGCTCGACGTGGACGTGGTGAGCGAGGCCGACGGCGGCCGGCTCGACGTACTCGGCCAGGTCCGTGAGGGACGCGACGTGACCAACCACCGATCCACCCCCGACACCACCGCCCCGGACCTGCGCATCAACCTGGACCTGGGCTTCGGACACGCGAGAGTGAGCACCCCATGACGTACCAACGACACCCCCTCGAGATCGGCCCGCTCGTCTTCGGCCTCGTGTTCCTCGGCATCGTCGCCGCCTGGGCCCTGTTCGAGCTCGACGTGGTCAGCGGCGCCAGCGCGGCATGGATCCTGCCGGTCGTGCTGATCGTGGCCGGCGCCCTGGGCGTCGTGCTCGCCGCCACCAAGCCGCAGCGGACGCGGCCGGAGTACACGCCGGTGACCGACCCGGCGGCAGCGTGGCCGGCACCGATGCAGGACCTGCCCGAGCCGGCCTGGATGGCCTACGACCAAGAGGCCACCCGGCACGCCGCGACGGCGTACGACGAGGCCGGCCGCTACCCCGCGGCCGATGCGGACACCGACATAGACACCGACACCAACACCAACACCGACACCGACACCGCGAGCACGACCGAGACACCGGTCTTCGACACCGAAGAGCCGCAGAAGAAGGAGCACGACGATGAGTGAGCAGCCCTACCAGCCGTCCGAGCCGTCCGCCCAGTCCCAGTCCGCCCAGTCCCAGCCCGGCCAGACTCAGCCCGGCCAGACTCAACCCGGCCAGACCGGGCAGCCCTACCAGCCGTCCCAGCCCACGCAGAAGCGGCTCGTCCGCAGCCGCAGCGACCGCATGGTGGCGGGGGTGTGCGGCGGGGTCGCGGAGTACCTGGGGATCGACGCGACGCTGGTGCGGATCCTGGTCGTGGTCGGCACCGTGCTCGGCTTCGGGTCACTGCTTCTCGCCTACATCATCGGCTGGGTGCTGATCCCCGAGGAGGACTGACCACACACGGCGCACGAGGCTTGGCGCGTCACCACCGGTTCTGTGGTGACGCGCCATGTTTTGTGACTCCCGGCCCTCGACGGGCCACGGTGCCGCGTCGATGTCGGCTCAGGCTCGGGCGCCGATCCTCTGCTGCGCCGAGTCGGAGTCCCCCATCCAGGCGTCGCGTGCGACCACCGCGGCGTCGGGGAAGTCCGCGAACACCCCGTCCACGCCGGCGTCGAGGAACGCGGTGTGCTCGCCGCCCGCGTCGCCCCAGGCGCCCGGGTCCGAGCCGTGCCGGTGGCCCACGGGCAGGAAAGCGTTCTCGGCCCGGAACGTGTACGCGTGCACCTGCAGGCCCGCGCCGTGGGCGTCGTGGACCAACGGCGTCGGCTTCATCAGGAACCCGTCGGCGTCCCGGGGCATGACGCGGTGCTTGTCCGGCCCGACCGCTTCGGCGTAGGTCGAGATCTCTCGCAGCCCAGCAGGTGTGACGAGGTCGTCGTAGCTGCGCGGGTCACCCGCTGCGACGAAGTCGTACGGCGCGCCGGACCCCCCGATGAGCTGCACCAACGGCACCCGCACCATCTCGTCAAGCTGACGCAGGTTCTGGGTCTCGAACGACTGCACGAACACCCGCGCGTTGGGCCGGTCCAGTCCGTGCGCGCGCAGGGCCCGGGCGAGCGGCTCCTCCAGGGAGAGCCCCACGGAGTCGAAGTAGGTCGGGTGCTTGGTCTCGGGATAGACGCCGACGACCTCCCCGCGTCGACGGCTCTCGCGGGCGACCAGCTCGAGGACCTCGTCGAGCGTCGGCACGTCGAACCGGTCGTCGTAGCGGGTGTTGGCGGGACGTACGCACGGCAGCCGCTCCTTCGCGCGCAGCGTCTTGAGCTCAGCCAGCGTGAGATCCTCGGTGAACCAGCCGGTGACCGGCCGGCCGTCGATGGTCTTCGTCGTCCTGCGCTCGGCGAGCTCCGGACGTGACGCGACGTCGGTGGTGCCGGAGATCTCGTTCTCGTGCCTGGCGACGAGGACGCCGTCCTTCGTCGGGACCAGGTCCGGCTCGATGTAGTCCGCACCCATCCGGATCGCGAGCCGGTAGGCCGCGAGGGTGTGCTCCGGGCGGTAGCCGCTGGCGCCACGGTGCGCGACGACCAGCGGCGGGTACAGCCCTGTGCGTGCTCGACGGGTCAGCTCCACGCACCCACTGCAGCCGAGGCAGATGGCGCGTCCGCAGCGACCGGGGTAACGCCGTCTGAACGGCCGGCGAGAGCCCCGGGAACGCGATATTCGATGGCCGCAGGCCCGGGCGCTGCGTAGCGTTGTCGCGCCATGCGTGAGCTGCCCCTGTCCCATCCCGGGACCGCCGACTCCCGCTCGCCGTCCCGCTACCTGTGGTGGGTGGCGCGCGGGCAGTCGGTGACGCTCGCGGGCAGCGTGGTGTTCGGCGTCGTCTGGATGGTGGCCCAGGCCCTGATGCCCGCGGTGATCGGCCGCGCCATCGACGCGGGGGTGGCGGCACGCGACACCGACGCCCTGCTGTACTGGGCGGGAGTGCTGCTGGTGCTGGGAGCCGTGCAGGCGGCCGCGGGGATCCTGCGGCACCGGTTCGCCGTCACCAACTGGCTGATCGCGGCCTACCGCAGCGTGCAGCTGGTGGCCCGCAAGACCACCGAGCTCGGCGCGACGCTGCCGCACCGGATCGCGACGGGCGAGGTCGTCAGCATCGGGGCCACCGACCTCGCCCACATCGGCAACACGTTCGACGTGCTCGGCCGGGTCGCCGGCGCGATCGTGTCGTTCCTGGTGGTGGCCGTCGTGCTGCTGAACACGTCGGTGACGTTGGGTCTGGTGGTGCTGCTCGGCGTACCCCTGCTGCTGGTGGCCGTCGGCCCGCTGCTGCGGCCGCTGCAGCACCGCAACCTCGCGCACCGCGACCAGACGGGCGAGCTGAACACGCTGGCCGGGGACATCGTGGCGGGGCTGCGCGTACTGCGCGGCATCGGCGGTGAGGACGTCTTCCACCGTCGCTACGTGCGCGAGTCGCAACAGGTGCGCCGGGCCGGTGTCGAGGTGGGCCGCCTGCAGTCGGTGCTCGACGCGCTGCAGGTGCTGCTGCCGGGCGTGTTCGTGGTGAGCGTGGTGTGGCTGGGCGCGCGCTTCGCCGTCCAGGGGCAGATCAGCGGCGGTGAGCTGGTCGCGTTCTACGGCTACGCGGCGTTCCTGATGCTGCCGCTGCGCACGGCCACCGAGTTCGCCAACAAGTACATCCGCGCGCTCGTCGCGGCCGGGCGGGTCTGCCGGGTGCTCAACCTGCGTAGTGAGATCACCGATCCCGCTCAACCGGCGGCGGAGCCGGGTGCCGGCGCGCTGGTCGACCACGACAGCGGCGCCGTGATCGCCCCTGGGCGGTGCACCGCGATCGTCAGCTCGGAGCCGGCGCTGTCGGCCGCGATCGCCGACCGGCTCGGCCGCTACACCGAGGGGTCGGTCACCCTGGCCGGAGTGCGCCTGGACTCGCTGCCGCGCGAGGTCGTACGCCGGCGGGTGCTGGTCAGCGACCCCACCTCGATGCTGTTCTCCGGCG
>DATABY010000099.1:0-18051 GCA_036259355.1 Nocardioidaceae bacterium
CTGGAGGGTGGGCGGCCTCACGAGAGCGAGGCGTCAGCTGGTCACCTGAAGGACCCCATTGCTGTCTCTCCAGGGGCTGGGTCTCGAACCTGGTCCAGGTCGAAGTCGGCCACGATTGCGATCATCTTGTCCAGCAGTAACGCGGCCAGCGGCTTCTTGTCCGGCGTGACGTTGGCGAACACCATCCGCTCCCAGTACCGCCGGAGGAATGCCGTTAGCGACCCAGTTTCTCCGGCTGGCATGTTCCGCAGCGTCCGACCGGTTGCCACCATGTGCAGGTGGTTCACCTCGTCCAGAGCGACATCCGGGATCTGGAAGTGGAAGGGGCGTACGTTGAAGCCCGCAGGGAGTAGTTGCCAATCGCCGTGCTCTGCGGCGGCCGACGTCAGGGACAGCTGGTCCGATCCGACGTCCTCGCGGTCATCCAGCCCTTGGGCCTCAAGATACGCAGACAGCCGCCGTGTCTCAGCCTCCCACAGGCGCCAGTAGTCTTCACCGACTGGGAAGAGGATGGCACCGCTGTTGAAGTAGGCGTAGCGCTCCCATACGGGAGATCGTCCCTGCCGCCTGGCGAGCACACGCTCCTTCCACGGGATCCAGTCCAGCGGCAGAGTTTTGATGTTCGCCTCGGCCCGCAACCTCTCCCATATCTCCGGTGCGATCCGCCGGTTGTCGGCCAACGCTGCTGCCGTGGTCTGCACCGGAACGTCGGCGAGCGGAGCGATGTCTGCCACGTAGACAGTGTCGTTGTCAGCGAGAAAGACACGCTCGGAGTCGACCTCCGGAGCGGCGAGATGTTTGTTGTAGGTCGGGGATCTGGACGCCAAGTCGTGCGGTCTGGGCCATACTTCCAGGTCGGCGCCAGCAGCGCTCAGGAACTCAACGACGTCACGTGATGGCTGCCCGACAGACGTCACCGTCAGTCCAGAGGCACTGCGCACGTGCGCACGCCACGACGCGACGTGGAGGCGCAACTGTGCGGCGAGGAGTCCAGTTGGATCGGTGCGTGTCGCGTCGTACACCGTCTTCAGCCGGATTGGCGTCATGGCCACAACCGTACTGGGCGCCGGACGGCTGCGGCGTCCTGCCTGACCCTCCAGCCCTATCGGCGCTGAGGGAGCGAACCCTCGATCTTGGGCCGGACTCGATCGCGGATTCGGACGACTGCCCTCCTCAATCCACGACGAACTCGCAGTCGACCGGCATTCGGCTCTCTCGGCGGCTGGACCCACGTGTCGCGCGCCGCGTCAAAGCGCAGCTCCCGCCCGGCGTCGGAGATTCGCAAGGGAGATCCCCGTAGCGGGATAGTCGTCGCCGAGACACCAACCGAGACGTCACCGCCTTGTCCGTAGCCGAGTTGGATGAGGTTCGCGACATTGAATCTGAAGGCCCGAGTGTGACCCTCCTCGCTGGGATCCTTCTTCGTTGGTCTTGCGAGCCGCTGCGCCGCCAGTTCACCGTCGATATAGAGCGAGATCGCCACCTCTGGCGCTTCTGCGTGTGGCCGGACCCATCCCGTGAGCCAGCCGTCGGAGACCGCCTCAAGCGCACCGTCGATGCCGGCCTCGTGGAGAAGGTCAGAGGTGGCGACGGTCCCCGCAGCCAATACGTCGATGACGCCGATCCAGCGTTCGAAACGTACGTGCGTGTCGGAAACACGGCTAGCGACAGCGAACTCAACGTGCCGAGCCACCCCATCGCAATCTGCCAACATCGTGGCCAGGTCAAAGGGCAAAGTGCGTAATGCCGGCGTCACACGCTCGGAGAGGTGGCTCTGCTGGGGACTGAGGCGTTCGAGCGGAACCTCGAACAGCGTCTCTCCCCGCGCGTACGCGACCAGCCTCAGGTCGCCCGCACGCACGAGTTCATACATCTTGGAGGAGAGCTTCAGGTAGGCGCCCTCATCGCACAGATCGACGATCGCGATATCGGTGGACGGCTTGGGAGGAGCAGGAGGTCTCGGCGCTGACCCCAGGGTCTCCACCCACCGCTGGACCGGCCAGTGATGCCGTGCCGGCGGCGCCGGCTTGGAGAAATAGAACTCGCAACTGACGCCCACCTGCTCCTCGGCGGCCGCCACGAGGCGCCGGTACAGGCCGTTGTAGAACTCGTCGGTCGGTGACTCCCAGGGCTTGGTCTTTCCCGAGAAGTGGATCAGGCTGGCGTCGGCCGCGTCGTACTTGAGCCGCACCAGGTCACCGTCGAGGCACCGGTCGGAGGCATAGAACTGTGTCATGTAGTTGTACTTGCTCTCCAGTCGGTACTTCCTCCCGGAGAAGACCAGGTTGAGCGCGTCCTGGTCCCTCTGTTTCAGAGCAGGTCCTTGCATGACTACGAGCGCCCTCGCCTGAAGCGCCAGAGCGCGAAAGTCGGGGTTGTCCAGGTCGAAGATGAGCACGCCCCCGTTCAGGTACTCGAGAGGCTCTCCGTTCGTGATCCCTACGAGCCGGTTGCGCTGCTCGATCGGCACCCGGGTCGGGTTCGCAACGATTCGCAGCGCGGCGCTGTCCGACACTCCCGCGAGGCAGGCCGTGCCGAGATCCAGCGCGAACAGCTCCGTGAAGTCACGGGTGGCCAGCACGTCCCCGTCGAGGTAGACGGTCCTCTGCTCCGGCAGATAGTCGATGAGATAGATGCGTCCGAACGTGGCGCGCTTCGCGTCCTCGGTCCCCACGTCCTGATCGAGGTCAGCAGTGATGTCGTGAACGACTACCTGGACGTCGTACGGGGTGTGCTCCAGCGCACGCAGGCGCGTGAAGTCGGTGGCATCGAGCCCATCCCCGAGCACGACGAACCGCACGCTCCCCTTGTCGCCCACCTGCGCCAGCACCGAAGTCATCGTGGCGAAGGTCGGCTTCACAAATCTCTTGTCACATACGAACGCGAACTGGAAGTCGACTCGGTCGTGGGGGTCTGGAAGCCGAGTCAGCGCCGTTGCAGCAGGACGCGTCGAAGCCGAGCCGAGAGGTAGCGGGCCGGAGGTAGTCTCGCGGACATCCAGCCGCTCGAGGATCCCTTCCGCGTCGAGCAGATTCTGCGCCTCTTGGTCGAGGGAGAAGAAGTCCCGGAAGAAGGTCTCCTGCACCTCGGGTGGCTGGCGCAACTCGTGTGAGAACAGGCGCTGCAGCGCCCAGCGTTGCGGGGCCACCTTGCCCGTCGCTACGGTGCTGCCCGCAAGGCGCGAACTCCATTTCATGTTCCACGTCGCCACGCTGCCGCAGTCGTAGTGCAGGAGGCCACCGCTGGCACTGGGCACCTTTGCCGTCTTCGCGACAACCGGTGGTGAGAGCGCAGTGTGCACAGAGAGTTCACCGGCAGCCAAGGGAAGCCGGTAGATGGACTTACCGGCGTCATGCCCCAACAGGCCGTTGCGGAGAAACTGAGCCCGCCACCCGAAAGCCCGGTTCCAGTCCACTCGCCTGGCCGTCGGCCTACTCAACGCCAACGTGGCGGCGAATGGTTCCGTGGGAGACGTGGAGTCGTCGTACCACATCTCCCTGACCTTCAGCCTGAACACAGGCGCCTCGGGGAACCGGGCGGCGATGTCGGAAAAAGGCTCGTAGAGCATGATCAGCTCGTCGGCGTCCACGAAGGCCAGGTATTCGTGCCCATGACTTACGGCCAGTCGCGCCATCTGGCGAAAGCCGTCGACCTGCTTTCGTTCTACATTCCGGCTCGCGGGAGGATAGACCGCGCTCCACGTCTCCTGATCGACGGCGTGCCAATGGATGTCCGGGGTATCCGGGAGCAACTGCAGAAGCTCGGGACTCGGGCGATCCAACATGACGTAGAGCCGGTCAGCCCCCGCGTTCAGATGGAAGTTGCACCACTGAAGCAGTTGTGTGGGGTCCCCGCTGAACATGGTGTAAACGGCGACACCGGCCAGCACTCCTGAGGCGGAAGGCCGCGAGCGCTGGTCGAGCGATGCGCTCATGCAGCCGATCCCCCGTCTCCGCCGTCGCCACCCTCTGCTGATTCGGCCCGTTCCCGTGCCTCTTCACACAGTGAGATCACTTGGTCGATGTAGTCCACGACCTCCGGACCTGTCGGCGGGCTAGAGGATGCCGACGCCGCCCTCGGCGCAGACCCGAACCTGAAGCCCGGTACAGGCTCCGTGCACCACTCGGCCTCAATGCGCTGGTTTATCGGGGCACAGAAGGCCTGAATCCCGGCCCGCACCTCAGGCGTCATGAGCTCGATATCCGATACCGGCGCCGCGGAATAGATCGACTTGGCGGCCGCGATCCGAGCGTCGCGACTCTTCAGTCGATACGAGTTGAGGATGCGCAGCCCGAGCGTGTCGATCGATCGGACGCTGTCGTACCGCGGTACGGGAATGGATGTTGCGTCGTCGAGTAGAGGGCCACCGACCCCGGCGACCTCGAGGATCCGGCGGCAGATCGACGCCCCGTCCAGGTCGTCATAGGACAGAACATGGAAGTTTTCCGGACCAACCAAGTCCCGCCACGGCGTGAACCTCGCGTGGAAGTCGAGTAGCGACGGCCCCTCCAGCTCCAGGAACTCGTCGAATGACCGCGTCTCGAAGTTGCCGTACTGGTCTACGGTCTGCTTGTACCAGCTCTCGATCCACTCGTCCTGTCGCCTCAGCACCAGCACAACCTTGACAGTGCCGAACTCGCTGAGCCCATTGAGGTACTGCGCTACCGACGTCGGGCGGGGGAGCGAAAAGTTCTCCGACGAAAGCAGCACCGTCGAGGCGCTGTCAGGCAACTCCTTGTACAGATCGGCGAGGACACGGGGCCGGCGAGGCCCGAACCGGGTGAAGAGGATGTGCCCCGACTGCGCTCCCTCCCGCGTTCTTGTGTCGATACCGTCCGCCGTACCGGCTGCGGGATAGAGGACTCCTTCGCGCAGCAGGTCGTAGCGGCGCGAGCTCAGGACGTTTTGCAGAAACGTCGTCGCCGTCTTGTGGATGCCGATGTGTAGGACCAGGGTCCGGTCGCGTGGATGTCTTGCCACCTCGTCATCCCTGTTTCACGTTGTCGGTGGTCACGCTTCGGCACTTCCCGTCCAGCAGGCGCACACGGTCAATCGCCATCTCCGGCAGCGACCATACGATCGACCTGCGGTCCTTGCTCTCCGTCACAAGCGAGGAGTCCCGGCGCCGCTTGAAGATGATGGTGTCCTTGACGACGACGTGCTTCCAGCCGCGCGACATCGTCTCGATGCTGAACTTGAAGTCCTGGAACGAGAGGCCGTTGGCGATGTCTCGACCGGCATAGGGCACCGCCACGTGGGCATCACGCGGCGCAACGCACAGGGAGTCGTAGTAGTTTCGCGCGTAGAAGTAGTAGGGCGTGAAGAGCGGCGAATCCTGGTCGATGTTGCGGGTGACCATCTCGTTGCGGTCGAACAGGACGTTCAGCTCGGGGTGCGCGATGAGCTTCTCCCCGCGCTCGTCTCCCGCTTTGACCGTCGCTACCGCGTCAGCAAGCCAGTTCTCGCTGAAAAGGTCATCGGCATCCAAGAAGGCGATGTACTCCCCGTCCGTGTCGGGCACCAGCGCATTACGCACCCGCCCGAGGTCGCCCTCGTGCATGATCCGACGCTCCCAGTGGTCGAAACGCGGCTGGTGGAAATACGCCATGGTCGCCTCCGTGGGGGCGTCCAACGCGATGATCGGCTGCACCGTGTAGCCGCGGTGGCGTGCGGCCTCGACCGCAACGTCCGCCGAACGCATTGTCGGGCCACACACGACGGTCTCGTCGTGCGCGGTCACGATCAAGGTTAGATCGGTCATCGCTGATCCTCCGCGGAGTCGCGTTCTTTCAACAGCAGACTGGCAGCGAGCTCGCGATAAGGGCGCTGGCTGCGGTCGCGCTCTAGCCGCTCCCGAAGCGCGTGAGCGCGACGGCGGGCCTCCACGGGGTCCGCGAAGATCTCTCGGAGCGCCTTCTCGTACGCCTTGGAGTCCTGCCAGTCGGCGACCGGCCAGGAGTCCTCGTCCGAGAGCACCTCGCCCACGCCACCGACCAGACTGCCGACGATCGGCACTTCGGTCATCGCGACCTCGAGGAGAAGGTTCGGGACTCCGTCCCAGGCCGCGGTGTACAACCAGGCGTCGGCGTGTGAGAGGTCGAGCTCGCCGATGTGGCCGAGAGCTCCCTCGCGCTGGACGTTCGCGGGCATCGGACCGAGCCGCCCACCCCGGAGGCCCGGTGCTCCCCAGAATCGGAAGTCGACGTCGGGCATCCGTCGCGCAACCTCCAACGCGACGTCCACGCGCATCTGCCGATCCGACCGGCCTGCCCAGTAGACGACCGGGCGACGCGCCGGCTCCGCCTCCACGGGGGCTGCCACGTCGAGTGCGGGCTGCACCGGTGCCCGGAAAACGTGGATCCGCTCGCGATCGGCTTCGCTGAGCTGGTACATGTCGACCAGCTGGTCACGCATGTAGTCGCTGTCGGTGACGAAACCGGCGGCAACGTCGAAGCCGGCGTAGAACCACTTCAGGCTCCAGCCCTGCCAGTTCCCCTGCGGCCGCTGCTCATTGCACTCGAAGCACAGGAAGATCCGCTCCGAGACCGCCAGCGCCTTTCCGTACGCCGCCAAGAGTCCGTAGAAGACCGACGAGTTGATGTTGAGGATCGCGTCCGCATGGAAGGAACGCAGGAGTGACACCAGTGCCTGCTGTGGGTGCTCCTCGGGCAGTCCTTCGGCGGCGGCAGCGAAGTCGATCTCCCGTACGCCCGCAGGAAAGCTCCCCTGCGGGGCAGTCCCGCCCTCGTCGGTGTAGATGACAACGATGTCGTCGGGGGGGATAGTTGCGGCAAGGGCGTGCGCGATGTGACCTTCCAGCCGACGGCCACCGCCGCCGCGCGGCTTGTCGATCACCAGCACGAGCCGCGCGCGCCGGAAACCAGCCTTCTCCTGACAGGCGTGAATGGCCATGACCTGGCCGGCGATGAACTTGCCCCCCACCGGGACCATCCTTGTCCGGGTCGCCTCGCCCCACACCGAGCCGATGAGCGGTTCAATCTCGGCCGCCTTGGCGAACATCTCCCCCAGCTTGCCGGTCCGCAGCCGCTCCATCATGTCGGTCCGGGTCGTGACGAGCTCGTCGACGACCTGGCCGGGTTCCAGCCCGAGCACCTCCGAGATCTCCTCGATGCCCGACGCGGGGTCCGCGATCTCGCCGGCGGCTCGGCCGCGCTTGATCCAGTCCAGATAGGGGCTGCGTTCCGGGCCGTACCTCTTCTCGGGGTAGCGGTCCAGGTAGCTCCACATTGCAAAGTTGTAGTTCGGGCTGTTTGCCGCGTCGGCACCGTTGCGCAGAAAGAGCCGCATCGGGTCGTTGTTCGGCTGCTCGAGTAGCGCCGGGACCTGAAGCATGAAGGTCCAGTGGTCGAAGTTCTGCCGGAGCAGGTCGTAGTCCGGGTCGACGCCGAGCGGCTGTTGGTTCCGCTTCGCACGCGTGACGAGCGAGTCCATCTCGGGACCGACGTTCGTGCGTTCTTCTACCACCTCTGGGAAAACCGCAGCGGCAGGGCGTGATTCGGCCTGAGCCGCGTCGGCGGCGGCAGATGCGGAGCGGACCGAATCTGGGCGTAGGCGCCCGGCTGCACGCCGCAGTCTGCGACCCACCTTCGCGAGCAGAAGCTCCCGACTCGTGGCTGACACGTGGTCCTTCTCCTTGCTGCACAACGTGGGGTGTCCGGCCGCCCAGACCCTTCCCCTGCCCAGGGCGTCGGCTAGTCGTTCGTCCTCCACTCATTCCTGACTCGGGACTGCCGCCCCGCGTCGAAGCCGGCCTGCGGCCCGCTGGAAAACCCTCGGTGGCACATGTTCTGCTTACCCTAACGTCGCGACGGGCCCGAGCCGACGATGGCACAGCCGGGCGCGAGAGGCATCGCTTGGGCTGAGCCGGGTCGGTCAGTCGAGGACCGCGCGCCTGCCTGGGTCCGGCCGCATATCTCGCATAGGCTGACGGATCTGTGCTGCCGAATTGATTAGGATGGACCGTGCACAGACTGAGCTACTCCCAGTTCGGGGAAGACATCACCGCACAGAACCTCCTCCGCAACGTCGGGTCCGGATTCTACGTCGACATCGGGGCACACCATCCCCTGCGCCACTCGAACACCGCCATGCTGCACATGAAGGGATGGCAGGGCGTCACGGTCGAGCCGATGCTGCAAGGCTTCCGCGCCTTCCAGCGGTTCCGCCCGCACGCGATCAACGTGCGTGCGGCCATCCACAACGAGAAGGACTCCGTCACCCTCTACAAGTTCCGCGGCGGACTCGCCAACACGGTCATGAAGGAGCGCGCAGAGGACATGCGCGAGAGCAAAGAGGTCGTCGGCGAGGAGATCGTTCCGGCGCTGAACCTCAACGGTGTGTTCGAACGTCATGTACCCGAAGGAGTCCGGGTCAACTACCTGACGGTGGACATCGAAGGGTACGACACCGAAGCCATCCTCGCCTTCGACCTGGACAAGTACCGCCCTGACGTCGTGTGCATCGAGATCCACCGGCCCGACATGCTGGCGCTCGGCGAGCACGCCGCCGTGAAGCACCTGTCCGGGCACGGCTACCAGCTGTACGCCATCAACGTCTTCTCCTTCACGTTCGCGAACATCGAGGCTGCGGCGAAGGAGCTCCACATCCCGCGGGTGGCGAGGCTCCACGAGGTCACTGAGCGTGCCGCTCATGCGCCCTGACAAGGAGGCCGACCTAGAGTTGCACCACCTCGACCACTGGGGCCCTCAGCGGCGTGGCTGGGCCGTGAACCAGTCCCAGGTGGCGCGAAGCCCGTCCTCCAGCGTCGTGCTCGGGCCGAACCCAAAGCCCGCACGGGCCTTGTCGATCTGGCACCACGTGTCGCGCACCTCTCCCGCGCGGAAGTCCTGGTACACCACTTCGAGGTCGAGCCCGGTCACGGTGCGCATGTGCTCCAAGAGCTGGTTGATCGTGGTTCCCGTCCCGCTGCCCAGCTGGTACGCACCCTGTGCGGGGCTCTCCACGGCCGTCCAGATGCCCTCGACGAGGTCACGGACGTAGAGGTAGTCGCGGGTCTGGCTGCCGTCGCCGTAAACGACAAGCTTCTCGCCGGCGAGGATCTGCTTGTAGAAGTGCGCGACCACGGAGCCCTTGTGGAAGGAGCGCGGACCGTAGATGTTGGAGAAGCGCAGCGCACAGGTGCTCATGCCGTACGAGCTCGCGTACGCGCTCAGGTAGCCCTCCAGCATCAGCTTCGAGGCGCCGTACGGCGACGTCGGTTGCGGTGCCATCTCCTCGTGGACCGGCGGCTCGACATCGCCCAGGATCGCGCCGCCGGTGGAGGCGGCGACGATGCGGTTCACGCCGACCTCACGACAGAGCTCGAGGAGGTTGAAGCTGCCGATGACGTTGGAACCGAAGTTGTACGCGGGGTCGGCGATGCTCTCGATGACCCGGGTGTCGGCTGCCAGGTGGACCACCACGTCCTGGCCCTCCACTGCCGAGCGCAGCTCGTCCCGGTTGCGCAGGTCGCCCGCGATGAATCGGACCTTGTCGAGGTCGAGATGCCTGCGGTCGCCGAGCGACTCGTTGTCGATCACGGTGACGGCGACGTCGCCCCGCCCGGTGAGGTAGTCAGCCAGGTGCCGGCCGATGAAGCCTGCGCCACCCGTGATCAGGACGTTCGTCATCTGAGCTCTCTCGGTTCGGCGGAAGAACGTGCCTACGATAACCTCCGCAGGCGCCGAGCCAGGAAGGCTGCCCTGCCGGTGTGTCCGCACGGCAAGAGGCACCGAGGTGAGAGGTAGCCTCAGGGACACGACTGATTGCGAGGCGAAGGCCCGCTGACCCACCCGGCAGGAGAGCAACGCCGTTGCCTACGAAACCACCACTGAGCCGGCCGCTGGACGTCGTCTTGCATATCGGCTCGGGCAAGACTGGCACCTCCTCGCTGCAGGCGTTCCTCCGCGACAACCGCGAGCGACTGGCCGAGTTGGGCCACCTCTATCCCACGACCCCCGGGCCGGCGCGGCACGGCCGGTTGGGGTTCTTCGTCAAGTCCGACTCAGAGCTCGTGAAGTCTCCCGGGTGGTACCGAGAGAAGCAGTCCGACCCCGCGAGGTTTCGCAAGGCCTTCCGGCGCCGCTTGTTCTCGGAGATCGAGAGTTCCGGCCTGTCCCGGGTGCTCTTCTCCGATGAGATCCTGTTCCACCTCTCCGACCCGGCGTTGCGCCGACTGGGCCGCTTCATGAACAGGATCGCCGAAAACCTGCGGCTGGTCGCCTACCTGCGCCGCCAGGACGACCACATGGTGAGTCGCTACCAGCAGGGGGTCAAAGTCGGGCTGTCCGTTCGGCTTGCTGAGCACGCGCAACAGGACAAGTCGCGGCTCTATGACTACCACGCCCGCCTGCGCAGGCACGAGCGGCTGTTGCGCCCCGCCGAGTTCGTCGTACGCCGCTACGAGCGCGACAGCTTCGTCGACGGGTCGCTCTACCAGGACTTCCTCGATGCCGCGGGCATCGACGCCCGTGCCGACGAGTGGCATCAGGTCAAGCTTCAGAACGAGAGCCTGGACGCCGAGAGCGTGGAGTTCCTTCGTCTGTTGAACCTCTACCGGATCCAGCACGAGGGTGCAAAGCCGGGACTGATCTACAACCGGAGGCTGGTCAGGCGACTGGCCAGAGCCTCGACGGGTCCGACCCTCACGCTGCCCGACTCGTTCCTGGACGAGTTCATGGCCCGGTGGGACGAGGGCAACAGACGGGTGGCACAGGAGTTCATGGGCGACGCGAGCGGCCGGCTGTTCCTGATGCCGCGCAAGACAAGAAACACCACAGCCGAGCAGTTTCTCGACCCCGCCCGCCTCGACCACTTCCTCGCGCTCACCGATCTCCCGGAGCAGTTGCACGCTCCGTTGCGCGCGCTGGTCGAGCGCGAGGCGAGGGCCCGTTGACCTCTACCGGCGCGTAGAGCCGAGGTCGCGAACGCGGTCGATGGCCATCGCCGGCAGCGCCCGGACGAGCGACTTGCGAATGTTGCTCTCGGTGACGAGCGAGACGTCACGGCGGCGTTTGAAGATGATCGTGTCCGTCACCACCACGTGCCGCCAGCCTGCCGCGAGGCTCTCGATGGTGAACTGGAAGTCCTGGTAGGACAGGCCGTTGGGGACGTCGCGGGTCACATACGGAATCTCCAGATGCGCCTCACGCGGCGCCATGCACAACGAGTCGTAGTAGTGGCGGAAGTAGAGGTAGTGCGGCGTGAACAGCCGCGAGCTCTGGTCGATGTTGAGCCACATCGTCTTCGCACCGTCGAAGACCACGTTGAGCTCCGGGTGGGCGATGGCGTGCTCGCCGCGCTCCGCCGCCGCATCGAGTGCTACGACACCCTCGGCCAGCCAGTTCTCGCTGAACAGGTCGTCGGCGTCCAGGAAGGCGATGTAGCGACCGTCGCACTCGGGGACGAGCGCGTTGCGAACCCGGCCGAGCTCGCGCTCGTGCAGGACCCGCCGCTCCCAGTGGTCGAAGTGCGGCTGGCGGAAGTACGTCGAGGTAGCCTCCGTTGGCGCGTCGAGCCCGATGACGGTCTGGACGGTGAGTCCGCGCCCTCGAGCCGCCTCGACCGCGAGATCGGCGGCGCGCATCGTCGGACCGCAGACCGCCGTCTCGTCGTGGGCGGTCACGATCACGGTGAGGTCGGTACTCATCCGGCTTCACCCTCTTTTTCCTCGCGTTCGGCGCTGCGGAGCAACAGGCCGGCGACGTGCTCGCTGTACGCGGCCTCGGTGCGTTCCCGGAGCAGCCGGTCGCGAAGCGCTTGCGACCGCCGGCGTGCCCTGGTCTGGTCGGCCAGCACGTCGCGGATCGCCCGCTCGTAAGCTTCAGGGTTTTCCAGGTCGGCCACCGGCCAGGCGTCGTCTTCGCCGAGCACCTCCCCGGTGCCGCCCACAAGACTGCCCACGATCGGGATGCCGGTCATCCCCACCTCGAGCAGCTGGCTCGGAACCCCGTCCCACGCGGAGGTGTACAGCCACACGTCAGCCTGGGAGAGCTCGAGATCGCAGATGTGCGCGTAGGCGCCCTCCAACGAGACGTTGTCGGGCGCCTCACCGACGTGGCCGCGGGTGAGCACGGACTCTCCCCACATCCGGAAATCCACGTCGGGCATGCGCCGCGCAACCTCGAACGCGATGTCGATGCGCTTCTGCCGGTCCCACCGGCCGGCCCAGAAAATCTGGGGGCGCCGGGACGGATCCGGTGTCGGGGGCGACACGACGGGTACCCGCGGGTCCACCGGGGCACGGAAGACGTGGATCCGGGCTGCCTGCTCCGCCCCGAGCTGGTGCCTGTCCTGCAGCCAGTTCTCGAGCCAGGCGCTGTCCGTGATCACGCCCTCGACGAGGTCGAAGCAACGGTAGAAGTACCGCAGCGGACGGCCCAGCCAGTTCCCCATGGCCAGCTGCTCGTTGCAGAGCAGCAGCAGAAAGAGGCGCTCAGACGCCGCTAACGCCTTCCCGTACGTCGTCATTCCGTCGTAGAGCAATCCCGAGTTGATGTTGACAACGGCGTCGGCGTGGAACGAGCGGATCAGCTCGACGAGCATCCGCTGGGCGGCGAGCGGATCCATGCCATCGACCTCGCCGGCGAGGTCGATCTCCCGGACGCCTGTGGGGAAGCGGTCAGGAGGCGCCGTCCCGCTCTTGTCGGTGTAGATCACCACGATGTCGTGGGGATCGAGGTGACTGCTCAGGGCGTGGGCAATGTGTCCCTCGACCCTGCGTCCCCCTCCCCAGCGCGGTTCGGTGGCCACCAGCACGACCCGTGCCGTACCAAAACCCGCCGCCCGTTGGCAGGCGTGCATGGCGGCGACCTGGTCAACCGTGTTGACCGAGAACAGCGGCGGAATGGTCGGACGCGTGGTCTCGGTCCAGGCGTCTCCGATCAGCGGCTCGACCTCGGCGGCTCGGGCGAACATCTCGCCGAGGGTTCCTGTCCGCAGCCGCTCCTGGAGGCCTGAGCGGGTGGCGGCGAGTAACTCGACGAGCGCCGCCGCATCCATCCCTAGGACGGGAGCCATCTTCTCGGGCCCCGGCGCTGGGTCGGCGATCTCGCCCGCCGCTTGGCCTCGCTTCAGCCATTCCAGGTAGGGGCTCTGCTCGGGACCCCCCGCCTTCTCCGGGTAACGCGCGAGGTAGGCCTGCATGCTGAAGTTGATCTCGGGGCTGAGGGTCGCCTCGGCGCCGTTCCTCAGGTAGAGCCGGAGCGGGTCGACCCGGTCGTTCGACAGGAGCGCACGTGCCTGAAGCAGGAAATGCGTGACGTCGAAGTGCTCGTAGGCAAGGTCGTAGTCGGCGTCGATGCCCTGAGGCTGCATCCGTGCCTTGGTCCTGGCGACGGCTGCGTCCATGATCGGACCCAGATTCGTTCTCTCCTGCACGACCTCCCGTGGCTTTCCCGGGTGTCGTGGTCGCGCGTCGCTCGACGTCTCTCGCTCTCGAGGAGTTGGGCCGCGGTCACGGCGCAACCGCTGTCGGAGCGTCCGGACCAACCGACCAACGGCTCCCACGTCGCCATCCCCTCGTTCGCGTCGATTGCCGTCCGTGCGGCGGAGTCACCGAACCAGCCTGCGGCCGCGCCGCCGACCCAAACCTTAGCCAAGCCGAGCACATGGCATCGGTTCGCCCGCCAAGGGTCGGGCTCAAGGTGCGTGGGGACCCAACTCGTCACTGCACTACCCTGATCATCGCTGCAGACATCTGGGACGGAGGTTCATGGAACAGCCTCGACGCCTCAAGAAGCTCAACCTGATCAAGAACCACGTCGCCGGACTGTCGTTCGTAGACATCGGTGGCTTGTGGGGAACGACCGGCGAGATGGTGACGCCGGCCCTCCTTGCAGGCGCCTCACGCGGGGTGATGGCCGACATCCACCCGCCCGGAAGCGACTGGTGGAAGAAGTTCGAGGCGCGCTGCGCAGAGCGCGGTGTCGAAGGCTACGAGGGCCTGCACGTCGACATCTGTGCCCCCGACGCACCTGCCCAGCTCGGGACGTTCGACTTCGTGCACTGCGCCGGTGTGATGTACCACGTCCCAGACCTGTTCCAGTTCCTGGGCAACGTGGTCTCTGTCACCGGCAAGTATCTGCTCCTGTCCAGTGTGGTCATGCCGAGCCAGATTCGCGGACCTGCGGAAACTTTGTCGTTCGGTCCCGACCATGCCTACCTGGCTCCGGTCCTGTCGACGGAGAACCGGCGGGTGATCGGGGATTACCTCGCGGAGCAGGGGCTCAAGGCCGGCGTCGTGCAGGATTCCGTCGAATACCTGGAGGCGGGGCAGCCCAGGTACGGCCCGTGGTGGTGGCTGTTCTCGAGCGAGTTCATGACGAGGGTGGTCCGCTTGTACGGCTTGGAGATCCTCGACGAGGGTCAGACCCCGAAGGGAAACGCCTACTCAGTCTTCGCGCGTGTCCCGAACCCCTGAACCGACCCGCGACTCACATGAGCGACACCCCGAGGCGGCAGCGAGGCGAGAGCCGTCGACGCTTGGTCAGAGCTGCCGTACGCCTCTTGCCGCCGGTCAGGCGGGTGGTGAACCAGCGCGACGACCTCCTCCAGCAGGTCGAGCAGCTGCGCCGGCAGAACACGCGGCTGAAGGAAACCACGCGTTCGCTACGCATCGGCCTTCGCGAGGACCTCGGTTTCCTGTTCATCGTGACGTACGGCCGGTCGGGTTCGACACTCCTGCAGGGCATCCTCTCGTCCATCCCCGGCTACCTGATCCGCGGAGAGAACGGCGGCGTGGCGTACCAGCTCTACAAGTTCCACGCCACGGCAACCGCACGCAGCGCAACGAAGGGCGCGAGGTGGAAGAGCCCTCAGAGCCCGTGGTTCGGTATCGGGGGCTACCCGCAATCGAGGGCTCTGCGAGAGCTGCGTCGCCTGCTGCTCACCACTGTCATCCGCCCCGAGCGGGACTCCCGCGTGGTCGGGTTCAAAGAGGTCCGCTGGCTGCAGGAGGATCTGCACGAGTACGTCGACTTCCTCCGCGCGGTCTTCCCGGGAGCCCGCTTCGTGGTCAACACGCGCAATCTCGACGACGTCGCGGTCAGCCAGTGGTGGGCGCGGGACACCGACTCCCGGAGGATCCTCGCCGAGGCGGAGAAGCGCATGCTCGCTCTCGCCGACAGGCTCGGCGACGACGCCTACCACATCCACTACGACGACTACGCGCAGAGCCCGGGCCGGTTGCGGGGCCTGTTCGCATGGCTGGGCGAGGAGTTCGACGAGGCCCACGTCTCCGAAGTCATGGCCAGGCGCCATTCGTACTGAACCCCCGGGAGACATGCCCGGGAGCCATCTCTTTGGTCGAGAAGCGCCTTACGGCAGGATTGCCGGATGATCACCCGCTGGATGCGTACCCGCGTCGACACCCCCATGGACCTGAAGTTCTCCGTCGTCGAGCAGCACCGCGTCACCAACCTGCTGCCGGACGCCTTCATCAGCCTCAAGGATGGCTTCGACTCGGCGAAGGGGCTGCGGGGCTACGAGGAGCACACGCCCGCGCCGGAGAGCCATCCGGCCGAGATCGACCGACGCCACGGCACCGTCTCGTTGGGCGGTGACCAGCCGTTCTTCACTCTCTTCCGCTCCGAGACTCATCAGGGCGCCCCCTACTCGACCGTGGTCGCCGACGTGGCTGCCTTCGCCGGCTCCGGCGGCGAGCAGGACGCTGTCTTCGTCGGTCTGGTCAAGGACGACGCCAACTACGTCGCGGCCTGGTTCAGCCACTCCAGCGGCGCGGCCGGCGTCGACGCGGTGGTCGACGGCGACCTCCAGACGCTCGGGGCGGTCGACACTCCCATCACCGGCCCCTGCCGAGTCGCCTTCTCGTTGACCGGTACGGCCTGCGGAGCGCTGATCGATGCGGGCGAGGGGTTCGAGCCGCTGGTGCGAGCACACCTTCCAGCGGCCCTTACCGACCACGACGGCACCGATCTGCGACAGCCGGCAGCCCTCGCGGAGTACCGCCATGGGTTCGGCGCGCGCGCATCGTCGGGCACCATCCGACTCGACGGTGTGCAGGCGGGCTACTTCGGTCAGACGGGCCTGCGCGACCCGCACGTCGTGACCTACGCGGACGGATCGCCGTACATCAAGTTCGGCAAGGTGTTCCTGACGATGACGCACGGAGGGCTCGCGTTCTTCGAGACCGCCCACTGGGGCGTCTGGACGCTCGACCTGTCCAACAACCAGCTCGAGCCGGTGGCCAAGCTGTTCTTCACGCGTGACGGGTCCGGGGCCCTGCACGGTGACCACGCGGGTCATCTGGTGCGGGACGAGGAGAACGACCGCTGGATCGTTGCCACCAGCACCTGGGGCGACTTCACCGGGGAGCGAGTCGACGTGCACTACGCGACGGCGCCACTGTCCACCGACCTGCTGCACGGGGTGCACGTGCTGGAGACGCAGCCGCTCAAGCTGCCCGTCGACGCCCTGCCGTCGGAGGCCGTCGGCCAGTGGGACCCGCACGTGGCCAGGGTCGGTGACCGGTGGTATGTAGCGTTCGTCAACGCACGCGCGTTCTTCGACTTCTATCCCGCTCTCGCGCGCAGCGAGCCGGGCAGCGACTTCACCGACCTGTCGCTGGTGGGCGCCGACCCGACCAAGAACGAGACCGAGGGCGTCATCCTGCAGAAGGTCGACGGCAAGTGGTTCGTGCTCGCCAGCAACGGCGACAACTCGCCGCCGGACGTCCGCGACCAGTACCCCGTCTACGACCTCGCGATGACCCAGGTCGGGACGCTGGACGCCCCACACCCCTCGAACATCCCCTGGCCGATGGTGTTCCCGGCGCCCGGGTCGCGCAACCGCACCCGGTGGATGATGGTGACGTTCGACGGCACGGCCTACCATCGCGATGTCCTCGGCTACGGCACGCACGGCGAGGTGCTGGTCATGGAGGGCAAGCCCTGACCTGACCCTGGCCAGGCAGGGCACGCTTGTCATCCCCCCGTCATGGTCCTTGCCCGCGCCCGTGCACCGCGGTCAAGCTCATCGGTCACCCACTCCGGCAACTCGTGCTGCGGTCGGTGCTTCGCGACCGCATCGACCGGGCCGGGCGTGGTCTGGAAGGTCACGTCGACCAGCCCGAGCCGACGTTGCAGCCGTCCCTGCCGGACGCGGACCGACTGGGTCTTGCGGTGCGGGACGATGTCGGTGCGCCGCTTCACCCAGCCGCGTGTGGTGACCACGACCTCGTCGGTGAGGCCGACCCCGAGGTAGCGCCAGCCGACCGGCCGGAAGAACCGCGCCGTCGACGGCACCGGGCGCTGCGGGACGTCGGTGGACGGCCAGCCGGGGAGCAGGCGCGCCAGCACGCCCAGCGCGACGGGCCGTGGGGCCACCGGCAGCAACGTCGACGCCGAGGGGCCGCCCCCGGACGAGGAGGAACCGTAGTAGCCCGCGACGTCGACCTGCACCTTCACCCAGCCGAGCCGGCGCCACAGCACCGGCTCCACCAGCGCGACGCCCTGCACGCGGTCCAGCGGCACGGTCTGCGAACGCAGGTCGAACAACCCGCTGCGCAGCCGCCAACCCCGTCCGGTGTCGGTCAGCACGAAGCCCCACTGGTGCACGATCCCGCGCACCAGCACCGAACCGGCTCCCACGGCGGCCGGGAGGACGAACGCCATGCCCACGACCTCGCCGGACACCAACGACGCCACCACGGCAACCAGCGCGAAGACCACCGAGCCCACGAACTCGCTCGAGAGGAGGGTGCCGACCACCAGCCAGGTCGGGTCCACGCGCGCGATCTCCTGCTCGGGCTGCGGCGCGGGGGCGGCCGCGGGCGCCGCCGCCGGCGGCGGCGCAGTATCGCCGTACTCCTGCTGGGTCGGGGGCGGAGGGGCCGCCGGGCCCGCCGCGTCGGGCAGGTCGCGGTCCAGCAGCACGCCGCGCAACCGGTGCGCCTCGGGTAGGCGCAGGTACGCCAACGGCGCCTCGGTGCCCGATCCGCCGGCCACCTCGAAGCGCAGCTCGGCCATCCCGAACAGCCGCGCCAGCAGCGGCTGGACCACGTCGACCCCCTGC
>DATABY010000100.1:0-4662 GCA_036259355.1 Nocardioidaceae bacterium
CGCCGAGGTGCTCGCGCTGCTCGGCGTCCGGCCGGCCTGGGACGAGGCCTCGCGACGGGTGGCCGACCTGCACGTCGTGCCGCTCGAGGAGCTGGGGCGCCCGCGGATCGACGTCTCCGTGCGGATCTCCGGCTTCTTCCGCGACGCGTTCCCGCACGTGATCGCGATGCTCGACGACGCCGTACGGATGGTCGCCGACCTCGACGAGCCGGATGACCGGAACTACGTGCGTGCGCATGCGCGCCGCGACCTCGCCGAGCACGGCGACCCGCGCAAGGCGACCACCAGAATCTTCGGGTCCAAGCCCGGCGCCTACGGGGCTGGCATCCTGCCGTTGATGGACTCCGGCACCTGGCGCGACGACGCGGACCTCGCCGAGGTCTACACCGCATGGGGTGGCTTCGCCTACGGCCGCGACCTCGATGGGGTTCCGGCCGCCGACGACATGCGCGCCAACTACCGGCGGATCGCCGTCGCGGCGAAGAACACGGACACGCGCGAGCACGACATCGCCGACTCCGACGACTACTTCCAGTACCACGGCGGCATGGTCGCCGCGGTGCGCGCGCTCACCGGCACGGCCCCGAGCGCGTACATCGGCGACTCCACCACACCGGACGCCGTCCGCACCCGCTCGCTGACCGAGGAGACCGCACGGGTCTTTCGGTCGCGCGTCGTGAATCCGCGCTGGATCGCGGCGATGCGCCGGCACGGCTACAAGGGCGCCTTCGAGCTCGCCGCAACAGTCGACTACCTCTTCGGATACGACGCCACCGCCGGTGTTGTCACCGACTGGATGTACGACACGCTGGCGCACACCTACGCGCTCGACGAGCAGAACCAGGAGTTCCTCCGACGGGCCAACCCCTGGGCCCTGCACGGGATCATCGAGCGTCTCAGCGAGGCGGCCGACCGTGGCCTGTGGGCGGAACCGGACGAGAAGACGCTGGCGGCCATGCAGCGTCTCTACCTCGACGTGGAGGGTGATCTCGAGGACGACGGTCGCTGATGCGCCGGCTGCTGCTGGTCGGGATCGGCGCCGGCGGCGCCGACCAGGTGACGGTCGAGGCGGTGCGTGCACTCAACGAGGTGGACGCGTTCATCGTCGCCGACAAGCAGCGCGGGGTCGACGACCTCGTCGCGGTCCGAGAGGAGATCTGCCGGCGCCACGTCAGCGGTGACTTCAGGATCATCGAGGTGTCCGATCCGCCACGCGACAGGACACCCGCGGCGTACGGCCGGGCAGTCGTCGACTGGCACGATGCGCGTGCCGCCGCCTACGAGGAGGTCATCCGCGACCAGATCGGCGAGGACGAAACCGGCGGCTTCCTCATCTGGGGCGACCCCGCGCTCTACGACAGCACGATCCGGGTGGTCGAGATGATCCTCGAACGCGGTAAGGTCGCGTTCGACTACGAGGTGGTCCCGGGGATCAGCAGCATCCAGATGCTGGCAGCCCGTCATCGGCTCGTGCTCAACCGGGTCGGGGAGCCGGTCACCGTCACCACCGGCAGGCGGCTGCACGAGGCCGTCGCGGAGGGCCGGGACAACATCGTGGTCATGCTCGACGGAAAGTTCTCCTGCGCCACGCTGACAGAGGAGTGGGATGTCTGGTGGGGCGCGAACCTTGGCACTTCGGATGAGGCGCTTGTGGCGGGACCGCTGCGGCAGGTGCTTGAAGCGGTGCTGGAGAAGCGCGAACAGGTTCGCCACGCCCGCGGCTGGGTGATGGACACCTACCTCCTTCGACGTTCGTTCCCCTGCAACTCAACGAGCTGATGACGACAAGCCAGACCTCACCTCTCCAGGTACAGCAGTTCGTACAGCAACTCACCCGCCCTGGGAGACCTTTGGACGGGCCGTGGACGACGTGGCTGAGGCGTGACTGGCCGATGGTGACCTGGTTGCCGTTAGTTCGCAACGAGGGGGTCAGGGGTTCGAGTCCACTCAGCTCCACAAATTGCAGGTCAGAAGCCTTCCGTCGCCTCGGGCATCGCCAGCGGGGAAGTACTGCATGCGTCGGTTCCGCGGCGCCCGTGCGCGCAGGGAGGTCTTCTCGGCAGGCATAACCCAGATAGCCCACCCAGCCACCGGTGAACTGCGCAGCGGTGCCCTCGGGAGGGTGTGCGTCGAGTTCAAGGCTCTCGGCGAGGACGGCGAAGATGTCGGTTCCCACGACTTGTTGTCGACCTTCTTGGTGTGCTCTGACGGCCCCTGTGCGCGCGTCGTAGGTGAGGCTCAGGTCCTCGTCATGGAGCCATCCAACGTACGAGTACCGCCTCGTCCACGTTGAGGCGGCTGCGCCGTCCAACCAGAAGCACCGCTGGTACGCGGAAACCCAGGCCATGACCTGTTCTGGGTCGACCCACGGCAGCCGACGTGTGGAGATCATCGGTCCGCCAGCCCGGCAACAGGGCTGCAGGGCCTGTCATCCATCGCAGGCTCCGTTTCGGGGGCTCGGGCGACGACCGGGGCCGATCTGGCCAGTGTGTCCGGAGTGCATTGACGCACCGGCACCACCAACGGCATAGTTCCAGATAGTGCTTAGTGTTGTAAATGACGAAACAGGAGGCGTGATGAGTCAGCTCGTTCGTGGCGTCGTGGCGCGGGCGAAGGGGGAGCCGGTCACCGTCGAACCGGTCGTGGTCCCGACGCCCGGCCCGGGAGAGGCAGTCGTGCAGGTGCACGCGTGCGGGGTCTGCCACACAGACCTGCACTACCGCGAGGGCGGAATCAACGACGAGTTCCCGTTCCTGCTCGGCCACGAGGCCGCCGGTGTGGTCGAGTCCGTCGGCACCGGCGTGACGGAGGTCCGCGCGGGCGACTTCGTGGTGCTCAACTGGCGTGCCGTCTGCGGCCAGTGCCGCGCGTGCAGCCGGGGGCGGCCGTGGTACTGCTTCAACACTCACAACGCCGCCCAGCCGATGACGCTCGAGGACGGCACGCCCCTGTCACCGGCCCTGGGTATCGGTGCGTTCGCGGAGAAGACGCTGGTCGCGGCCGGGCAGTGTACGAAGGTGGACCCGTCTGCGTCGCCGGCCGCCGTGGGCCTGCTGGGCTGCGGGGTGATGGCCGGCATCGGCGCGGCCATCAACACCGGCGCGGTCGGTCGTGGAGACAGCGTGGCCGTCATCGGGTGCGGGGGTGTCGGCTCTGCCGCGGTCGCCGGTGCCCGGTTGGCGGGGGCGGCGGCGATCATCGCGATCGACGTCGACGAGAGGAAGCTGGCGTCGGCACAGCGGCTGGGGGCGACGCACGTGATCGATGCCTCGGCGGCGGACCCGGTCGAGGCGGTCCGCAACCTGACGGGTGGGTTCGGCGCGGACGTGGTCATCGAGGCGGTCGGCCGGCCGGAGACGTACAAGCAGGCGTTCTACATGCGTGACCTCGCGGGCACCGTGGTGCTCGTCGGAGTCCCGACACCGGACATGACGCTGGAGCTTCCGCTGCTCGACGTCTTCGGTCGTGGGGGAGCGCTGAAGAGCAGCTGGTACGGCGACTGTCTCCCGAGCCGCGACTTCCCGATGCTGGTCGACCTCTACCAGCAGGGGCGCCTGGACCTGGACGCCTTCGTCTCCGAGACCATCGGGCTGGACGAGGTCGAGAAGGCGTTCGCCCGGATGCACGACGGTGGAGTCCTGCGGTCGGTGGTGACGCTGTGATGGGCCACGAGCTGCGCATCGACCAGGTCGTGACCTCGGGGACGTTCAACCTCGACGGAGGGTCCTGGGAGGTCGACAACAACGTCTGGCTGGTGGGGGACGACGCGCACGTGGTGGTGATCGACGCCGCCCACGACGCGGAGGCCATTCTGCGGGCCGTGGACGATCGCGACGTGCTCGCCATCCTGTGCACCCACGCTCACAACGACCACGTGAACGCCGCGCCGGCGGTCGCGGATGCCACCGGTGCGCCGATCCTGCTGCATCCGGATGACACCGTGCTGTGGAAGATGGCGCACGAGAAGCGACAGCCCGACGGTGTGCTGTACGACGGACAGGTCATCGAGGTGGGCGCGCACCAGCTGCACGTGATGCACACCCCCGGTCATGCTCCGGGAGCGGTCACGCTGTACGCGCCGGGACGGGGCGTGCTGTTCAGTGGAGACACGCTGTTCCGGGGCGGTCCCGGGGCGACGGGCCGCTCCTACAGCGACTTCCCGACCATCCTGACCTCCATCGGCGAGCGGCTGCTGGAGCTGCCGCCGAAGACCGTGGTCTGCCCGGGGCATGGGGAGAGCACGACGATCGGGGAGGAGGCCGCGGACTTCGAGGAGTGGGAACGCCGGGGCTACTAGTGCCCGGACGTTAGGCGCCCAGGAAGCCCAGGCGGTAGCTGATCTCGGCGGCACCGGCGATGAGTGAGGGCGTGACCTCCTCCATCCGCGCGTCGTCGAAGCGGTAGGCCGGTCCGGAGGCGCTGACGGAGGCGATCACCGACCCGTCGGCGTTCCGGATCGGTACCGCGATGGCGTTGAGCCCGATCTCGTACTCCTCGCGTACCACGGCGTACCCACGCTCCAGGCACCGGGACAGCTGCTTCTCGATCTCGGTCTGGCTGGTGAGCGTGTGTGGCGTGAAGGCGGCCAGCCCGGACTGGCGCAGCAGCTCGGTTCGCCGTTTGGCGCTGACGTGGGCAAGTAAGACCTTGCCGCTCGCCGTC
>DATABY010000101.1:0-1509 GCA_036259355.1 Nocardioidaceae bacterium
AGTCGGTGGGGGCGTCGGGGCACAGCCGGGTCGGCGGCGGGATGGACTCCTCGACGGCGTAGAACCGCGCCGGCCGTCCACGGTGTCAGCAGCGCGCTGGTCGTGGTGGCCCGGATGGTCGGGATGCTCGTGGGCATCTCGGGGCTCACCACGATCGGGCTGGCGCGGTTCTACGCCGTCGAGGAGTCCATCCCGCCGCCGACCCGGCTGTGCCCCGACGCCCCCACCGACTGCGACCGGTACGTCGCACTCCTCCGCGACGCCGGACTGACGCAGCTGCACACGGTCTTCGCCGGTGCCGCGGTGTGCGCGCTGGTCGCCGCGGTGCTCGCCGTACTCCTGCTCCGCGGGCACGAGGCGGCGCACGGGCTGTCTGGCATCCGGACCGGCGGGCTCGGGCAGTCGGCCGACCGTTAGCCTCGGCAGCGTGACCGATCCCTTCGCCGACCTGCTGGCCGCCAACGCGGAGTACGCCGAGACGTTCGAGATGACCGGCTTCGACGGTGTTGCCCGTGCCGGCGTGGCCGTCGTCACCTGCATGGACTCGCGCATCGACCCGTTGGGCATGATTGGTTTGCGTCCTGGTGACGCGAAGATGTTCCGCAACCCTGGTGGGCGGGTCACCGACCAGGCCTTGAAGGCGCTCGTGCTCGGCGTCAACCTGCTCGGTGTCGAACGGGTGCTGGTGGTGCCGCACACCCGGTGCGCGATGGCCTCGGCCAGCGAGACGGACCTGCGTGAGCGCGTCAGCAAGGCGAGCGGGCAGGATGCCTCCTGGGAGACCTTCGGTGCGATCGAGGACCAGCACCTGGCCCTGCGTGACGACGTCGCCCGGGTGCGGGCACACCCGCTCATCCCCGAGTCCGTCGCCGTCGGCGGGTTCCTGTACGACGTCGACACCGGCCGGCTCGACCGCCTCGTCTGAAAGCGAGAAGGTCTGACGTGCTGTGGACGACTGCGCTCCGCGGAACGCGGGTGTCCACAGCCGAACACCGCCTGATGTGCGAGGGGTCCATGGCCGTCCGACCTCGGCGTGCTGACTGCTGCGAATCGACGAAGAGGCGGCCGCCAGAGCCGATCGGCAGCACTGGCGTCGATGGGGGCGATGGAGCCGTGTTCGCCGCTACCGGCCCGTGCGGAACGTCCACGTCGTGGTCGAGAGCCGGTTGCCCGCGAAGTCGCGGATCCCGGAGAACCCTCCCTTGACCACCGCGACGTAGCGGCTTCCCCGTGACAGTCGCCGGTCCGGAACCAGGACCCAGCGCCGGGAGCTGCCGCTGCGGAACACGTCCGCAAACACCGAGCGCCCGGTCCTGGCGTTGAACAGGCGGAACGACCGGTGGTCGACGCCCCGCACCGACTCGCTGAACGTCACCAGCACGTCGGTGAAGGTGCTCACGCGGAACGCCCCGTCACGCGGCGACTCGTCGACCACGAAGGGCCGGCGGGAGTCGTGTTTGGGCGGCCGGTCGTCGCAGCGCGGCTTGCAGGGTCGGTCGTCCTCGGGAG
>DATABY010000102.1:0-10992 GCA_036259355.1 Nocardioidaceae bacterium
TGCCAAGCGCAGAGGCGAATACCTGCGGCTGCTCGGAGTGCACCCAGTGCCCAGCGTGCTTGATGGTCACTTGCGTCGTGCGCGGGAACAGTCGCCGCATGCCGGCCTCATGTTCGGGACGCACGTATGGGGATCGTTCGCCGGCGACCCAGAGCACCGGCCTGGTGAACGTGCTGGTGACGTCGTCGGGGAATCCGCCGATCGCCGGAAGTTCCCGCCGCAGCAGTTCCAGGTTGGCCTGCCAGCGAAAGCCGCGCTCGTCGGACCGGAGATTCTGCAGCAGGAAGCCGCGCACACGCGCGTCGTCGATCGGCCCGCTGAGCCGCTCGTCGGCCTCGGCCCGCCGTGACAGCGTCGACAGGTCGAGGGCCGCGAGGCTGTCGAGCAAATGCTCGAACTCGCCCCGGTCACCACCGCCGGCTGGGGAGATGTCGACGACGACGAGCCGGTCGACCATCTCCGGGTACCTCAGCGCGAGCACCATCGCCACCTTGCCGCCCATCGAGTGTCCGACGACGTGGACGCGGCCATCAGCGGCGAAGCCGTCGCGAAGCCGGTCTGCAACCAGGTCAGCGAAGAGCTCGTACCCGAAGTCCTCGGTCCAGGCCGACCGGCCGTGATTGGGCAGGTCGACCAGCAGCGACCGGAACCGGGGCTGGAGCGCTCGGGCGATCGTGGCGAAGTTCTTCCCCTGCCCCATCAGGCCATGGAGAAACACGACGTGCGCGCCGGCGTCGCCGACCTCGGCCGTATGGACGGACGGTGTAGTCGCGGCAGTAGTCACAGCACCGAGCCTACGGAGCGCATCTCGGCGAGCCAGGGGTGGAGGAGGCGCTGCACACGGCGGCGGGCCGGCGAGAAAAAGACGACGTTGGGAGCCGACTCACAACAGCAGCCTCACGCCTAACAGCCGCCAGTGGCCCCACATGCCGAGCGTGCACCGTCCCGCCCTGGCGCGACATCTGAGCCGCCGGCAACCCCGGTGCGTTCCCGAATCCGCTCCCGCCGCTCACAGCAAGAGGCCCCCTTCCTGTCGGAAGAGGGCCTCTCACCTGCGGTTTTCTCGTAGCGGGGGCAGGATTTGAACCTGCGACCTCTGGGTTATGAGCCCAGCGAGCTACCGAGCTGCTCCACCCCGCGTCGGTAAGACCAGCCTACGGGCGCACCCAAGGACAGGCAAATCGGGACGCGGCGATGCGGCTACGGCGCCTGCGTGGCCCCGTCGCTTCCGCCTCCCTGCTGGTCACCCTCCTGGGCGCCCTGCTGCGGTGCGGGAGACGAGCCGGCCGGCGGAGGGGAGGCCTGCTGCTGCAGCGCCTGCGCCACCAGTCGACGGGCCTGCTCGATCGCGCGCTGGTAGCCGGCGAGGTCGTTGTTGCGCAGCGCCGCCTCGGCCTCGGCGAACCGCTGCTCCGCGGCGTTCAGCAGGTCGGCGACGCCCTGGTCGGTGGGCCCATCGGGCTGGTTGCCACCCGTGCCCGCACCGCCGCCGCCACCGGCACCGTCGGGACCGTTGTCCGCCTCACCGACACCCGACTCCTCGCCAAGCACCACGTCCAGCGCCTCGGCAAGACTGGAGCCGTAGCCGACGTTGTCGCCGAAGGAGGCGAGGACGTAGGAGAGGACCGGATAGTTTCCGGCGCCCTGGCTGCGTTGGGTGTAGACCGGCTGCACGTACAGCAGGCCGTTCCCGACCGGCAGCGTCAGCAGGTTGCCGAACAGAGCCCGCGCGCCCTCCTGCTGCTTGAAGGGGAGCAGCTCGCGTGCGATCGCCTGGTCGGAGTTGAAGGCGTTCTGCACCTGGCCGGGTCCCTGCACCTGCGTGTTGCCCGGTAGCTGCAGGATCCTGATCGTGCCGTAGCCGGGGCTGGACGCCTCCGCGTTCACCGACATCAGCGACGCCAGGATCTCGCGCCGCTCCGGCACGAACACCGAGGTCAACGAGAACTGGGGCTGGTTCTGGTCGGGCATCCGCAGCGTCAGGTAGTACGGCGGCTGCGACTGCCGCGGCGCGGTCGGGTCGTCGGGAACCTTCCAGCGGTTGTTGCCCTGGTAGAAGTCCCCGGGGTCGGTCACGTGGTACTCGGTGAGGATCTCGCGCTGCACCTTGAAGAGGTCCTCGGGGTAGCGGAAGTGGTCCAGCATCGGCTGCGGGATCTCCTCCTTGTCGGTGATCGTGTCGGGGAACGCCGAGCTCCACGCCTGCAGCACCGGGTCGTTCTCGTCCCACTCGTACAACGTCACCGAGCCGTCGTAGGCGTCGACCACGGCCTTGACCGAGTTGCGCATGTAGTTGACGTCGTCCTGCGGCTGGGCCGCCAGCGACCGGCTGCTCTGCGTGAGACTGTCGGAGGTCGCGTCGCCCAGTGAGACCCGGTGTGACATCGGGTAGGAGTTCGACGTCGTGTAGCCGTCGACGATCCACACGATGCGGTCGTCGACCACCGCCGGGTAGGCGTTGCCGTCGGCGGTCAGCCACGGGGCGACCTTCTCCACCCGCTCGCGGGGGGTCCGGTCGTACAGGATCTTGGAGTTCTCGTTGACCCGTGACGAGAGCACGATGTTGGCCTCACGGAACTTCACGGCGTACAGCAGCTTGTTGAACAGCCCACCGACCGAGACCCCGCCCTCGCCGCGGTAGGTGTTGGTCTGCGCCTGGTTCTCGCCCTCCGCGCTGTCGGGGATGTCCAGCTCCACCGGCTGGCCGTCCTCGGTCGCGCCGACCACCGAGTACGTCGGACCCAGCTCGCCGAAGTAGATCCGCGGCTCGTAGTCGCCGAGGACGCCCCGCGGCGGCAGCTCCTGCTCGGCCCAGACCGGCTCGCCCTCGGCGGTGCGCTCGTTGCCGTAGGCGGCGATGACGCCGAACCCGTGGGTGTAGACGGTGTGGTCGTTGTTCCAGTTGCGCTGCTCGGGCGGCAGCCCGTTGAGGTTGACCTCGCGCAGCGCCAGCACCATGTCCCGCTTCTCGCCGTTGACCTCGTAGCGGTCCACGTCGAGCGTGTTGGGCACCTGGTAGAAGCCTCGCACCTGCTGCAGCTGCTCGAACGCCTGCTTGACCAGGGTGGGGTCGAGCAGCCGGGTGCCCGGCAGCGCCTCCGCGTCGCCGCGCAGCTGTTCGGCGTTGAGCGTCGTGCGCGCGTTGTACGGCGACACCTGCACGTTCGCCACGTCGTAGGCCTGCCTGGTGGCCTCGATGTTGCGCCCGATGTACGGCGCCTCCCGGTCCGGCTCGGACGGGTTGACCTGGAACTGCTGGACGAGGAACGGCCACAGCCCGCCGAGCAGGACCGCGGAGAGCACGAGCAGCCCGAGGCCGAGGCCGGGCAGCATCCAGGTCCGGCGTACGACGTTGGCGAAGAACAGCACGGCGCAGATGACCGCGATGATCATCAGGATGTTCTTGGCCGGCAGCACCGCGTTGTCGTCGGTGTAGGTGAGACCGGTGATCAGGTCGCCGTCGGCGATCACCAGGCCGTACCGGTCCATCCAGTACGCCACCGCCTTGAGCAACATGAACAGCCCGAGCAGCACCGACAGGTGCACCTGTGCGGCGCCGGACACCTTCTCGGCCGGCGACTGCAGCGAGATGCCGCCGTACAGGTAGTGCGTGACGGCCGCCGCGATGAGCCCGATGATGAGGATCGCGAATCCGAACCCGATCAGGAAGCGCCAGAAGGGGTAGTCGAAGACGAAGAACCCGATGTCGATGTTGAAGGTGGCGTCGCGTCGGCCGAACGACTCGCCGTTGCGCCACAGCAGGAAGGTCTCCCACTGCGAGGCCGCGCTCGAGCCACCGAAGAAGAACATGACCGCGGCCAGGCCGAGGAGGACCAGCCGCCGGATCGGCTCGACGACCTCTCGGTAGCGGTCGAGGCTGCGCTGCTCCGGTGAGAGCAGCCGGTGCACCGGACGCACGCGGTAGGCGATCGCCACGTTGGCCACGACCGTGGCCGCCAGCAGGGTCCCGAAGACCAGGAACAGCAGCACCCGGGTGCTGAGCAGCGTGCTGAACACGGCGCTGTGGTCGATCGAGCGGAACCACAGCCGCTCGGTCCACAGGCCGGTGAACGTCGACCCCAGGATCAGCAGGAGCACGACCACGACCAGCGTCGGGATCAGGGCGCGCGGGGGCCCCTGGCGTCCGCCGGCCCTCGGGTGCGGCTGCTGGCCGAAGACTCGGCCCTCGTCGAACAGACCACTCACGGGTCCAGTCTCCCTCAGTCTCGCAGTGTGTCGAGTAGCAGCCGGGTCAGGCTCGGCACCAGATCGTGCCCCTGCAGCAGTGCCCCCTCGTGTGTGCGAACGCGTAGGACGCAGTGCTGGTTCCCGTCCCGGGACACGCCGGCGGCCATCCGCACCTCGTGGCGGTCCGGGTGGCCGGCGGCGTACTCCTGGGCCTCGGCGGGGTCCTCGGGCATGTTCCGCTCCGCCTCGGGCGGCAACGCGAGCCGCTCCAGGACCGCCGCGCAGCCCGTCACGTCGGGCGGCCACATGATCGCGTGCAGGGTCTGCTCGAGCGACCGGTCCGGGGGCAGCTGCTCCTGCTCAACCGGCGTCAGCGTGCCGGCGGCCGAGCCGGCATCGATGCCCAGCTGCGCACCGAGCGCCGGTTCCCGCGCCAGCAGCTCGTCGGTGGGCACGAGCGCGTACAGCCGTGGCGGCTGGTCCCAGCCCGCCTCGTGCGCGTGCGCCTCGATCTCCCGGACCGCGTGCGCCAGCGGTGTGTCGTTGGGGTTCGACGCCTGGTCGACCGGCTCGTCCGGCACGTGGCTCCCTTCCGGGGTTCGTGGTGGCGTCATCGGCCACAGGTGGGCACGGAGGCCTCGGGGTCGTTCGCGAGCTGCTCGAGGGCGTCGATCGCGGTGTCCAGCGTGCGCACCCGCACCAGCGTCAGGTCACCGGACTCGGCCTGCCGCGCCTCCGGGCAGTTGCGCGCCGGCACCAGGAACACCGACGCGCCCGCCTCGTCGGCGCCGGCGAGCTTCTGTCCGATCCCGCCGATGGGTCCGACGGACCCGTCGAGGGTGATGGTGCCGGTGCCGGCCACGTGCCGGCCGCCGGTGAGCGCACCGGGGGTGAGCTTGTCGACGATGGCGAGCGAGAACATCAGTCCGGCGCTGGGACCACCGATGCGCTCCCCCAGCTCGATCGACACGTCGAACGGCAGCTGCGGGTCGTCGGCGATGGTGATCCCCACCAGCGTGCGGCCCGGCTCCTCCTCGGACTCCGTGGTCGGGGACTGCACCTGGACCGCCTTGCCGTCGCGGCGTACGGCGAAGGTGGCCGTGTCGCCGGGCCGGACCCGCTGCAGCAGCCGGCTCACCTCGGCGGCCTCCTCGACGGGCGTGCCCTCGACCGCCGTGATCACGTCGTCGACGCGCAGGTGCCCCTGCGCCGGCGCGCCGTCGCTGACCGAACGCACCTGCACGGAGAAGGGGATGTCGTGCCCGAGCGCCTCCAGCGCCGCCACGATCGCCGCGTCCTGCGAGGAGGTCATCGCCACCGCGCTCTCGCGCTGGGCCTCCTGCACCGACTGCTCGGGCGGGTAGTAGAGGTCGCGCGGCACCAGCGCGCGATGCGGGTCGAACCACGCGGCCAGCGCGTCGCCCAGGGTCAGCGCGGCGGTGGGCGCGGTCACCGACACCGTGGTCAGGTCCAGCTGGCCCCGCGTCGGGTAGGTACGCCGACCGTCGATCGCGACGATCTGCTCGCCACCGACCTCACCGAGGGTGTCCTGCACCGGACCGGGCCGCATCGCGACGTACGGCACCGGGCGCAGCCAGGCCACCACGCACAGCACCACCAGCAGCAGACCGGCCACCAGCAGCGACACGGTGCGACGACTCATGCGGGGAACCCTCTCACCGCCCGGTCCGGGCGCGCCGGCTGGGGCGCGAGCGGCGTACGGCGACGCCGCTGACCACGTCGCGCGAGCGAGGACCCGCTGCCTGGCCACGGGTCGGCAGCGGTTTCTGCACCGCCGCGGCGAAGCGTGCGTAGGCGGCCTCGGAGTCACCCTCGTCGGGTGGTCGCCGGTCGCGGCCCGCCCAGACGGCCCACAGCATCGCCGCGGTCGTCACGAGCGCGGCGGGCGCCAGCCAGAGCAGGATCTCCACAACGCCCGAGTCTACGGCGTGCCGACCCACTCCTCGGTGCCGTCGCGAAAGTGTTGGTGCTTCCAGATCGGCACGGTCGACTTCAGGTCGTCGATCAGCGCCCGGCAGGCCTCGAACGCGTCCCCGCGGTGCGCGCAGGACACCGCGACCACCACCGCCAGGTCGCCGACCTCCAGGTCCCCGACCCGGTGCACCGCCGCCAGGCCGATCACCGGGTGGGCCGCGACGACCCGCTGCGCGACCGCCCAGAGCTGGTCGAGGGCGGTCGGATGCGCGCTGTAGCCGAGCCGGACCACGCCCTTGCCCTCGTCGTGGTCCCGAACCGCGCCGACGAAGACCGCCTCGCCGCCCGCCGCCGGATCGGCGACGGCGCCGCGCACCTCGTCCACCGACAGCGCGGTGTCGCGCAGGTCGACCAGGCGGATCACGTCGCTCACGGTTCCGACCCTAGCCACGGTTGTCCGTCGAAGTAGGTTGGACCCATGGCACAACCACCCCGCGACCGGCCCGACGACGGCGACGACGACGCCGGCCGTCAGAACAACCCGTTCGCCGGGACCCCGTTCGAGCAGCTGTTCTCGGCCTTCACGTCCGGTTCCGGCGCAGGCGCGGGCGCCGGCATGCCCGACCTGTCGCAGCTCATGGCCCAGGTGCAGAAGATGATGACGCCGTACTCCGGCTCGGTGAACTGGCCGCTGGCCAAGGACACGGCGCGGGGCCAGGTGGCGCAGGCGGAGGACCCCTCCCCCACCAAGGCCGACCAGGACGCCGTTGCCGACGCCGTGCGGCTGGCCGAGCACTGGCTCGACGAGGCCTGCGAGTTCCCCGCCGGCGTCCACCGCTCGGCCGCGTGGAGCCGCGCGGACTGGGTCGAGCAGACCTTCCCGGCGTGGGAGAAGATCGTCGAGCCGGTGGCCGCCCACATCAACGCCGCGATGGAGAAGGCGCTGCCGGAGGAGGCCAAGGCGGTGGCGGGCCCGATGATGGGCCTGCTCAGCAAGGCGGGCGGCTCGATGTTCGGCGCCCAGGTGGGGCAGGCCGTGGCCGCCCTCGCCGGCGAGGTCGTCTCCGCCTCCGACATCGGCATCCCGCTGACCAGCGGCGACGAGGCCGCGCTCGTGCCCGCGAACGCCCGGACCTTCGGCGAGGGGCTCGGGCTCGACCCCGCCGACGTGCTGCTCTACCTCGCGCTGCGCGAGTGCGCGCACCAGCGGCTGTTCCGGCACGTGCCGTGGCTGCCCTCGCACCTGCTCAGTGCGGTGGAGGCGTACGGCCAGGGCATGACCATCGACGTCTCGAAGATCGAGGGCTCGCTGACCTCGCTCGACCCGACCAACCTGGAGGGCATCCAGGAGGCGCTGAGCGGCGGGCTGTTCGAGCCTGAGCAGACCCCGCAGCAGCAGGCTGCGCTGACCCGGCTGGAGACCGCGCTCGCGCTGGTCGAGGGCTGGGTCGACGACGTGGTCAGCCAGGCGACCCAGCACCGGATGCCGCAGGCCTCCAAGCTGCAGGAGGCCGTACGCCGGCGCCGCGCGGCGGGCGGGCCGGCCGAGGACACCTTCGCCGCGCTGGTCGGCCTCGAGCTGCGTCCGCGCCGGCTCCGCGACGCGGCCACGCTGTGGGGGGCGCTGCGCTCGTCGCAAGGCACGTCCGCGCGTGAACAGGTGTGGTCGCACCCCGACCTGATGCCGACGGCCGCGGACCTCGACGACCCGCTCGGCTTCTCCTCCGGCAACCGCTCCGACGACGACTCGGCGGTCACCGACGCTGAGTTCGACGCGGCGCTCGCCGAGCTGCTCGACTCCGGCGACTCGGGCGGTCCCGGTGACTCGGGTGGCTCCGGGAGCCAGGACGGCGGCGACCCGGGCGGCGGCGACCCCGACGGCGGCGACCTCAACGGCGGCGAGCAGGGCCCGCCGCGGAGCTGAGGCGTGAGCCTGCACGCCGACGCGACCGACGTACTCACCCGCTGGAGGCCACCGGACGACGCCCAGGCCGTCCTCCGGCGGCGCTACCTGGCGCACCTGCACGAGCGTGCTGACGGCCTCTGGCGCGAGTGCCACCCCGACCACCTGACCGCAAGCACGCTGCTGCTGTCGGCGGACCGGTCGCGGGTGCTGCTGACGCTGCACCGCAAGCTGCGCCGGTGGCTGCAGACAGGCGGGCACTGCGAGCGCGACGACCCGACCCTGGCAGCGGCCGCGCGACGCGAGGCCGTCGAGGAGTCCGGCATCGCCGGGCTCACGCTGGACGAGGTCCCCGTGCTCCTGTCCCACCACGAGGTGCCGTGCGGCCCGCTGCGTCCGGCGCACCACCTCGACGTGCAGTACGCCGCCGAGGTCGCCGACGGGGCCGTGGCCGTCGCCAGCCACGAGTCCGCGGACCTGCGCTGGTTCCCGGTGCGGGCGCTGCCGCCGGACACCGACGACTCCGTGCGCGCGCTGGTCCACCACGCGCTGTCCCGCGTCCGCGGTTAGGCCGGTTCGGCGCGGGGGTCCACCACAACGCTAGGTCCGTACCGGGGGACCCCTGCGCCGAATGGGGTCAGTTGCGCCGAATGGGATCAGTCGACGTCGTCGGCGTTCAGGTCCAGGCCGGAGGCGGCGGCCACGCCCTCCAGGTAGCCGCGGGCACGCTCGGTGCGGGGATAGCCGTCCAGGAGCGCCCAGAAGCGCCGGCCGTGACCGGGCTCGAGCAGATGCGCCAGCTCGTGCAGCAGCACGTAGTCGATAACCCACTCCGGCATGCCGCGCAGCCGCGACGACAGCCGGATGGTGCGGTCGGCGGGCGTGCAGGAGCCCCAGCGTGACCGCTGGTTGTCCACCCAGCGCACCGACACGGGTTCTGCGGCTCCGTCGAGGTAGCGCCGCGACAGGTCACGCGCCCGTCGCTGCAGCGAGGTCTGGCTGGGCCGCCGGCGCCGCTCCTGGCGCTCGAGCCGCTCGACCATCGCCGCCACCCAGTGCTTCTCCTCGGCCCGGCTCATTCGCGCCGGGATGAGAACGACGATCCGGCCGTCCTCGCGGTAGGCGGCCACGGTACGACGGCGACGGCCGCTGCGGCGTACCTCCACGGCGGGTGCTTCCACCGGGCCTGCGGCGGGGGCGGGGGCCTCCACGGCAGCGGAGTCGCGACGGAACCGGCGGGTGTCGGAGCGAGCCACGCCGACAAGGTACTCCGACCGGCACCCGTCCCGGCTAGAGAAATCCCGTGGTGGATCGGCATCCACAGCCGGTGGACGAAGACGGCGCAGGTCAGCGCGCATGTCGCGCCGAGGGCTCGTGCTTTCCCACAGCCGTCGTGCACCGGTTCCGGCCCGGGGTCCACAGCCGGTGGTCGACGGTCCCCAACCTGTCCCCAGGGTTATCCACAGGCGTGGACAAGTCCGCGTTGACGCCGGCGCGAGCGCCGCTCTAGCGTCGTACCCCGATGAGGCCCCCGCTTCCGGGGAGGGCGTCCGCAAGGGGAAGGCGGGCGGGCTCACCCGGTCGCGGGGGTCTTGTACGTCCGGCCCGGTCGACGGTCTCGGTGGACGGTCTCGGTGGCCGGGTCGGTGGCCGGGTCGGTGGCCGGTCTCAGTGCCCGGTGAACAACGGCCGGCGCTTCTCCCGGGCCGCGGCGAGCCCCTCCTGCAGATCCGCGGTCGCCAGCGTGACCGGCTGCGCCAGCGCCTCCCACTGCACGGCGGCCTCGAAGCTGGCGTGGCCGCCATCCCGCAGCGCGGTCGTCGTGTAGCGGGTCGCGACCGGCGCGGCCGCGGCCACCGTCGCGGCGATGTCGAGGGCGGCGTCCACGAAGCCGTCCTCGGGCAGGAGCCGGTTGACCAGCCCCAGCTCGCGGGCCTCCTCGCCCTGCACGATGCGGCCGGTGAGCAGCAGCTCACGGGCGGCGGCCAGCCCGACGACCTCGGGCAGCAGCCAGGTCGCGGCCATGCCCGGATGCATGCCCAGCGAGGTGAACGGCGCGCCCAGCTTGGCCTGCGGTGCGGCGTACCGCAGGTCGCAGGCCAGCGCCAGGCACAGCCCGGCGCCGATCGCCGCCCCGTTGACGGCCGCGATGGTGGGGATCTCCAGGTCCCGCACCGACAGCCAGTCGCGGTAGAAGCCGATCATCCGCGAGCGCAGACGATCGACGGAGGCGTCGGGCTCACCGCCGATCCAGCCGGTGTCGCCGCCGGAGCAGAACGCCTTGCCGGCCCCGGTGACCAGCAGGGCGCGCGCATCCCGGTCGGTGCGCAGGTCGGCCATCAGCCGGCTCCACGAGGCCGTCATCGCGTCCGACATCGCGTTGCGCTTCTCCGGGTTGTCCAGCCGGACCAGGACGACCCCGTCGTCACGACGCTCGACGGACAGGTCGGGATACTCGGCCACGCGAAGGCTCCTCAAATGTGGCAAATAGGGACATAAGGTTCACATCGCACGCTCGCTGAGCGTGGCGGCGTGGCATAACGCTACGACTGCCGTAGGGTGACGCGATGTCAGGGCGACCTCGGCGCGTACGTGCGCGACGGTGTCCCCGGACCCGGCGGGCCTTCCCCTGCGGCTCCCGTCGCGACGACCGGAGACAGATCGAGACCACTCGGCGTCGCGGGGCAGACACCCCGGACCCGAACGAGATAGGCAAGGAGGCCGTCATGGCCGAGACGTGGAGCGGCGAGTTCTACTGCGTCAAGTGCAAGGAGAAGCGCGAGGCGAGCGGCGAGGTCAGGGTCAACGACAAGGGGACCCGGATGGCCAAGGCCCAGTGCCCCGTGTGCGGCACCAACCTCAACCGCATTCTCGGCAAGGCCTGAGGCGCGCACAGCTTCCTCTCGCGGAGCCCATCGGCCCGCGAGAGGAAGCTGTGCGCGCCTCAGGCCTTGCCGAGAATGCGG
>DATABY010000103.1:0-3713 GCA_036259355.1 Nocardioidaceae bacterium
GCGGCGAGCAGCACCCGGCCGGCGGCCGTGGTGGAGGCCGGGAGGCGACTGCCCACGCCGCCACCGATGGTCATCACCCGCTGCGGGTGGACCCGGGCGACGTAGACGATGTCGGGCAGGTCGAGCGTCGACATGGAGCAGGACTCGTTGAGCCGCTTGACCAGGTCGGCGAGCACGGGGCGGGCGATCTCGTCCACCCCAAGGGAGGCGAAGTAGTTCCAGCCCAGGTTGAGCACCTTGGGCGTGAGCGAGAACTCCCGGCCGTCGGACTTCAGATAGCCGAGGGAGCGCAGGGTCAGCAGGATCCGCCGGGCCGCCGCGCGGGTCGTGCCGGTCAGCTCCGCGACCTCGCTGAGCGTCATCGCCGGATGGGTGCTGTCGAAGCACTCCAGCACGGCCACGGCCCGCTCGAGCTGCTCGAGTCGCTCGCCACCGTCCGGCGCCTGGCGTTGACGGGAGGCAGTGTCCATGGCCAGAGCCTAGCGGCGTGTTCGGTGAGCGAACACGGTTCGGCCGCGGAGTCGTGCGGTGGCCGCCCGGGACAGCGGCGTGCCGCGCGGGTGCCGACCGCGCCACGTCCCGAGCGGGACGGTCCGACCTTGACCCCCCCTTGCTACGGGACTAACCTCAGCGCACGAATGTACGGTCAGCGAACTACGGTGTCCTTGCGCGGACCCGTCGCCGCAGAAGAGGAGAACGGTTCCCGCATGACGCAGCACGCTGACGTGACCCCGACCGTCCGACCCGGGTGGGAGGGACGCTTCTACGAGGACTTCCAGCCGGGGGACGTCTACCAGCACCCGCTGGGGCGCACCGTCTCCGAGGCGGACAACACATGGTTCACGTTGCTGACCATGAACACCAACCAGTCGCACTTCAACGCCGAGGTCGGCAAGGCGTCGGAGTTCGGCCGCCCGCTCGTCGTCTCCACACTGACCATCGCGATCGCCATCGGGCAGTCGGTCATCGACACCACCCAGAACGCGTTCGCCAACCTGGGGCTCGACGGTCTGGTCCTCACCCATCCCGTGTTCGCCGGCGACACGCTCTTCTCCGAGTCGCTGGTGCTCCAGAAGCGGGAGTCGGGCAGCCGCCCCCGAGCGGGCATCGTCACCATCAAGACGCGCACGCTGAACCAGCACGGCGACGAGGTGCTGTCCTTCCGCCGGACCTTCTACGTCCACAAGAGGGGTGCCGAGGCCGCGCGGAGCGTCTTCCCGCGCGGGAAGAAGCCGCTGACCGCCTGAGCCGGAGCGGTTGTAGCCCACACGCCGCCTGCCGTGGTCGCACCAACCTGTTGTCCGTGAAGCGAAGTCCAGTCGACCGAGAGGAGCGCGGTGGCCGTGACCCGACCGACCGACGCGGAGGAGGCACCCGCGACACGACGCCCGAGGCCGCTCGAGGGCGTGCGCATCGTGTCCCTCGAGCAGTACGGCGCCGGACCGTGGGGGACGCTGCACCTGGCCGACCTGGGCGCCGAGGTCATCAAGATCGAGGACCCGGCGTCCGGCGGGGACGTCGGCCGGTACGTGCCCCCGTACGGCGAGGGCGAGGACTCGCTCTTCTACGAGGCGCTGAACCGCAACAAGTCCAGTGTGTCCCTCGACCTGCGCTCACCCGCCGGGCGTGCCGTCTTCGAGGACCTGGTGCGCGGCAGCGACGCGGTGTTCTCCAACCTCCGCGGTGACGTCCCGGCGAAGATGGGCATCCGGTACGAGGACCTCAAGCACCTGAACCCGGCGATCGTCTGCTGCTCGCTGAGCGGCTTCGGCATGACCGGGCCGCGAGCCGACGGCCCCGGCTACGACTACATGCTGCAGGGTCTGGCGGGGTGGATGGACCTCACCGGTGAGCCCGGGGGGCCGCCGACCAAGACCGGGCTGTCGCTCGTGGACTGGACCGGTGGTTACGTGGCCGCGCTGTCCCTGGTGGTGGGGGTGCACGCGGCCCGGCGGGACGGCGTCGGCCTGGACTGCGACGTCAGCCTCTTCGACACGGCCGTCACGATGCTGAACTACCCCGCGGCGTGGCACCTCAACGCCGGCTACGTCCCCGCGCGGACGCGGCACTCCTCGCACCCGTCGCTGGTCCCCTTCGGGAACTTCCAAGCAGCCGACGGCTGGCTGGTCGTGGCCTGTCCCAAGGAGAAGTTCTGGCGGCTCCTGATCGATGCGCTCGAGCTGCCCGAGGTCGCCGCGGACCCGCGGTTCAGCGACTTCGGCGGGCGGCAGCGGCACCGCGAGGCGCTGCTGCCGCTGCTCGAGGACCGGTTCCGCCAGCGGCCGGTCGACGGGTGGCTCCAGCTGCTCGGCGCGGCCGGCGTCCCGGTCGCCCCGATCAACTCCGTCGCCGACGCCCTGGCCGACGAGCACACCGCTGCCCGCGGTCTGGTGGTGGAGACCGAGCACCCGCGGTTCGGCCGGGTCCGCACGCTGGCCTCACCGGTACGGGTCGGCGACCCGGCCGCCCTCACGTACCGCCGGGGACCTGCCCGCAACGAGGACGCCGACCGCGTCCTGCGTGCCGTCGCCGGCTACGACGAACAGCGGATCCGCGCCCTCGCCTCGGCCGGGGCCTTCGGGGACCTGGACCCCGACCTGGACGGGCGCCCGGCGCCCGCGCACACCCCGACCACCGACGTCCCCGTGGAGTGACAGATGGACTTCGAACTGACCGACGACCAGCAGCAGTTCCGCAGTGTCCTCCGGGACTTCGTCGACAAGGAGGTCATCCCGGTCGCCCGCGAGTACGAGCAGGCCGGGCGGTACCCGACGGAGATCGTCGAGGGGCTGAAGGAGATGGGTCTGTTCGGGATCACCGTCCCGGAGGAGTACGGCGGGCTCGACCTGGACCCGGTGGCCTTCGCGATCGTCTTCGAGGAGCTGGCGCGTGGCTGGATGGGCGTCGCCGGCGTCCTGGGGAGCCACTCGCTGTCCTGCCGGCTGATCGCCATGCACGGGACCGAGGAGCAGAAGAGCAAGTACCTGCCCGATCTCGCGACCGGGAAGCGCCGCACCGGTCTGGGGCTCACCGAGCCGGATGCCGGGACCGACGTCCAGGGGATCAGGACCGTCGCCCGCGAGACCGACGGCGGGTACGTCGTCGACGGCACCAAGACCTGGATCACCAACGCCCGGTTCGCCGATCCGCTGCCGGTGATGGTCAAGACCGACCCCACCGCCACCCCGGCGCACAAGGGCATGAGCGTGCTTCTGGTGGAGCAGGGCACGCCCGGCTACTCGGTGCTCAAGGACATCCCCAAGGTCGGGTACAAGGGGCCGGAGTCCTGCGAGGTGCTCCTCGACGGGGCGCAGGTCCCGGCGGAGAACCTCCTCGGCGGCGTCGAGGGGCGCGGCATGCAGCAGGTGTTGTCCGCCCTGGAGTGGGGGCGGGTCAACATCGCCGCTCGGTCGGTCGGCGTCGCTCAGCGCGCCTATGACGAGGCGCTGCGCTACTCCCAGGAGCGGAAGGCCTTCGGGCAGGAGATCGCCCAGTTCCAGGCCATCCAGCTGAAGCTGGCGCAGATGGCCACCAACGTCCAAGCCGCCCGGTTGATGGCCTACTGGGCGGCCAGCCGGCTGACCCTCGGCCGGGCCGACGGTCCGACCGGGATGGCCAAGATCTTCTGCTCCGACGTCGCGCTCGAGGCGGCCATCGACTCGATGAAGGTGCACGGCGGCTACGGCTACTCCTCCGAGTACGAGATCGAGCGC
>DATABY010000104.1:0-11769 GCA_036259355.1 Nocardioidaceae bacterium
GCTGCCCGGACCCCCGAGCGGGCAGCACCGGGGCTTTTGCCGTGGACCGGGGTCGAGCGCCGGTGCTCCGGACCCGCCCGGCCGTGCCCCGGTGTGGCGGTCGCCACCGCACACGCTGCGGCCGCCGTGTGCCGGGAAGCCAACAGCGCCGGCGCAGAGGTAGCGTGAGGCCATGTCCGAGATCTTCCAGCCGCCGGCGCCGTTCGGCCGGGTTCTCACCGCGATGGTGACGCCGTTCACCGATGACGGCATCCTCGACCTCGAGCAGGCCCAGCGCCTGGCGGAGCATCTCGTCGACCACGGCCACGACGGCCTGGTGATCCTGGGCACGACCGGTGAGGCACCGACGATCCAGCAGGCGGAGGCGGCCCGGCTGCTGACCGCGATCGTGGAGGCCGTCGGCGACCGGGCGGCCGTGGTCGCCGGCGTCGGCACCCACAACACGAACTTCTCGATCGAGCTCGCGGTGCAGGCGGAGAAGTGCGGCGTGCACGGACTGCTGGTCGTCACGCCGTACTACAGCAAGCCGCCCCAGCAGGGCCTGGTCCGGCACTTCAAGGCGGTCGCGGACTCCACCGAGCTGCCGGTCATGCTGTACGACATCCCGGGCCGGGCCGGCACCCGCATCTCCGACGAGACGTTCGACCGGGTGGCCGAACACGAACGCATCGTGGCCGTCAAGGACGCGGTCGGCGACCTCGTCGGCGGGTCCCGGGTCATGCACCGCACCGGGCTGGTCTACTACTCCGGCGACGACGCGCTGAACCTCGGCTGGCTCACCCACGGCGCGGCCGGCCTGGTGTCGGTGGTCGGGCACATCGCCGGTGACGAGCACAAGGCGATGGTCGAGGCCGTCGGCAAGGGCGACCTGGTCACCGCGCAGGCCATCTACCGCCGGCTGCTGCCCGCGGTCGACGCGATCATGAGCGCCGGGCAGGGCGCGATGATGGCCAAGGCGGCGCTGCAGCTGCGGGGCCTGCTGCCCAACCGGACGCTGCGGCTCCCGCTGATCGAGGCCGACGACGTGCAGGTGGAGCAGCTGCGCCTGGAGCTGGTCGCGGCCGGGCTGCTGGAGAACGGAAGCTCGGCATGAGCCACCCCCATCCCGAGCTGGGCCCACCGCCGGACCTGCCCGGTAACGCGCTGCGAGTGACCCCGCTCGGGGGACTCGGGGAGATCGGGCGCAACATGTCGATCCTCGAGCACGCCGGCCGGCTGCTCGTCATCGACTGCGGGGTGCTGTTTCCGGAGGACCACCACCCCGGGGTCGACCTGATCCTGCCCGACTTCGAGCCGATCCGGGACCGCCTGGGCGACATCGAGGCGCTGGTGCTGACGCACGGCCACGAGGACCACATCGGCGCGGTGCCGTACCTCCTGCGCGAGCGCGGCGACCTGCCGCTGGTCGGCTCCCGGCTGACGCTGGCCCTGCTCGACGCCAAGCTGCGCGAGCACCGGCTCCACGAGGCGCCGAGGAACGTCGTCAGCGAGGGGGACACGCTCACGTTCGGCCCGTTCGAGCTGGAGTTCGTGGCGGTCAACCACTCCATCCCGGACTCCCTGGCGGTGATGGTGCGCACCCGCGCCGGCTCGGTCCTGCACACCGGCGACTTCAAGATGGACCAGCTCCCGCTCGACGGCAGGATCACCGACCTGCGCTCGTTCGCGCGGATGGGGGAGCAGGGCGTCGACCTGTTCATGGTCGACTCCACCAACGCGGAGGTTCCGGGCTTCACCACCTCCGAGCGCGACATCACCCCGGTGCTGGACCGGGTCTTCGCCAACAACGACAAGCGCATCATCGTGGCGTGCTTCGCCTCGCACATCCACCGGGTGCAGCAGGTGATGGACACCGCGGTCCTGCACGGCCGCAAGGTCGCCTACGTCGGTCGGTCGATGCTCCGCAACATGGCGGTGGCCCGCGAGCTCGGCTACCTCGACGTACCCCCCAACACCCTGGTCGACCTCAAGGAGCTCGCGCACCACCGTCCCGACGAGGTGGTGATCATCTCCACCGGGTCGCAGGGGGAGCCGCTGTCGGCGCTGTCGCGGATCGCCCAGCGCAACCACGACAAGATCAGCATCGAGCCCGGCGACACGGTCGTGCTCGCCTCGTCCCTGATCCCGGGCAACGAGAACGCCGTCTACCGGGTGATCAACGGGCTGTCGCGGTGCGGGGCCAACGTGGTGCACAAGGGCAACGCGCTGGTGCACGTGTCCGGGCACGCCAGCGCCGGTGAGCTGCTGTACGCCTACAACATCGTCCGGCCGCGCAACGTGATGCCGGTGCACGGCGAGTACCGCCACATGCTCGCCAACGCCGAGCTGGCCTGCAAGACCGGCGTGCCGTCGGACCGCGTGGTGGTCGCGGAGGACGGCGTGGTCGTGGACCTCGTCGACGGGGTCGCGCGGATCAGCGGCAAGGTCGACTGCGGCTACGTGTTCGTCGACGGCTCCACCGTCGGCGACATCACCGAGACGTCGCTGAAGGACCGCCGCATCCTCGGCGAGGAGGGGTTCATCTCGGTGATCGTGGTCGTCGACTCGGTGAGCGGCAAGCTGGTCAGCGGGCCCGAGATCCACGCGCGCGGCTTCGCCGAGAACGACTCGGTGTTCGACGAGGTGCGGCCGCAGATCGAGCAGGCCGTCAACCAGGCCGTAGGCGAGGGCGTGGACGACCCCTACGAGCTGCAGCAGACGATCCGGCGCCGGATCGGCAAGTGGGTCAACACCAAGCACCGCCGCCGCCCGATGATCATCCCGGTCGTCGTCGAGGCCTGACCGCCGCGAGGCCGCGGCCGCGGCGGCGCGTTTCTGCGATCTCGGCGTGAGGGTGGTGGGCAGGGCGCCGCCCGGCGTGTGACGGCTGTGACGCGTGAGGTTGTCGCGTACCGTGGGGATCATGGCGACCCGTACGTCTTCCCCACCGAGGTCGCGGAGCTCCAGCAGTTCCCGACCCCGGTCGTCCGGTAGCCAGGCCCGACGGTCCACCCCGTCGAGGTCCCGCTCGTCGACGGCCCAGTCGAGGTCGAAGTCGCGGGCGCGTTCCTCGTCGCGGTCGCGCCGTAGCGGTCCTGGCCCGCTCAGCCTGCTCGCGCAGGGCCTCGGCCGCGCCATCACCGCGGTCTGGCTGGGCGTCGCGCACGTGATCGGCGGAACCGTGCGCCACATCGGCAGCACGGCCCGCGACCTCGATCCCGAGCACCGCCGCGACGGCGCCGGGCTGGCGCTGGTCGGCCTCGGCGTGGTCACCGCCGCGGCGGTGTGGTGGCGGATGCCGACCCCGGTCGGGGACGTGCTCCGTACCGTCGTCACGGGGTCGGTCGGCTCCCTGGGCTGGGCCGTGCCCGTGCTGCTCGTCGCCATCGCCTGGCGCAACCTGCGCAACCCCGAGCGCAACGGGCCCGCCGGGCGGCAGGTGATCGGCTGGACCTCGGTCCTGTTCGGCGTGCTCGGGCTCGTCCACATCGCCCATGGGCTGCCGCGTCCCTCCGACGAGGTCGGCATGCGGGAGGCCGGCGGAGCGATCGGGTACGTCGTCTCGTCGCTGCTCGCGGACCTGTTCCGCACCACCTGGGTCGCGGGGCCGCTGCTGGCGCTGCTGTGCCTGTTCGGCGTCCTCGTGGTCACCGGTACGCCGGTGCACGCGATCCCCGCCCGGGCGGCACATGTGCGCGACCGGCTGCTCGGCCGGACCCCGGCCGCGCAGGACGAGGACAGCACCGAGACGCAGGTGCTGAGGAAGAGCCGGAAGAAGCGCTCCGCCGAGATCGACGAGGACATGGGCGACAAGCCCTACGACAGCCCGCTGCTCGAGGGCCGCGAGCTGCGCAAGCGCGGCAAGGGCAAGAAGGCGGCCGACGCAGCCGACACCGACGGCGCGGCCGCCTCCGGCGAGGGCGGCGGCCAGGGGGCGGCCGCCGACGCAGCGTCCGGAAGTGGAGCGGTGCGGGGCTCGCTGGACGCCCCGGCGCACACGCCGATGCCGCAGCGGGTCGAGCAGCTCAGCCTCTCCGGCGACATCACCTACACGCTGCCGGGCAACGAGCTGCTCAAGCCGGGGAGCAAGCACAAGGCCCGGTCGCCCGCCTCCGACGCTGTCGTCGAGCGGCTGACCGAGGTGCTGGAGGAGTTCGGCATCGACGCCCAGGTGACCGGTTACACGCGGGGGCCGACCGTGACCCGCTACGAGGTCGAGGTGGGGCCGGGCGTCAAGGTGGAGAAGATCACCGGCATCACCAAGAACATCTCCTACGCCGTCGCGAGCGCCGACGTACGGATCCTGTCGCCGATCCCCGGCAAGTCCGCGATCGGGATCGAGATCCCGAACACCGACAAGGAGATCGTCTCCCTCGGCGACGTGCTGCGCTCGGGCAGCGCCCGGGCGGAGCACCATCCACTGGTGGCGGGGCTCGGCAAGGACGTCGAGGGCGCGTTCGTCGTCGCGAACCTGTCCAAGATGCCCCACCTGCTGGTGGCGGGCGCCACCGGCTCCGGCAAGTCCAGCTTCATCAACTCGATGATCACCTCGGTGCTGATGCGCTCGACGCCCGACGAGGTGCGGATGATCCTGGTCGACCCCAAGCGGGTCGAGCTCAACATCTACGAGGGCATCCCGCACCTGATCACGCCGATCATCACCAGCCCGAAGAAGGCCGCCGAGGCGCTGCAGTGGGTCGTGCGTGAGATGGACATGCGCTACGACGACCTGGCGGCGTTCGGCTACCGCCACATCGACGACTTCAACAAGGCGGTGCGCGCCGGCAAGGTGCAGCCCCCGCCTGGGAGCGAGCGGGTGCTCACGCCGTACCCCTACCTGCTGGTGGTGGTCGACGAGCTCGCCGACCTGATGATGGTCGCCCCCCGCGACGTCGAGGACGCCGTCGTGCGGATCACCCAGCTGGCCCGCGCGGCGGGCATCCACCTGGTGCTCGCCACCCAGCGGCCGAGCGTCGACGTGGTCACCGGACTGATCAAGGCCAACGTGCCGAGCCGGCTGGCGTTCTCCACGTCGTCGCTGGCCGACAGCCGGGTCATCCTCGACCAGCCCGGCGCGGAGAAGCTCGTCGGCCAGGGCGACGGGCTGTTCCTGCCGATGGGCGCCAGCAAGAGCATGCGCATCCAGGGCGCCTGGGTGACCGAGGCCGAGATCCGGCAGGTCGTGGAGGCCTGCCGGCAGCAGCTGCAGCCGACCTACCGCGAGGACGTGACGGCACCGCAGCAGACCAAGCGTGACCTCGACGACGACATCGGCGACGACCTCGACCTGGTGCTGCAGGCGGTCGAGCTGGTCGTCACGACCCAGTTCGGGTCCACCTCGATGCTGCAGCGCAAGCTGCGGGTCGGCTTCGCCAAGGCGGGACGGCTCATGGACATCCTCGAGAGTCGCGGCGTGGTGGGCCCCAGCGAGGGCTCGAAGGCACGCGATGTGCAGATCAAGCCCGATGATTTGGACGAAGTCTTGGCGTCCCTGCAGGGAGAGGGGGGATCATGAGCAGGACCATGACACACGATCTCCACACCCCGGACACAGAAGCAGCGTCGGTGATCCCGTCCGCGCCCGAGCGCACCGACCGCAAGCCTGTGGTCGTACGCCGGCACGCCTCGCTCTCGGCACTGATCGGCCTGGGTGCCAGCGCGCTCAGCGGGCTCTACCTGGTCCGCGCCGTCGACCAGGGTGGTACGGCGGCCTGGGCCGTCGGCCTGGCGCTGGCCGGGCTGGCGCTGTTCCACCTCACCCAGTGGGTCGATGCGCGCACGCCCCTGCTGGTGGCCGACTCCACCGGGGTGCGGCTGCGGCTGGGCAACGTGTGGCACGGCCTGCTCTGGGACGACGTCTCCCGGGTCACCGTGCAGGCACGGCAGGGGCTGTTCCGCGACGGGCGCATCGTGGTGCATCCGGCCGACGAGCGCGCGTTGAGCGACCTGCGCGGGCGCAGCCGCCGCCGGCTCGCCGCGAACACCCGGATGTACGGCGCGCCGTTCGCCCTCCCGCTCGGGCTGACGACGGTCGCCTCGACCGACGACCTGGCCGGGTCGTTGGAGGGGCTGGCCACCGCCGGCACGGTCGTCGACGTGGTCGAGCCGCCCGCGGCGCGCGAGGCGGCCCCTGCCACCGACACGGCGCCGCCCGCGGACACGGCGCCGCCGGTGCCCGACCCGGTGGCGCCCGACCCGTTCGCGCCGGACCCGACCGAGCCGACGCCGGAGCCGACGCCGATGCCGGAGCCCGAGCCCCGGCCGGAGCCGGAGCCCGGACCCGAGCCCGAACCAGGCCCGAGCTTCGGACCTCCGCCGGTCCCTCAACCCCGCCCGGAGCCGGGCGCGGAGCCGGGCGCAGCGCCGGCACCCGAGCCGCAACCCGCGCCCACCGGGGCGGCCGACGATTCCCGGCACCTCGACGAGCCGCCGCAGCCGGTACGCCCCATCCGCCGCGCCCGCCGCGCCGAGGTGACGCGGCCGTCCACCGTGCGCGCGGCGATCGCGGGCCCGCTCGCGCTGCAGGAGCCGGTCCGGACGGACCCCGACGGCGACGACGACGGAGACGGCCGGCCAGACGACGGGGGCGCCGGACGGCGGCCGCGCGCGACCATGACCCTGGTGCCCGCAGACACGGCCCCCGCGCGCGTCGTCGCGCATCAGGCCGATCAGGCCGATCAGACCGATCAGACCGATCAGGCCGGTCCGGAGGGGCAGCCCGCCGAGGCACCGGAGCCGGAGGCCGAGCCGGTCATCGGCCCGGAGCTGGTCGAGGCGCGCGACCTTCTCGGGCTCAGCGTCGACGAGCTGGCCGCCCGGACCCGGATCCGCCCGCACGTGATCGAGGCCATCGAGGTCGACGACTTCGGGCCCTGCGCCGGCGACTTCTATGCCCGCGGGCACCTGCGCGCCCTGGCCCGCGTCCTCGGCATCGACCCGGAGCCGCTGATGGCGCGCTTCGAGGAGAGGTACGCCACCGAGCCGATCAGTGCGCGCCGGGTGTTCGAGGCCGAGCTGGCTGCGGGCGACGCCAGCGCCTTCCGCGGCGTCGGGACGCACACCGGCCCACGGTGGGGCGGGCTGCTGATCGCCGTCCTCGTGCTCGCCGTCGTCTGGGGCCTCGCCAGCGTCTTCCTGGACGAGTCGGGCGGTGCGGCCGACGACGGCGGCGACGTGCCGCGTACGTCGGCGCCATGGCGTCCGGGACCGGCGCCCGCGCCCTGAGGTGGCCGTCGGTCATACTGGGCCGCTGACGCCCATGACTGATCCCACGCCCTCGCAGCCGCCCGCCACGCCGACCTCGGTCGCGCTGGTGACCCTCGGCTGCGCCCGCAACGAGGTCGACTCCGAGGAGCTCGCGGCCCGGTTCGAGGCGGACGGCTTCCGGTTGGTGGACGACTCGGCCCACGCGGACGCGGTCGTGGTGAACACCTGCGGGTTCGTGGAGGCGGCCAAGAAGGACTCCGTCGACACGCTGCTGGCCGCGGCGGACCTCAGGCCCGCCGGTCGGCCGCAGGCGGTGGTCGCCGTCGGCTGCCTGGCCGAGCGCTACGGCAAGGATCTGGCCGAGTCGCTGCCGGAGGCCGACGCCGTGCTCGGTTTCGACGACTACCCCGACATCGCCGCCCGCGTGCGGTCGGTCCTGGCCGGGGAGCCGCACGCCGCGCACACGCCACGCGACCGTCGTTCGCTGCTGCCGATCACGCCGCTCGACCGCTCCGCGGGCGCCGTCGTGCTCCCCGGTCACGCGGCCGAGCCGGACCTGCCGGAGGGCCTGGCGCCGGCCAGCGGCCCGCGCGCCCTGCGGCGCCGGCTCGGCAGCGGCCCCGTCGCGCCGCTCAAGCTGGCGTCGGGCTGCGACCGACGCTGCACGTTCTGCGCCATCCCGAGGTTCCGGGGGTCCTTCGTCTCCCGCCGGCCCACCGACGTGGTCGCGGAGGCCCGCTGGCTGGCCGGACAGGGCGTGCGTGAGCTGTTCCTGGTCAGCGAGAACTCCACGTCGTACGGCAAGGACCTCGCCGACCTGCGGCTGCTGGAGTCGCTGCTCCCCGAGCTCGCCGGCGTACCGGGCGTGCGCCGGGTGCGGGTGTCGTACCTGCAGCCGGCGGAGACCCGCCCAACCCTGGTCGACGCGCTGACGGGGACACCGGGCGTGGCGCCGTACTTCGACCTGTCCTTCCAGCACGCCAGCGCCGGAGTGCTGCGGCGGATGCGGCGGTTCGGCGACGCCGAGCGGTTCCTCGACCTGCTCGACCAGGTCCGGCGGCGTGACCCGGACGCCGGCGTGCGCAGCAACTTCATCGTCGGTTTCCCCGGCGAGACCGAGGAGGACCTGGCCGTGCTGTGCGACTTCCTGGCGGAGGCGCGGCTGGATGCCGTGGGGATCTTCGGCTACTCCGACGAGGACGGAACCGAGGCCGCGGGCCTCGACCGGCAGCTCGACGCCGACGAGGTCCATGCCCGGGCCGACCACGTCACCCGGCTGGCCGACGAGCTCGCCGCGCAGCGGGCCGAGGAGCGCGTGGCGCAGGTGGTCGACGTCCTCGTCGAGAGCGTCGACGCAGAGCGGGCGGAGGGCCGTGCGGCCCACCAGGGGCCGGATGTCGACGGCTCCACCACCCTGTGCGATGTCCCCCGGTCCGTCGGCGTCGGCGACGTCGTGCGGGCGCGGGTCGTCGACTGCGTCGGTGTCGACCTGATCGCGGACACCCTGGAGGTCGTAGCGTGACCCCCGTGACCACACCCGGCCGACCGGCTGCGCCACCGAGCAACTGGAACCTGCCCAACGCTCTGACGCTGCTGCGGATCCTGATGGTCCCGCTGTTCGGCTGGCTGCTGCTCAGCAACGGGGGCGACGAGCCGGTCTGGCGGGTGGCCGCGTTCGGGTGCTTCCTCGCGGCGATGCTCACCGACCGCCTCGACGGCGAGATCGCGCGCCGGCGCGGGCTCGTCACCAACTTCGGCAAGATCGCCGACCCGATCGCGGACAAGGCGCTGACCGGTACGGCGTTCGTCGGGCTGTCCCTGCTCGGCGAGCTCTCCTGGTGGGTGACCGTCATCGTGCTCGGCCGGGAGCTGCTGATCACGCTGGTCAGGTTCGTGGTGATCCGGTACGGCGTCATCGCCGCCAGCCGCGGCGGCAAGCTCAAGACCGTGCTGCAGGTGGTCGCGCTGTGTGCCTACATCCTGCCGGTCGGGGACGTGTTCGTGCTGCACCTGGTCGCGGTCGGCGTGATGGCGGCGGCGGTCGTGGTGACGGTGTGGACCGGCGGCGAGTACGCCGTGCACGCGCTGCGGGTGTGGCGCGAGGGCCGGGCGGCCGAGCGCCCGTGAGCATCTCCGGACCGGCATGAGCCCCGAGCACCCCGCGTCCGGCCTGAGCCACGAGGACCTGTACGCCGAAGCATCCGGCGCGCTCGCCACGCTGACCGCGGCCCGCCACACGCTCGCGGTCGCCGAGTCGCTGACCGGCGGGCTGCTTGCGGCCACGCTCACCGACGTGCCGGGGGCGTCGGCGGCATTCCGCGGCGGCGTGTGCGCCTACGCCACCGACGTCAAGACGTCGCTGCTCGACGTCCCCGCGGCACTGGTGGCGTCGGTGGGTGCGGTCTCCGGCGACGTGGCCGCGGCGATGGCGCTCGGCGCCCGCACCCGACTGGGCGCGACGTACGGTCTCGGCACGACCGGCGTCGCCGGGCCCGAGCCCCAGGAGGGCCGGCAGGTCGGGACGGTGTTCGTCGCGGTGGCCGGTCCCGGCGGCGCCGAGACGCTGCCGCTGCGCCTTCCCGGCGACCGGGCCGCGATCCGGCGCGCGACCTGTCGCGAGGCGCTGGCCCTGCTGCGGCGTACCCTTGACGCGGCGGGAACATCTGCCGATGGATGAAGTGTTCACATCCGCGTCGCGTCCGGCCGGTACTCTGGTCGGATACGGCTCAACGACGCAGCGACGTCATCGAGGGGAGAGCGACCATGGTGCTGGTTCGTCAGGTACTCGGTGAGGTGCTGCGCGAGGAGCGCGTCCGCCAGGGTCGCACGCTGCGCGACGTCTCCAAGGAGGCCACGGTCAGCCTCGGCTACATCTCCGAGATCGAGCGCGGAGTCAAGGAGGCCTCCAGCGAGTGCCTGGCCGCCGTCTGCTCGGCGCTCGACGTGCCGCTGTCGTCGGTGCTCGAGCTGGTCAGCCAGGAGATGCGCCGCGAGGAGGCGGCGGTCGCCAAGCTCAGCCCGGTCGGTGCCGCCGTCTACGACGCCGCGGCCGCCTGACCCCCCGTCGTTCTCGCGTCCGTCAACCCGAGCGGCTGTTGCGCACGTTCCGGCGGACGCGAATGCCGGGGTCAGCCGTCGAGCGGCTGGCAGTGGGGGCACCAGAAGGTCTGTCGCGTGTGCGCGGCCCCCTGCTGGTCAACGGCCCGCACCGTGGTGCCGCAGCGACGACACGGCTGGCCGCCGCGTCGGTAGACCCAGGTCCGGCTCCCGGCACGCCTGTCGCCGGTGGTGGTCTGCTCGGCGCGCTCCTTGTTCGCCTGGAGCAGTGCGTGTGCGCGGGCGACGATGCGCGGCAGGTCGACGTCGCCGACCCGGCGGTACGGGTCGGTGCCGGTGAGGAAGCACACCTCGGACTTGTAGAGGTTGCCGATCCCGGCCAGGTTGCGCTGGTCGAGCAGCGCGTCGCCGATCTGCCGGTCGGGGTCGCGGCGCAGCCGGCGTACGGCCTCCTCGGCGTCCCAGTCGGTTCCCAGCAGATCGGGGCCGAGATGACCGACCAGGTCGTGCTCCGCCGCACGGCGGACCACGTCGACCGCCCCCAGGTCGAATCCGACGGCGAGCCACGCGTCGGTCTGCAGCACCACCCGGGCCTGGAACCCCGGACGCCGCCACCGGCTCGCCGGACGGTACAGGTGCCAGGCACCCTCCATCTTCAGGTGCGTGTGCAGGGTCGTGTCGTCGCCGATGCGGTGCAGCAGGTGTTTGCCGCGCGCCACCACCTCGTGGACCACCTGACCGGACAGGTCGACGGACGCGTGCCGGGGGACACGGAAGTCGCTGCCGGTCAACGCCCGCTCCGCCAGCGCCCGGTGCAGACGCCGTGCGGTGCGCCAGACCGTGTCGCCCTCGGGCATCGCCTCAGCCCCGCAGCCGCAGCCCGCGGGGGGTGGCGTGGAACCCGGCGGCCTGCAGCGTGCGGGCCAGCGCGGAGCCGAGAATCTGCGCGCCGTCGGCGCGTTCGACGGTGAGCTTGCCCAGCGCACCCTCGCGTACGGCGAGGGCGAGGGCGTCGACGGCCGGCCGCAGCGTCACCTCGTCGCCGGTGAACGTGAGCAGGGTGCGTCCGCCGCGCTCGACGTAGAGCACCAGGGCTCCGTCGACGAGCACGACCAGGGCGCCGGCCTTGCGACCGGGGCGGTGCCCGGAGCCGCTGCCCGCACCGACCGTCTCGGTCCCGGCCGGACGGTCGGGCCACGGGAGCGCGGCGCCGTACGGGTTGGCCGGGTCGCACGCGGCCAGTGCCAGCGCGCGGGGTGCCCCGTCGTCCGGGTCGCCCGGCTCGCCCGCCGTGGCGCGGAGCCGGTCGACCGCCCCGGCCGCGCCGAACTGCGCCGCGCCCAGCCCCTGCACGAAGTAACCGCGTCGGCACCGGCCGCTCTCCTCGAACGCCGCCAGCACGCGGTAGACACCGGCGAACCCGCCGGGCACGCGTTCGCTCACCACGGCGCCGCGGGTCACCACCCCGTGCCGGTCGAGCAGCGCCTCCGCCGCCGCGTGCGCCCGGCGGGTGGGGTCGGCGTCGCG
>DATABY010000105.1:0-32153 GCA_036259355.1 Nocardioidaceae bacterium
TCGTCGGGTCCGGTGGACTCGGGGCGTCCGGCACGCTCGCTCGGCAGCGAGGACAGCGAACCCTCGATCTCGCGCCACACCCCGCCGATCGCGATGCCGAACACGCCCTGGCCGCCCTGCAGCAGGTCGATGACCTCGTCGTTGGAGGTGCACTCATAGACGCTGGCTCCGTCGCTCATCAGCGTCACGCGGGTGAGGTCGTCGGTGCCGCGCTCGCGGAGGTGCTGGACGGCGGTGCGGATCTGCTGCAGCGAGATCCCGGCGTCGAGGAGCCGCTTGATCACCTTGAGCAGCAGGATGTCGCGGAAGGAGTAGAGCCGCTGGGTGCCGGAGCCGGTCGCCCCGCGGACGGTCGGCTCGACGAGCCCGGTGCGGGCCCAGTAGTCGAGCTGGCGGTAGGTGATCCCCGCGGCGCTGCACGCTGTCGGCCCGCGGTAGCCCACGTCCTCCGGCAGCGGCGAGACGTCGTCGTCGAAGAGCAGGCCCTGGGCGCCGGCGTCGCGTGCTGCGTCGGAGCGGGAGGACCCGGGGTACACGCCCTCCTTGTCGGCCGCACCGCCGACTGCCTTAGCCGTCTTGTCACCCTTGCCAGTCACGCGGACCTCCGATGTCTGTGTGGCCCCCGAGGTCCGAGCCGCCGTCCGAGGGCGAGTCCAGCGAGCCGCTGCCGGGACCACACGGGTGGAGTTACGTCGGGGACGTTCACAAGCCACCGTAGGTTGACCGGTGGGGCCGGTCAACGAACGGCGTCGAACTGGCGCGGCGTGTCGTAAGTCTCAACCTCAGGTGGAGGGTTAGGTCAGGACTCCTCGCCGGGCTTTCCGCTCTCGAAGTCCTCGGGGCTCACCTGGTCGAGGAACTCCCGGAACTTCTCCACCTCGGCCTCCTGCTCGTCGGGCACGACGATGCCGGCCTCGTCGAGTACCTCGTCGGCGCACACGATCCGGGTGCCGGTGCGCAGTGCGAGCGCGATCGAGTCGGAGGTGCGGGCGCTGACCTCGACGCCGTCGAAAACCAGGTCGGCGTAGAAGACGCCGTCGCGGACCTCGCTGATGCGCACCTCGCGCAGCGGATGGTTGAGCGCGTCGAGGAGGTTCTTCATCAGGTCGTGCGTCAGCGGTCGCGGAGGTACGACACCCTGTTGCGCGAACGCGATCGCCGTGGCCTCCACGGCACCGATCCAGATGGGCAGGTAACGCTCGCCATCGGTCTCGCGCAGCAGCACGATCGGCTGGTTGGAGGGCATCTCCACCCGCACGCCAACGACATCGATCTCACGCACGCGACCACCCTACTCCGCCGGGACAGATGCCCACGGTTCGGTCAACGCCCCCCGGAGAGGCCGGTCTTGACCAGCGTCGCGTGCAGCCGCACCGACAATGCGGCGAGCTGGCGCACGACCTCCTCGGTGCGTGCCTTCGCCGCCGGGTCGCGCTGTCGCCGCAACGGGGCGACGACCTGTTCCACCAGCCCGACCTCGCGATCAGCGGCCGTCTTGAAGGAGCGCAGGTGCCGCGGTTCCAGCCCGAACGCGGCCAGCTCACCCACGGTCCGCGCGACCACCAGGGCGTCGCCGTCGTAGTGGGTGGACCCTGCCCGGGTCCGGATCAGCCCGAAGGACTCGAGCTGGTCGATCAGCGCCTCGTCGATCGCTGCCGCCTCCGCCAGCTCTCGGCGCGAGAGGCGCAGGCCGGACGCGTCGGGCCGGAACGCGTCCGGGTCCGGGGAGTTGTCGGCAGCCAGCACCATCCGCGGCACCTGCGGGCCACCGCCGGGCAGCTCCGGGGGCTCGAGGCCGCGGTCGATCGCGTCGAGGTGCTCCTTGATCACCTTCAGCGGGAGGTACTTCTCGCGCTGGCAGACCAGCACGAAGCGGAGGCGCTCGACGTCGGCGGCCGAGAACTTCCGGTAGCCGGCCGCGGTACGCTCCGGCTCCACGAGCCCCTCGGACTCGAGGTAGCGGATCTTGGAGATGCTGATCTCCGGGAAATCCGTGCGCAGTCGGTCGAGGACCTCACCGATGCTCAGCCGCGAACGCGAGGGCGCGGCCGAGGTCACCGGCGTGCTCCTCCGGCGTTCTGGTGGCTGGCGAAGTAGACGAGGCGGTACTTGCCGATCTGGACCTCGTCGCCACCGGTCAGCAGGATGTCGTCGATCCGGTCGCGGTTCACATAGGTGCCGTTGAGACTGCCCACGTCGGCGACGCGGTAGCCCTCCTGGGTGCGGTGGAACGCGGCATGCCGGCGGGACACGGTGACGTCGTCGAGGAAGATGTCGCTGTCCGGGTGCCGCCCGGCAGACACCTCCTCGGTGTCGAGCAGGAAGCGCGACCCGGCGCTGGGTCCGCGCTGCACCACGAGGAGCGCGCTGCCCGGCGGCAACGCCTCGACGGCCGCCGCGTCGTCGGGGCTGAGGTCTGCCTCGGCACGGTCGTACTCCGCCTCGGTGGCCTGGAAGGAGATGTTGGCAGTCGACTCGGTGGACGGCTCCGGGTGGGGCTGCTGCTGCTGGAGACGGTGCCCGCACTGGCTGCAGAACCGCGCGGTGTCAGGGTTCTCGTGTCCACACTCGGTGCAGAACGGCATGTTCGCAGCCTCCCTCGCCCGCTGGTCGTGCCTGAAACCTAAGTCTCCGTCCGTGTCAGGGTCAACTTGAGGTCCAGGGTCGCGGGCGGGTCAGTCCGCCTCCACCTTGGTGCGGTAGTCCTCGGCGCTGAGCAGGGAGTCCACCGCCCCGGGATCGGTCGGGCGGATCTCGAGCAGCCAGCCGTCGCCGTAGGGGTCGGAGTTCACCAGCTCCGGGGTCTGCTCGAGCGCGTCGTTGCGGCTCACGACCGTGCCCGACAGCGGCGCGTAGACGTCGGAGACGCTCTTGGTCGACTCGAGCTCGCCGACGGCGGCACCCGACTCCAGGTCCTCCCCCACCTCGGGCAGCTGGACGTAGACGATGTCGCCCAGGGCGTCCTGCGCGAAGTGGGTGATGCCGACCCGGACGGTGTCCTCGCCGCCGGACGCGCGGACCCACTCGTGCTCGCTGGTGTACTTCAGGTCTTCGGGATACACGGCTGGCTGCTCTCCTGTCTGCGCGGTCGTCTGCTCGGCCCCGGTGCACGCGTCAGTTGCCCGCGCCCTCCGAGGGCGTCGCGAACTGCGGGGCGTCGTGAGAGTACAACGAGGTGATGTCGAGGTCGTCCGACGTGGAGATGGAGACGCTTCCCTGCAGCCGTTCGACCTCGTCCTGCAGGCCGCCGGGGAAGAGGATCGCCTCGCGCAGTGTGTGGGTGTCGCCGATCGCCTCGATGCGGTACGGCGGCCGGATCAGCGTGCCGTCCACCTCCACACCGCCCTCCACGTCGACGAACGCGCTCTGCGCGACGATCCGCACGCTGTCGTTGATCTCGATCGCCTCGGCGCCGGCGTCGCGCAGCTCCTCCATCGAGTTCAGCAGCGTGCTGGTGCCGATCGACTGCTGGGGGTCGCGGATGCTGACGACGATCCCCGGGCCGGTGGCGGGCAGCGTGCCGGCGAGCAGGCCCAGGCTCCGCACCTGTTCGCGCGCCTCGGTGATCGCCGAGCGGCGGCTGCTGGCACTGGACTGCAGGTCGCGGCGACGCCGCTCGAGGTCGTCGATCTCGGTACGGACGCGGGTGGCGGCGGCGTCGAGCGAGTCCATCAGCTGCAGGAGGTCCTCGCGCCGGGCGCCGGCCAGGTCGTCGTTGGCCGACTCCTCGCTGCGGATCTGCAGGATGCCCAGGTAGCCCACGATGGCGAGCAGGACACCGACGAGGGCCTGCGCGCGGGAGATCCGCGGGCGCATGGCCTCGCGCAGCCTGTCCCTTCCGTCCTTGCTCGGCTCAGGCATGGAAGATGTGCCGTCGGATCGCGGCGACGTTGGAGAAGATGCGGATGCCGAGGACGACGATCACGCCGGTGGACAGCTGCGAGCCCACACCGAGCTTGTCACCGAGGTAGACGATGAGGGCGGCGATCAGCACGTTGGAGAAGAACGAGATCGTGAACACCTTGTCGTCGAAGATGCCGTCGAAGAACGCCCGCAGCGCTCCGAACACCGCATCAAGGGCGGCGACCACCGCGATCGGCAGGTACGGCTGCATCCACAGCGGCACCTCCGGGCTGAGTACGAGCCCGAAGCCGACGCCTATCAGGAGGCCCAGAATGGCGATCACTGCTGGTCACTCCCGGGCACCTGAGCGAAGCGGATCGGGGGCGGAGCCCCTACTGGCAACGTGATGTTCCTCCTGGTCTCGGTGCTGAACTGGACGCCGAAGTTCACCTGCAGATCCAACCATGCACGGCCACCCTCGGTTTCCAGCAGCCGTGCCGGCAGCGTGTCGGGGTTCCCGATCGCCTGCACGACGTACGGGCGGGTCAGCGAACGGTAGTTGACGGTGATCGCGCTGCCGGCGCCGCGGATGGCGGTGCGGCTGGTGATGCGCTGGTTGTCGATCGCCACGGCCTCGGCCCCGGCGACCCACAGCGCGTTCACCAGCTTCTGCAGGTCGGTGTCGAGCACCTGCCCGGCGCGCTCGTCCGCGGCGTCCTCCGCGTCGTCGACCGTGATGACGATGCCCGGGCCGCGCACCCCGATCGTGCCGCTGAGGACACCCAGCCGGAGCAGCCGCGCCTGCAGGGCCTGGCCGATGCGGGAACGGGAGAGCACCCGGTCCTCCAGCCGCGCGACCGACGCCTCGAGGGAGGTGGCCGTCTGCCGCAGCGTCTCCACCTCCTCGCCCTCCTCGTTGATCCGCTCGATCAGCTGCGCACGTTCCTCCTCGACGGCGGGGGCCGCGCGGTTGGTCTGCAGCACCATCGTGACGATCAGCAGACCGAACACCACCAGCACGGCCATCAGCCCAGCCATCCCGCCCGGTGTGTGCTCGCGGGTACCGCCGCGGCGGCGCTGCGCGACCGGGGCGTAGTCCTCGTCGACCGGATGGGACAGCAGGTCGTTCAGCAGGGACATCGAGGCGTCCGGGGGTCGTGCTGCCTTCCCGGCGCGGTCGTCTGTCCTCGGATCAGCCATGGCTCACCTCCCTCGCGGTCACGCTGGTCAGGGTGCGGGCTGTCGTGGGCGCGGGCCGTCACTGAGAAGTCGGTAGACCTGCCACGCGTAGAGGAAACCGGCCCACCAGTACAGCCCGGTGCCCCAGATCGCGAAGGCCCAGCCGAACACGTCGGCCAGGGTGGGCACGACCCCTTGGCCGTCCCCCAGCAGCAGCAGCGGGAAGGCGTAGAGAAGGTTGGCGGTGGCGGCCTTGCCGAGGAAGTGCACCGGCAGCGCGCTGTAGCCGCGCGTGCGCAGGAACGGCACCAGACACCACAGGAAGACGTCGCGCATCGGCAGCAGCACGGCCAGCCACACCGGGATGATGTCGCGCATGGCCAGGCCCACCACGACCGCGAGGATGTACAGCCGGTCCGCCACCGGGTCCAGGACCTGACCGATCTTGGTCGTCTGGTTGAGGCTGCGCGCCAGCTTGCCGTCGAGATAGTCGGTGATGCCGGAGACCAGCAGCACGACGAGCGCCCACCCGTCCGCCTGCGGGCCGAGCACCAACCAGAGGAAGAGCGGAACGCCGAGCAGGCGGACGAAGCTGAGCATGTTGGGGATGGTCAGGACGCGATCACTGATCGCCCGACCGTCGCCCTGCTCCACCGCTGGCCTCCTCCGTGCAGGTCACACGTCCTTCGACGGCACCGTTGTCGCAACTGCAACGACCCTATTACGTGACCACAGGCCCGGGCGGTTCGGAACCGCTGGTACGGCGCGGAGGCGCCCTCAGGCGATGGGCGGGAGTGTCTGCCCGGTGGTGAGGACGCTCCGGAACAGGTCGCCCTTCTCGGCGATCCGGTCGAGCACGGTGCGGACCGTGAAGCCGTCGGGCCGCAGCGTGGGGTCGTCGAGCTCGTCCCACTCGATCGGCGCGGACACCGGGGCACCCGCCGACGCGCGGGGGCTGTACGGCGCGACGAGGGTCTTGTTGATCGCGTTCTGGGTGTAGTCGAGGCGCGCCTTGCCGCCGCGGTCGCGCACGCCCCACTCCCAGCTGACCATCTCGGGTATGACGGCGCCGACCGCCTTGGACAGCTGTTCGACCCAGGCTCGGGTGTCGTCGAACCGCGGGCCGCGGCTGACCGGCACCCAGATCTGAATGCCGCGCCGGCCGGTGACCTTGGGAACGGCGTGCACGCCGAGGTGCTCCAGCGCGGTCCGGTGCAGCCGGGCCAGCACGAGGACGTCCTCCCAGGACGTCGACGTACCGGGGTCGAGATCGATGAGCGCATAGGACGGCAGGTGCGGCTCGTCGGTGCGCGACGTCCAGGCGTGCCACTCCAGCGCGCCGAAGTTCGCGGCCCACACCACTGCGGCCGGCTCGTCGGCCACCAGGTAGGTCGTGGTCTCGCCCGGGTCCGCCTCCGGGTTGTCCCACCGCGGCATCCAGTCCGGTGCCCACTTCGGCAGCTGCTTGTGCCAGAACCCCTTGGTGCCGGCGCCGTGCGGGTAGCGGTGCATGTTCAGGGCACGTCCCCACACGTAGGGCAGCACCGTGGGGGCGACCTGGGCGGCGTAGGCGATGAGCTCGCGCTTGGTCACCGGCTCCTCGCCGTCGCGCGGCGGGAACAGGACCTTGTCGAGGTTGGTGACCTGCAGCGCGCGGCCGTACACCTTCCAGGTGCCCTTGGCGCCCAGCCCCTCCAGCTCGGCCAGCTCGTCGGGGCTGGGTCCGCTGACTACGGGCGGGCGCAACGCGACCGACGCCTGGGCGGCGGGCAGGTCCGAGCGCCACAGCCGCTCCGGGTCGGCCTGCACCTCCTCGTTGGTGCGGCCGGTGAGCACCGACCGCGGGAAGTCGTCAGGACTCCATCCGTCGACCGCGTGCTCGTCCCGCTTGTGCAGCAGCAGCCACTGCTCCCGGTCGGAGTCGTCGCCGCCGCGCCGTACCAGCACGAGGCGGCCCCGCAGCTTCTGCCCGTGCACCTCGGCATGCAGCTCACCGGCGGCCACGGCCGCCGACGGGTCGTCGGTGCCGTGCGGCTCCCACGTGCCCGTGTCCCACACGATCACGTCCCCCGCGCCGTAGGTGTTCTTGGGGATGACGCCCTCGAAGTCGACGTACTCCAGCGGATGGTCGTCGACATGCGTGGCGCGGCGTCGCGCCGCCGGGTCCAGCGTCGGGCCCTTCGGCACCGCCCAGCTCGCCAGCGCCCCGTCGATCTCGAAGCGCAGGTCGTAGTGGCGCCGCCGGGCGCGGTGCAGCTGCACGACGAACCGGGCGGTGGTGGACCCCATGTCACTGCTTTACCCACGAATGACTTGACGCCTCAAGTGGGGCGGTCCACCGTCTTGATTGAAGGGTCAAGCGACCCTCGGTTTCGAGGTGCCCGATGGCTCAGGTCCTGCGGCAGGCCGCGGTGGGAGCCGCCGACGTGCACCTCGCTCCGCGCGCGGACCGTGCCGCCGACGCGGCGCTGCTCGCCGGGCTCGCCATCGGAGACCCGGCGGGCGCGACGGCCTTCGTACGCCGGTTCCAGGGCAAGGTGTTCGGCCTGGCCCTGTCGATCACCCGTGACCCCGTGCTGGCCGAGGACGTCGCCCAGGAGGTCTTCCTGCGTGCCTGGAAGGCCGCCGCCACCTACGACACCGGACGTGCGTCGGTGTCGACGTGGCTGCTCGCCATCACTCGGAACGCGGCGATCGACGCGATCCGCACCCGTCGCTGCACGCCGACACCCCCGGGGCTGCTCGAGGAGGTGCTCCGGGAGACGTTCACGCCGGGCGACACCGCCGAGGCCACGGCCCACCGTGTGGACTCCGCGCGTGCGCTTCAGCAGCTGGCATCGCTGCACCCCGAGCAGGCCCGGGCGGTCGCCCTGGCGGTGGTGTGCGGATGCACCGCGGTCGAGGTGAGTGAGCACGAGCAGATCCCGCTCGGCACGGCGAAGACGCGGATCCGCACCGGGCTCAGGCGCCTGCGCGCGGCGATGCGGGAGGACACCGCTTCGGCGCGGTAGCCCGTTGACGACGCGGCAGAGCTCGGCGTACGTCAGCCCTGTGTGCCCTGTGGTGTCGGGGCAGGATCGGTTGGCTCCGACTCCGTGGGCGCCACCGTTTCCTCGTCTTCGGACTCGGTGGGCTCAGGCGCGGGCTCGGGCTCCGGTTCGGGTTCGGGTTCGGATGATGCGGGCTCGGCTGGGGTCGGCGCCTGCGTCGGCGTGGCTTCCCGGGACGGCTCCGCCGTCTCGCGGTCGGCGGTCGGCCGCTGCGTCGGTGTCCTCTGCCCGGTCGGCTCGGGAGTGCCCGAGGCGGTGGGTCGAGTCGTGCGACGGTCCGGCCGCTCCTGAGCCGCCTGCTCCGCGGGTTGCTCGAACGTCGTGTCGCTCGGCGCATCGACGGGACGCGACGGCCGGTCGACGTCCTCGGTCGGCGTGCTCAGGGCGGGAGGGTTCGGACCGCCGCTGGTACCGACCGGCTCGGGGGCAAGTGCGACCCCGGCGACGTAGGCACCGATGATCACGGCCGCGGAGGCACCGGCGCCGGCTGCGGCCTGCAGGGCCTTGCGCATCCGCGGGTCCCCTCTCGACGATGCCGAAGCCCGATTCTACGCGGCGGACCGATTGGTCTGCGCGGCGTACCGAGCGCTTCTAGCCGTGCCCGTGCCGGTCCGCCACGTGGCTGCCGGCGTCCGACACGTAGACGTGTCCGTTCGGGTGCTGCGGGTGTGGCTCTGACTCGCAGACGAGTGTGCCGCGCTGGTAGCCGCAGGTCTGTCGATGCCGTGGTGCTCGGATGACCATCTCTGCCCCCTTGGTCCGATGACCGGGGCACCGTGGGCACCCCTCCACGACCTCACGATGCGCCGCTCACGTCACGCCCTCGTCAAACGCACGGACGCGACTATGCATCCTGGGCGCGGAGCAAGAGACAGCTACGAGCCGGCTGAGGCAAGCCGCGACCACGGTGCGCCCTCGACCCAGCGCAGTCGCTTGTTCAGATGGACGGCCCCGCCACTGCCGGACACCGAGTCGAACAGCGCGCTGTCGCAGTAGGCGGCGATCAACGCCAGTCCGCGGCCGTTCTCCGCTGACACGTGCGACATGGCACGAGGCACCTGAGCCTGCTGGAAGCCGACACCGGAGTCGAGCACGTCGATGGTCAGATGTTCGTCACGGATCTCCATCGTCACCTCATAGTGGCCGTCGGCACTCGAGTGCCGATAGGCGTTGGTGCACGCCTCACTGACCGCGACCTCCACGTCGTCGACGCACTCCGCCGCCACCCCCGCGCGCGTCAGTGCCGCGGACACGACATGGCGTGCCCACGGAACGCTCACGGCGTCAGGTGGCAGCATCAGCGCTACCTGGATAAGCATCTCTTCCCCACTTCCTCGCCCCCGGTGGAATCAACAGCCCTCACCCGCCGGTCGAGGCCCTCGACCGGCCACAGACTCACGACGCAGCGCTGTGCAGCGTGGTGCAGCGCCGCGTGGAGGGGCCCCACTCAGCCCCATGGATGTCGTCAGGAGAACCTCGCAACCAGCGTCGTGATCGGCGGGCGAGGTCCAGGCCCCTAGGTGCGTTCAGGCCCCAAGAATCCGAACATCCCAACGGTAGACCCGGAGGCGCCCGATAAGAAGTGGACACTGCAAGTAACCGCCACCTTCGGGCTCGGGCTTGCCCGTCGGTGCTCGGACTCAGGTGTCCTGGCGTCGTTCAGGGGTCTTGGCAGGCTCGGTGAGGGAGTCCCAACCGGTGGCGACGCCGGCGTTGACCACTTCTGCGGCGACGTCGACCAGGCGGCGGCGCGTCTGGCGTGAGCGGGCACGCAGCAGGTCGAACGCCTCGCCGGTGCCGATGTCGAGGCGACTCGCCAACGCACCCTTGGCCTGTTCGATCGCGACACGACTGTTCAGCGCGAACTGCAGCTGGTCGGTGAGCACGTTGCGGTCATGCGCCAGTCGGTCCTGCAGGATCGCGATCGTGGCCGCGTCGGCGAGGCACTGGGCAACCGGGATGTCCTCCTCCTGGATCGACTCGTTGTCGCCGTCTCCGAACACGTTCAGCGCTCCGATCACCTCACCGCGCAGACGCAGCGGCAGCGCGAGCACCGTCGTGAACCCCTCGCTCACCGCGGCCGGCGCGAACGCCGGCCAACGGGTGACCGCGGCGTCCGGCAGCCCGGCCCTGACCGGCTCGCCGGTGCGAAAGCACTCCAGGCACGGCCCTTCGTCGTTCTGCAGCTGGAACAGGTCCAGAAGCCGAGCGCTCTCGCTCGAGGCCACGGTCACGTGAAGCCGTCCCTCGGAGTCGGCCAGCAGCAGACCGGTTGCGGCCGCGCCGAGCACCTCCCTGCACCGGCTCGTGAGCATGTGCAGCAGATCGAACACGTCGAAGTCGTCGACCAGGGTGTCCGCCAAACTGACGAAGGTCTGCGCCAGCTTCTCGACCTCCACGTATCTCACCTCGTTTCCCTCACGCGGACCTGTGTCCGGCACTCAACTGCTCTGCAGCGTCAACCGCTTGGCCATGATGTCGGCAGCGACCCCTGCGATCGGCGTACCCGTCGCGAACGCATGAGCACACAGCAGCGCAAACGCCTGACCTGCGGTGACCCCGAGCTGCACCGTCGTCGCACCCACCGCCTGATGCACCTCCGCGCGGAACCGCGATCGGTCGTCCAACGCCCACACAAAGGCCTCCGCCGCCTGCACCCCGGTCCCGACCGTGAGCAGTACAGCGGCGGCATCGGCCAGCACTCTGATGTCTCGTATCCGCTCCGGACCGACCATCCCCGACACGGCCCGGTACAGCGACAGAACTCCAAGCCGGATCGCGCCCACCTGCACCGGAAAGGTGAAGTACGCCCGGGCGCCCTGCTCCACAGCAGCCGGCGCGAACAACGGCCACCGCGTGTCACTGCCGTCCGCCAGGTCCGGAACCAGAACGGACCACCCGTCCTTCACCGCGGTGACGGCCGGGCCCTCCGAGAAGGTGAGCTGCAGCTCCTCCAGCCGGTCACTGACCGGATCCGTGGCACAGACCGTGCTCCGCAGGTCGCCGCTGCTGATGGCCAACGTCGCACCTGTGGCTCCGCTGACCTGCACGCACAAGTCGCAGAGTCGCTGCACACGGGTCATCGGGTCAGCATCGGGATGTCCGTCCAGCAGCGCGATCAACGTCGACCAACCCTGCGGCAACACAGTGGGAACCCCCTCCAGTTGTGGAAAGACCAGGCGTACGGCTGCGGCCGGGTCACGCCAGCGGGGTCCGAGGCGACGATGAGACCACCCTACGCCTCCGGCGTCGGCCTAGCGTTCGCTGCGCATGATCTCCAGAGCTGGCCGGGCCCTCGGCGGTCCACTCATGGGGCGGGGAACCGCCGCTCCCATCCGTCGACGTGCTCACCGGGTCGGAGGGGCACCGCCTGCCGCCGCCCTTGCACGAGCCGACGTCGGTCGCCGTCGTCGGCAGTCTCAGCCGGGGAGCAAGCTCATCCAGAGCCGGATCGCCGTGCCGGTGGGGCCGGTCTTGAGTTGGACGAGGTCGCACAGGTGGTTGACCATGAGCAGGCCACGTCCGGACTCGGTCATCGGCGGGGGAGGTAACCGCCCGGCCAGCGGGTCCGTGATGTGGCCTCGGTCGCGGACCTCGCAGACCAGCCATTCGTCTTGGGTCCACGTCAGCAGGCTGGCGCCGCCGTCGCCGTGGATGACGCTGTTGCCCCCGATCTCGCTGATGGCGATCACCAGGTCGGTGACGCGCTCGCCCGGGAGGCCGGCGCGGGTGGCCCAGTCGTAGGCGAACTGGCGCGCCGCGGCGACCACGGTGAACTCGCACACCCGCGCATCGGCCGGCGGTGGGGGCTGCTCGTCGTAGATGGCCGCTACCACCGCGCGCGGGTCGGTGTAGTTAGCGCTGTCGGTGCGTCGACCGTCGACACGCAGTGCCGGGTGGGTCCGCTCGGCATCCACCCAAGCCTGCTGGGGCAGCGCGGCCCGGTCGTAGGGGCAGAGGATGCTCGCGTCGCGCCCGGCAAAGGCCAGGTTGATCAGTGCCTCGTGCTGCATGGCCGCGGCATAGACGTGCGGGGACCGTTCCGGCCACAGCGGCTCACCGACAATGGCCACCCGACGGCCGGGGTGGGCATCCGCGAACCGCATGAGCACCGCCGGGATGATTCGACCAGGGTTGCGGCCGTCCTGGGTCATGTTGCCGAACTGCACCCGGGCAGCGTCCAGCCCCAGGGCATCGTGCACCTGCTCACCGCGCGTACCCGGCACTTCGACCAGGACCGGCTGGTGTGCGGCGACCGCCGCGTGCACGAAGGGAACGATGCCGGCGAGGTACTCCTCGTCATCGCGATACGGCAGCGCCTCGTGCACCAGGCCGGCGCCGACGTCCTCGTAGAGCAGGGTCGTCATCACGGCTCCCCGCGGCGCCCGGAGATGTAAAGCCATGCACGGTCATCGCCCCACAGCGTCTCGAAGATCCGCACCAGTGAAGACGGCGGCTCGTGCACGACCAGCCGGCCGCCCTCCTCGTGCAGCCGCTGGGCGGTGTGCACGACGAGCGTCACGCTGCGGGTGTCCATGAAGGGGACGCCCGTCAGGTCCAGCTGGACATCGCCCAGGGCTCCCAGCAGTTCGTGCAGGGCGGCCCGGAACTGCCCGTGGGTGGAGACATCGATCTCTCCCACCACGGCCAACCGAACAGGCTCGCCGACCCAGGCGATTCTCAGCTCGCCCGAGGACTGCGCCGCGCTCCCCCGTGCCCCGATGATCTCGACCACCGCACGCCCCTCAACGCACCGATTCGGACAGCCGCTACGGCGTCGACGGGGACCGGGGCGACACCTCGGTCTCGATATTAGCCACGTCGCGGGGGCCCGGGAAGGCCGTGGATCCGGCATGAAGCGTCGCCGTCCACCACGGAGAAGAGGGTCTGCAGACCGCAGCCCCGTCCTGACCTGCACGCCCCCTCTTGCAGGTGGCGCCGCCCATGCGCGTTCTGTCCTCCGGACGCGGCCTCAGTTGTCCCTTGGATCCGGCAGAAGCCCGAGACCCGGTTTGGTCGTCGGGGATGCAGGTAAGAGGCGCCGATGCGGTGGTGCAGCCACATGCTGAGCCGGGACCGCGACGTCCACACGTCGGTGCTGGACGGGGAGGAGTAGGTCCTGCACGCAGTGTCGCCAGCCCATGAACCGTGTCACCGCGTAGGCAAGGACAGCGGCATTGGTGCCGGCGAGTATGGCGTGGCTCCAACGTGACGCGGCCACGTCGAAAGCTGCGCCGGTGCTCCAGAGCAGCAGCAGGGCGCCGGTGGCGAACACGTAGAGCGCCGGTGCCGGTGTCCGGGCGGCGACCTTCGGGGTGCGCCCGAATGGAATGCGCCGACCGGTGATGCCCTGTTGCAGCGACTTGAGGACCCCGCCGAGGTTCACCGGGGTGAGCAGCAGATTCAGCGCGTACACATGCCCGATGTCGCGGCTGCGATAACCGGTCAGCTTCAGGTCTCGTGCATACAGCGCGAAGTAGGGCAGGCACAGCAGCGGCAGCAGCGGGCTGGCCAGGGTATCGGCGAAGGGCACGCTGGTCAGTACGAGCAGCGCAACGTTCACGCAAGCCAGAGACACCAGGTAGTGCACCCGCATGAGCGCGCACAGCCAGTGCCGCGGGCGCGCTCGGGTGGCCAGATGCCGCACCAGCTTGGGCAAGATGATCAGCCCGCCGTTGGCCCATCGGCGGCGCTGCACCAGCAGGGATCCGTAGTCCGGTGGTGTGGCGCTGAAGGCCAGCCGTTCGGGGTAGTTGAACAGCGACCAGCCGCGGGTGACCAGGTCGATGCTGGACTCGGTGTCCTCGATCACCGTGCGGTCCTGGATGAAGCGCGCCACCAGGTTGTCGCCCTCCTGGGTGAAGGTGGCCACGTCCAGCAGCGCGGTCTTGCGCAGCAAGGCGTTGGCGCCGACCCAGTAGGTCGCGTCGTAAGCGGTCATGCCCTGGTGGACCAGGTGCATGATGTCGGTCGTCGCACCGGCGGTCCGTTCCAGCAGGCCGGGCGCGCCGGGCACCGCGCTGTACGGGGTCTGGATGACGGCAACGCGGCCCATCTCCGGCTGACGCATCTGCTGCACCAGTCGGCTGGCGTAGTCGTGCACGAGCAGACTGTCGGCGTCGAGGGTGAGCACCCAGCACGCGTCCTCCACCACCAAGTCGGGGTCCTCCTGCCCGGGCACCAGCTGACAGCCGCCGTCGCTCTGGAGCATCCGAAAGGTGCCGCCCATCAGGCCGAGATAGGCGTTGAGGTTCATCGCCTTGTTCGGCTCATGCGACAAGTTGGCGAACCGCTTGCGCTCGAACACCTCCAGCGAGACGTCGAAGGTCGCGACCAGACGTCGGTACGCCCGCGCACAGGTCTCCGCGTCGTCGGCATCGCCGAGCCCGTGGCGAAGCCGTGTCGCCCGGTCGCGAAGCTCGGCAGCACGCCGTGAAAACGTGATCGCAAGGAAGTGGCTGCCGGTGTGGTCGTGGACCGGCTCGCGCTGAGCCTGCTCGACGAACCAGTTCGCCACCTGCTCATACAGCTCGGCCAGACGCAATCGCTCCGCGGACGCGTTAGCGATCGCAGTGGCGCACCGGGCTTCGTAGGCGTCTCGGGCCGCACGCACGTTGCCAGCCATCGGTGCCAGCATCTCGTCGATCGCAGCCGGAAGGTTCCGCACCGTCTGGCTGGCCGCGTCCACCTCACCGGGCGGGTCGTCGAGCAACAGCACAACCCGTCGGTTCGGGTAGTCCTGCAGCGCCGCCGACAGAAGCGTTTGGCGCACCACCGCGACGTCTTCCCGGTAGGAAGGGACCAGCACGACCAGCCGCTCTGCCGGTGCCCCGAAGACGTCAGCATCGACCTCTCCGGGCGAGGCGGGCCGGTGCAGACGCTGTCGGCGTACCCACCCCAGACGGGCCAGCAGATAAACCACACCGCCGTAGGCCACGGCACCGACCGCCGCGCCGAACAGCACGGCCTTCGACCCCCGCAGCCAGCCGTGGTCGAGCTCCGCGGCACCGGCCTCGGCCAACGACCACGCCAGCCAGCACGCGGTTCCGATCGTGGAGAGGAGGGCGATCACGGTGATGACCAACTCGCGCCGCGCAGTGCGGCGCGAGGGGTCCGCGCCGGCACGTGCCTGGCCGTCCGCCTCGGTCGCGTCCAAATCGGGTCGGGGGGTGTCGAAACCGGGTGCAGGACAGCGCGTGCGCACGATCTCGGAGGGCAGCCTCACGGCCGTGGCTCCCTTCAGGGCGAGAACCTGAACCCCCCGAGACGCCAGGCACAGTACAGCCACCGGGGCGATCACGCACAGTCGCGATCGGTTAAATCGGGGGTAGGCCCTGCAGCCTCTGCAGCCCGCCCGCCGAGTCCACTGGAGATTCGCAGACTCCCCGCACGAGACCCCGCGGCTAGTGAGCGCGGTCGGTCGTGCAACTTGGGCCGGCTTCGGCGTCTTAGGCCTGTCGTCGGGTGCGGCTGCGTTGGGGTGCTTCCAGCGTGGTTGTGCTGCTCACCGCCGGCACCTGTGCCAACGCCAGAGACTCGATGTACGTTCACGCACCGGTCACGGCGTTTCGCGACGTCGCCAGTACATGTACCGGCCGCGGTACGGCCATGCGCATAGGTAGGCTGCCTTCAGAGCGCGATGGCGTCCCAGGGCTCACGTCCCGGAATGTCGCGTCCGAAGCTGTCGGGGTCGGTGCCGAGCGCCTCGGCGGACTCGACCGCGATGCGTTGTACGGCGACGGTGAGGGCGAAGACCGACAGGGGCTCACCGAGGTCCCGTTCGACGATGCGCGTCACCGGTACACCGGACCGCTCGGCAGCGTCGCCGATCTCCTGTACGCGCTCGGACCAGTCGCCGCCGCCGTCCAGGCACACCAGGTGGTCGGATGCGCGCAGGGCGACCGACGGCCCGTGCAGGAATTGCTCGGCCGCGAGGCCCTCACTGGCCACGTAGGCGGCCTCGCGGATCTTCAGCGCCCCCTCCGCGGCGGTCCACTGGTTGAAGCCGCCACCGATGAACTCGATGAGCCGTTCGGGCACGGCCACCGGAGCGCGCCGTGCGCCCAGCGCCTGCTCGACCGCGTCCGGCACCTCTTCCAGCCGGTCCAACGGCGCGCCTAACGCCCGGGCGAGCTGCGCGAGCCGCATCAACGCCGCCAGGTGGCTAATCGTGTACGCCGACGAGCGCTCCTTGGACACGGTGACCAGTTCGGTCCCGGGAACGTCCACCCCGCTGACCTGCACGACCGCGGCGCCGGCCTTGCGGGCGCGCTGCACGGCAGCCGCGGTGTAGCGCTTGGCCCCGGTGTGGCTCAGCGCAACCAGTACCTGGCCGGCCTGCGGCACCGGTCCGTCGACGGCTACATCGACAGACTGAGCTGCGCTCGCGTCCAGGCCGGCCATACGCAGAAGGCGCGCACCCTGCTCTGCCGCGTGCCAACTGGTCCCCGTTCCCACGACCAGAACCCGCCGGGCGTCCAGCCGCTTGGCGATGGCTTCGACAACGCTGCGGTCGCCCAGAAGGTCGCGCATTGCCTGTGGCTGGGCTGCCATCGCCTCCCGCATCCGACTGACGTGCGTGCTGGAGTCGGTCACACGATCCCCCAATCTTGTTCAGCTCCAACGCCCGCGCAAACGTACTCAAAGGAGGAGCTAGTTCTTGAGCTCGACTTCGACAAACACCAGCTGGGCCGTCCCTTCGTTGATCACGTCATGCTGGGCGCCTGCGTCGCGGAAGTAGGGTTCGCCAGGCGCTTGCGTTGAGGCGTTCGCCCCCTCGGTCGACTCTATTCGCAGTCTGCCTCCGGTCACGGGGATGACGACGTAGGGCAGCTCGTGCTGGTGGGTCCCCGTCCTGTCACCGGGCTCAAATGTCCATGTCGTCACGCGGACGCGGTCATTGTCGATGTTCACGGTGGAGGTAGCCGTCTGCAACTGGGCTCTGTTTCCTTTCGGTTGTCGGCGGACATGTTCTCTCCGCAGGGCTTGGCCACGTTGATGGGCACCGGACCCCTCAACACGAGACCTCGTGCCCGACCGTATTGGTGGACCGAGGAGCCGACGCCTGATCAAATCACGACGGTTCGTTTCCTCCGTTGAGTCGTGTAGACGCTGAGGAGCGGCTGGCCCGCGTTGTCTCGTCGCAGGGTCACCCTGGCTCGTGTAGGGCCACGACGCCGCACTCCTGCCAGGACAGCGCCGCCTGCACCAGCACCGCTTGGTCCGGCACAGTGACGTCGCATCCGGTGAGCTCGGCGAACCGGCGTAACCGGTTGACCACGGTGTTGCGGTGACAGTAGAGCCGGTCGGCGGCCTGCTGCACCGAACCGCAGGCGGTATAGGCGAGCACGGTCTCGAGCAGCCGGTCTTGCTCGCCTGACCGCGCGCTGGCCAGGCCGGCTCGGATCGGCGCCGCCAGCTCTGCTGCCGCCGAACCGAGGCGGGCACCGGCCAGCCATAGCCACGCCTGCCGTAGCGTGTGCGGGCCCACCCGGTTGGCGGGCAGGGCGTCGGCGATGGCTGTGGCGAGGTGTGCACTGGCCGGCAGCTGTGCCACCCCGCGGGCCACCGGGCCCACCCCGCACCGCACGCTCTGGCCCAGCGCCGCCATGACCGCGCCGGGCTCCATACCGTCGGGGTCCTGGCTGCCGAGCCAGCGGGTAAGCAGCAGGCTGTGTTCCCGCTCTTCCTGAACGTGCACCGCACGTCCGGAGGCCGCGAGCAGCTCCGCGCAACCGCGCAAGGCTGGTCGGTCGGGCGCGGGGGCGGCAGCCACCAGCATCGGCGCGGTCTCCTCGACTCCCAGTGCCAGTGCCACCCGGTGCACATCGGCGGGTTCCGGATGGATGCTGGCCAAGAGGTGAGCTACCAGGGTGCTGCGCTCCCGGCGCTGCTCCCGCGCCATGCGGGCGGCCTCCTCCAGGTAGGCGACCTGAATGGTGCTGGTGTAGTCCTCCACTACCGCCCAGACGTCCTCCACACGGGCCACGAGAAGGCCTACGTCGTCGGGACCGGCACGGTCGCGCAGCGCATTCCACAGGACCCGGAAGTCCAGGCGCACCGCAGTAGCGAGGTCCTCCAGCGGCACCCCACGGCGTGCTCGGTCCCGACCGATTTCTGGTCCTGCACGCTGCACTCGGTCACTGACCGGCAGGCCACCGATGCGGCGCAGCAGATAGTCGAAGGAGGCCACCGCGTCAGCCTCCACCCGTGTCGGGGGTACGACCTCGGCCGCATACGGCCCGATCTGTCGCACGTGGTGCAGGAATTCTCCGACCAGGGTGTCGGCGTCGGCATGCAGCAGCCGGATCAGCTCCGCCCAACGGCCACCGCCCGCATTCGTGGTGGCATCGGCTCCCGCGCCAGGACTGTGTTCCTCGCTGTCGTTGTGCATCTGCACAATCTAGCCACGGAGACGTGTCGGTAGCGGTGGTACCGGACCTCCGTGGATCTTCGCCAACATCGGGGCATGCACCTGACCCCGCGCGAGCAGGAGCGTCTGCTCATGGCTGCCGGCGCGGATCTGGCTCGCCGCCGGCTGCAGCGTGGTGCTCCTCTGGGCGCCACCGAGGCAGTGGCATTGGTGTGTGACGAGATCTGCGAGCTGGCATGGGACGGCACGGACCTGGCCACGATCATCGATCGCGCCCGCACGCTCGTCCCCACGTCCGCGCTGCTGCCGGGAGTACCCGCCGCGGTTCCGCACGTGCAGGTGGAGGCGCTGTTCCCGCACGGCACCACGCTGGTGCACGTCTCCGCGCCGTTCGGCGACTCACCGGTCGATGGTCCCGGAGCGGTCCGACCGGCCGGCCACGAAGTGCCGCTGGCACAGGGCCGGCGGCGGCGTACGGCCACGCTGCACAACAACGGACCGCAGGCCATCTGGGTGTCCTCGCACGTGCCGCTGGATCGGCTGAACCCGGCGCTGCGGGTGCAACTGGACCAGCCCGGCGACTACAGGTTGGACCTGCCGGCTGGTCAGGCTGTGCGCGTCGACGCCGGCCAATCCAGGCAGTGCGACGTGGTCGCATTGGAGGGCAGCCGCAGATGAGCCACCTGGACGCCCGGACCTACGCCAGCCTGTACGGGCCCACGACCGGTGACCGGGTACGGCTCGGCGACACCGACCTGTGGGTGCAGGTGGACGCCGACGACACCGAGCGCGGCGAGGAACTGGTCGGCGGCTGCGGCAAGACCGCACGACACGGCGCGCTGGTCAGTCCGGCGGCCGACCGCGGCAGCGCCCTCGACCTTGTGGTGCTCGGCGTGCTGCTGCTGGACCCGGTGCGGGGCGTGCGCAAGACCAACATCGGCGTCAAGGACGGCCGTGTGGTCGGGGTCGGCCGGGCAGGGAACCCGCAGGTGCAGGCAGGGATTGAGCTGGAGGTCGACGCACACACCGCCATGATCACCGGCGAGGGACTGATCGCCACCCCCGGCATCGTCGACTCGCACGTGCACATGTCGAACGCCGAGCTCGTCCCCGCCGCACTGTCGGCCGGAGTCACCACCATCGTCGGCATGGGCATCGGCGGCGTGTGGGACGTCGGCGCCAACCCCGACACCAACCTGCACCACCTGATCGCCAGCTGGGCGCACGCCCCGCTCAACGCCGCCTTCCTCGCCCGCGGCTCCTCCACCTCCACCGACCTGCTGGAGCGTTCGGTGCTGGCCGGATGCGGCGGCTTCAAGATCCACGAGGACTGGGGTGCCAGCCCCGAGGTCATCGACACCTGCCTGCGGGTGGCCGACGGCGTTGACCTGCCGGTGGCGTTGCACACCGACACCCTCAACGAGTCCGGGTACCTCTCAGACACCCTGGCCGCCACCGACGGCCGCACCGTGCACGCGTACCACGTCGAGGGTGGTGGCGGGCATCCCGATCTGCTGCGGGTGGTCGGCGAGCCGCACGTGCTGTGCTCGTCCACCACGCCGACCCTGCCGTTGACTCCCGCCACCGTCGCCGAGCTCGGTCCGATGACGATGACCGTGCACCGCGCGCACCCGGCGTTGCACAGCGACACCGACATCGCGGCCAGCCGGATCCGTGAGCACGCGGTCGCTGCGGAGAACCAGCTGCACGACCAGGGCGCGATCAGCATCATCAACTCCGACGCGCTCGGCATGGGCCGCATCGGCGAGACCGCGCGACGGAGCTGGCAGCTCGCGCACGTGCAGGCACATCTGGCCGGCCAGACCGGGCCGGAGGTGTCCAACAACGCGCGGGTTCTGCGCTATCTGGCCAAGCTCACCCACAACCCTGCGGTGGCGCACGGCTTGGCAGACCACGTCGGCTCCGTGCAAGAGGGTCGGCTCGCCGACATCGTGCTGTGGCAGCCGGCCTGGTTCGGAAGCGAGCCTGAGCTGGTCATCAAGTCTGGTTTCGTCGCCTGGGGCGCGGCCGGGTCCGGGTCCGGGTCCACCCGGCTCACCCAACCCCGGCGCATGCGGCCCTTCTACGGCGGACTGGGCGCGACGCCGGCGCGGCTCTCGCACATCTTCGTCTCCGCCGCCTGCCTGCACGACGCAACTGCCCGCGCCCGGCTGCCGTCCGGACACCGCTATCTACCGATCGCCCACAGCCGCGGACTGACCTGCGCCGACATGCTCGCCAACACCGCCACCCCCACCGTCGAGGTGTGCGGCGAACCGCACCCCGTGCATGTCGACGGCCGGCCCGTCGAGCTGCATCACGCCCATCAGCTGCCGCTGACCCGGCTGCACCACCTCGGCTGAAGGAGAGCGGCATGCGCGTCGACCTGCTGGTGCACAACGCCAACATCCTCACCCTGGACGAACGGCATCCGCGTGCCCACAGCATGGCGGTGCACCGCGGGCGCGTCGCCGCCCTCGACGACACCAGCGATCTCCGTGCCGACGCGGTGATCGACTGCCAGGGCGCCACCGTGACCCCCGGGTTCGCAGACGCGCACAACCACATGGCGTGGTTCGGGCTCGGCCTGACCGAGATCGACCTGTCGGGCGTCAGCGAACTGCACGACCTGTACAGACGTGTCGCAGAACGGGCCGCTCAGCTCGATCCCGGCGACTACGTGGTCGGCACCGGCTACGACCACACACTGCTCGGCGACCACCCGCACCGCGACGACCTGGACACGGCCGGCGGTGGCCGGCCGGTCTGGCTCAAGCATCGCTCCGGGCACGTCAGCTGCGTCAACACCGCCGTGCTGGCGGCCGCGGGCGTGCTGGACGGCTCGGCCGCGGTACCCGCCGGCGGAGCCGTCGTCGTCGACGACTCCGGCCCCACCGGCGTGCTTGAGGAGCAGGCGCAGAACTTGGTGGTCGACCTGGTGGTGCCCTACCCACTGCACCAACTGCAGACCGCGGTGGCCAAGGCATCGGCGGTGTACGCGTCTGAAGGGCTCACCCACGTCACCGAGGCCGGTATCGGGCGCGGCTGGCTGGCCAAGTCGCCGCTGGAGCTGGCCGCCTACCAGGCCGTCCACGAGGCGGGCGACCTGCTGGTGCGCGTGCAGCTGATGCCGACCGTCGACACCCTGCACCCGATGACCGGGAACACGCAAGACGCGATGACCTTCGGGCTGGACCTGGGCATCCGCACCGGCTTCGGCGACGACTGGATACGGCTGGGGCCGATGAAGATCTGGCTGGACGGGTCGTTGGTGGCCCGCACCGCCGCCGTACAGGAACCGTTCTGTGACCACGGGCACGGGCACGGCTACTTCCAGGCCGACCCCGGCCTGATGGCCGACCAGGTGATGGCTGCGCATGCGGGTGGCTGGCGGGTGGCCGCGCATGCCATCGGCGACCGCGCCGTCGACCTCGCCCTGGACATGTTCACGCGGGCACAGGACAAGCACCCCCGCCCCGAGGCGCGGCACCGCATCGAGCACGCAGGTATCACCCGCCACGACCAGCTGCGTCGGATGGCCGGTCTCGGCGTCATCCCGGTGCCTCAGCACCGCTTCCTGTACGAGATCGGCGACACCATGGCCGACGCGGTCGGTGCCGAGCGCCAGCCGATGCTGTACCGGCATGCGTCCTTCCTGGCCGCGGGACTCTGCGTGCCCGGCAGCTCCGACCGGCCCGTGGTCCCCGGGGCGCCGCTGGCCGGTATCGAGTCGATGGTGCTGCGCCGCACGCGCGCCGGGAAGACCCTCGGCCCCGACGAGGGGGTCGACGTGCACACCGCGCTGCGTGCCTACACCCACGACGCCGCCTGGGCCGCCGCCGAGGAACGTCACCGCGGCACCCTGACGCCGGGGAAGCTGGCCGACTTCGTGCTGCTCGGCGACGACATCACCGCGCTCGACCCGGACCGGATCGCCGCCACCGAGGTCGTCGCCACCTTCACCGGCGGCCGCTGCACGCACGGGGAGGAGACGGTGGCCTCTGCACCCTGACACCGACGCCTGAACGCCGACCCTCGAAGCCCAGGAGAGGCCTATGAGCACCCCACGCAACCCCGACACTCCCGTCGTGGTGACCGAGACCGAAGCCAAGAAGGTCGCCTTCGCCGCGTTCGTCGGTACCGCACTGGAGTGGTACGACTACTTCCTCTACGGCACCGCGGCCGCGGTGGTGTTCAACACGCTGTACTTCGTCACCGACGACCCGCTGGTGTCGACCCTGGCCGCGTTCGCCTCCTTCGCGGTCGGGTTCCTTGCCCGTCCCGTTGGGGCCATGCTGTTCGGTCATCTCGGCGACCGCATCGGTCGCCGCAAGACCCTCATCATCACCGTGACCATGATCGGTATCGCCACCGGCGCCATCGGTTTCGTGCCCGACTTCGCGGCCATCGGCGTGGCCGCACCGGCGCTGCTCACGGGACTGCGCCTGTTGCAGGGAGTTGCGGTTGGCGGCGAATGGGGCGGGGCAGTCACCCTGGCGGTCGAACACGCTCCGCCGGAACACCGCGGACGGTACGCGGCATTGCCACAGATCGGGTCACCGATCGGCACTCTGCTGTCATCGGGCGCCTTCCTAGCGGTATCGCAGCTGCCGCAGGACAGCTTCGAGTCCTGGGGCTGGCGGCTGCCGTTCCTGGCCGCATTTCCGCTCCTGTACGTGGCCGTCTACCTGCGCCGTCGCGTGGAGGAATCACCGCTGTTCGAGCGGCTACTGGCCGAGGACCAGCGTGCCTCCGCTCCGGTCAAGGAGGTGCTACAGCACGCCTTTCCGCAACTGATGGTCGGCGCTGGCTCGGCCTTCCTGGGTGTTGGTGGGTTCTACCTGGCGACCACATTCATGATCAGCTACGGCACCGGCACACTGGGCATGGAAGAGTCGGTGCTGCTGGGCGCCACCCTGCTGGCGGCCGCAGTCGAGATAGGCGTGCTCATCGTGGGTGGCCGCATGGCCGAACGCTATGGTGCGGGACAGGTCACCGTCGTCGGCGGTGTGCTCGCCGCCCTCTGCGCCTTCCCGACATTCTGGCTGGTGGACACCACCAACACCGTCGCTGTCTTCGCCGGGATCACCTTGGTTGTGGCGTGCCTATCGGTCGCCTACGCGGTGTCCGGCTACCTGCTGACCACTCTGTTCCCCGCCGCCCTGCGCTACAGCGGCACGTCGCTGGCCTACCAGCTGTCCGGCGTGGCGGCCGGGTTTGTGCCGTTTGCCGCGACCGCCGCGCTGGCCGCCAGCAACGAGCAGTCATGGTCCCCCGCGCTCATGCTGATCGGGATTGCCGCCATAACCGCCATCTGCGGCGCCATAGCGCCCCGCATTGCTCTCGGACGGGACCCGGTGAAGTCGGCCGAAGAGACGACCGCGCGCTGACCACGCCTCGACCCGCCACGTGGGACCAAACAGAGGCGTGGCGCTCGATCCACGACGCCGGCGCTGCCGAGTGGTAGCGGGGGCCGTTCATCATGGCGCACGCGGACAAGCGGCTTGATGAAACCGCTGGCCAAACCCAATGCTTTCATCAAGGCGCTCGGCTGCGAGCGAGATGATGTAAGCGAGCTGCGGTGGCGTTCGACGTACGGAGGTCACGGACCGGCTCGGGTGCACCCGAGCCGGGTGTGGGCGCTGCTGCGGCGCGGCGAGCTGTCTGGGCGTCGGCTCGGTGCCCGGTGGCTGGGCACGGAGAAGGACTCGCCCGGCTGCTGGCCGACCCAGTACATGGACACGCTCAATTGCGGCCAGATGGGCAGTGCACACCCCTCCCCGGAGTCGCCCTTAGCCCGTGCGTGTGCCCGCGCGCATGTCGTGTGGTCCACAGGTGGTCCACGAAAATTGCCATGCTTCGAAGAGCCGCACGTGTCGTAGGTTTCTCGTCATGGATCAGCGAGAAGAGCACCGACGCCCCGACCACCTCGATGACGCTACCGTTGCGGCGCTCGGCAAGCTCTCCGAGGCGCTGGAGGTCGTTGAGCACGCCCGCGGATACCTGTACGGCTTCCACCGGCTCTGTGGCACGGCCGACCTGACGCTCGGGGAGGCGGTCGAGCAGTTGCGGGAGGCCGGACACGCGGCGGTTGCAGACCGCCTGCAGTCGGAGATGGTGGGCCGCAACATCATCGACGGTCGGTGGAGCTACCAGGTCATCGAGGAGTACGACGATGGCTACTACCGGGAGTTCAAGGACATCGAACGCGATGTCCGCGACGCTCTCGCCGAGGGCCGTCGCCACCTCTTCGAGGCGGAGATGAAGGAGGACCGTCGCACCCGCGGCCGGCCGGGGCACGAGGCCTGGCCCGCGCGGTGAGGGTGCGGTGCGCGTCGTCGCAGGCTCAGTCGCCGAGCACACGCTCGCCGCGTAGGGGGAACATCAGCTGCGGGTCCTGTAGCTGGTAAGGCCGCCGCAGGCTCGACCGCGAGAGGATACGGTCCCAGACCACGGTACGGGTCACGTAGGCTCCCCCGCGATCTCGCGCTCGACGGCGCCGCCGCGGAGGCGACCGCAATGCAGGGTTGCCCCCTCGGGCATGACCACCCGGCATCCGGTGCTCGCGTGGTGTAGGGGTCCTTCTCGGCGAGGGGCGCCGGTGGGCAGTGCCCGCGCCACATCCGGACGGCCGGGTGGTTGGCCCAGCCGTAGCCGTCCAGGTGCAGGGCGCGCAGCATCTGCAGCGCCTCCACCCGCTGTTTGCCCAGTCGCCGGTCGTCGAGGACCGCCGCGGAGCAACGGAAGCAGGGGTACGGCAGGAACGTCTGCATGTTGCCGGGCGAGAGCCCGGTGTCTCCCGAAGTCGAGGCTCCCTGGTGTACTACCCGAGAACGCGACCAATCACGCCCTTGTGCACCTCGGTCGCGCGCTGCTGCTCCCCCGCGAAGGAACTGATGACGATCACCGCACCGGTGAGCGCGGGGACCGCCCACTGCAGCATGGACAGCTGCCTTTGGGCGGACGCCACGTCCGGGGGCGTCGCAGTGTCCGCCTCGGTTCCCGACTTCGCGGGAACATCCCGCTGCCTGGAGACCCTCCTGCCCAGGACCCGGCTGTAGGCGGTCACTCCCAACGCCGCCACCGTGGCGGCGGTCTTCAGCGCTGCCATGGATGCGACGCCTCGTTGTCCGTGGATCCGGCCGAAGTTCCCACCGAGCTGACCGATGCTGCCGACCAGATGGACGCCGATTGCCGCCGCGTTGACCGGTGTCCACCGGTCCCAGCCGGCGTTCGCCACCGCGCCTGTGCTCCGCGTGTCCCTGGTCTTGGCGGCAGCGGGGTTCAAAGCCAGGGCGTTCGCCAGTGTGCCCCCGAACCAAGCTGACAAGCCGATGTCGTGCATTACGCGGGACGGCGTGTTGCGAGCCATGAGAGTGCCTCCTCCATGAGTGGTGGACCGGAAGTCGCCCTGGCCACCTGTAAGAAATGGGATGTGCTCGACCATCCGTCGTACATGCCCGGACCGGATGCTCCCCTGTGGGCACCCGGTCCGCGCACGTGCACGGGCTGGCCCAACCGCTGAATGGTTACGGGTGATCGGTGCGGGGAGTGGCCCGACCGACCGGGGTGCGGCCCCGCAGCAGCAGGCCAAGCGCCAGCATGCCCACACCAAGAAGCAGGTGTAGCCAGTTGTCCGCGCTGTTCACCGGCACGAAGTTCGCCGACGACTCCTCACCGATCACCAGGCCGTAGAGCCACAGGACCAGGTAGATGGCTCCCCCACCGACGAGGAAGTTGCGTGCACCCGACTCCGTGCGTGCGAGCAGGAAGCCCCCCACCGCGAACAGCAGATGGACGACGTTGTGCAGGATCGACACCTGGAAGATGCCCAGGAGCATCGCCTCGGACCCGTGTCCCGCAAGACCCATCTCCTCGTAGGAGCTGGTGATTCCGGGAATGAATCCGAGTACGCCGACGAGGGCGAAAACGGAAGCGACGCCGAGCGCGGCCTTTCGGGCCATACTCGCGGCTGCGGTTGCATGATGACTCGCCATGGTGTTCCCCTCCTAGAAATGGCGAAGGACTTGGAGCCCGTACCCGGTCGTCAGCAGGTCAACCGTCGCCGCATTCGCCCGTGCCGTTCACGCCACATCGGCGGTGGAACGGATCGTCTCGCGGCTCTGTTCGGTCGGCTCCAGCTCGGCACGTAGACGCGTCAGCAGGTCACCGAGCAGGCGGGAGATCTGCATCTGTGAGAGCCCGAGCTCGGCCGCGATCTCCGACTGCGTCCAGCCCCGGAAGAACCGCAGGTACAGCAGGTGCCGCTCCCGTGGACGAAGCCGCCGGCACACGGGCCCTAGGAGCGCGACCGCCTCCGCTCGCACGAGCCCCGGGTCATCCTGCCCAAGAATCGCGGCATGGTCCGCGGCGCCGTCGTCGGTTCCCCGGTCATCCAGGGACGACGGCGAGTAGCAACCGTCCGTGGCCAAGGCCTCGCACACATCCCCCGCGTTGACACCGAGGTGTTTCGCGATCTCACTGGGCCGCGGGGCCCGGTGGAGCTGCTGTGACAGCTCGTCCACGGCGGGACCGATCCGCTGACGCAGCTCCTGCAACCCTCGCGGGGGGCGAACGGTCCATCCGTTGTCGCGGAAGTAACGCTTGATCTCGCCTCTGATGGTGGGTACGGCGAAGGACAGAAAGTCGTGGCCGCGGTGCGGGTCGAACCGCTGCACCGCCTTCGTCAACGCCATGGCCGCCACCTGCAGCAGATCCTCTAATGGCTCACCACGGCCTGCATAGCGCCGGGCGATCGACTCCGCGACCGGGAGGTTCAACATGACAGCCCGGTCGTACAGCTGTTCGCACTCGAACACCGAACTCTCCGAGGCCTTTCTCAGCAGCTCCAGAGTTTCCGCACCGCGCGCAAGCTGCTCGGATGACGGTGGCCCAGCCATGGCACACCACCTCTTGTGGTGAAGTAGGAATGGCCACGCTGCTGGACCAGGGGCTTCAGAAACCGTCGGCTCGGGCGCCGACTAGGTACTACGACTAGGTACTAAGAGAACGCATTGCTATGACTAGCAGCTGATTCGTCGATCCGGAAGGAGCGAGCGCGACCGTCGGAATACCAAATGCCACGTGGCCGAGAATGGAGAAGGTCATCGGCGCCACCTTTGCTGAGTACCTCAGAAGGCCGCACCTCAGGACCGACCGAAAGACTAGCACTCGACCGCGGCCTGTCAATATCGGCGCGACCCGCTGCGTCCGTCCCTCGCTCGGTGTCACGACGCACCGCCCGCGGGCCCTCACTCCGTGGTCCGTCACCATCACGCGCAGTGCTAACCGGACCTTCGGCTGCGGTGACATCGCCGAGCTCACGCTGGTGTTCGCACTGCTCGCGACCTGGGGGCCGACACGGCCGCGCGGACAGGCACGACGCCTAGTGCCAACCGCTCGAGCCCTTGAGTCGAGGCCTGTGGCTCCTCGGACTTCGCCTAGTGGCGAGTCCACGCCTCGGTCTGCGTGAGCCGATACAAGTAGCCCAGAGCCGGGACTACGATGACCGCTGCCAGAGCAGCGACCACGAGCAGTGACCAGAGGGTTGCCGGCGCACCGGCGGCCTCGGTGATGGTCACCTCGTCGACGAGAAGCCACGGATACTGCGCGACGCCCCACCCTACGATCACCGACCCGACGGCGAGCACCGCGCTGAACCTGGCTACGCCGAAGTGTTGGCGCACCAGCAGGATCAGTGTGAGGACACCGCCGAGGAACGACGTCGCAACGAGCGGTGCCGCCCGGCCGGTCAGCCCCTCGGCAAGGGTGGGGGCGTCCTGTGCGATGGGTACCAGCGCGCCGAGCACCAGAACGCCGGTGACCGCACCGACGACAAGGGTGCGCCGGCGCAGCTCCTCGGCTAGCCGATCGCGGCCGCCTCGGGCGGCGTCGGCGATCAGGAAGGTACCGGCGAGGAAGGCACAACTGGCGACCGCGATCACACCGACGGTGAGGCTGGTGGTGGTCAGCCACGACGCCCACACGTCCCCGTTGCCTTGGGCCGGCACGCGGCCGGAGGCGACCGCTCCCGCGGCGGCACCGAGGAAGAAAGGGGCGATAAGCGAGGAGCCGGCGAACAGCGCGCCGTACAGACGTGCCTGCGAAACGGTCGCGGAGTACTTGCGGAAGGCGAAGCCAGCGCCACGCAGGACGATACCGAGGAGCGCGAGCAATAGCGGCACGATCAGTGTGGACATGGTCGCGGCGAACGTCTCGGGAAAGGCCGTCCACCACATCACCAGGACGTAGATGAGCCAGACGTGGTTGGCCTCCCAGACCGGGCCGATGCTGTGGTCGACCTGCGTTCGCAGTTCCGCGCCGGGGGTCGTCCCGCCGGCGGTCAGGTCGTAGAAGCCGGAACCGAAATCCGCGCCGCCGAGCACGGCGTAGGCCACCAGCCCGACGAACATCGCGCCCGCGACTGCCACGGCGAGCGTCATGAGTGCCGGCTCCCCGTGTCGGCCCTTCCTTGCCCCTGAGGACCGTAGGGGCTAGGCAGGTCGTGGTGACCCTCGCGCCAGCGGCGGGCCATGGATCTAAGCACGACGACCGCAGCCACCGTCATCGCGGTGTAGACGACCAGGGTGGTACCGAGCAGCCACCACAGGGCGGAGTAGCTGCCCGCAGCCTCCGCAGTAAGCAGCACTCCGTACACCACCCACGGCTGTCGCCCGACCTCGGTGGCGACCCAGCCGGCTTCGAGCGCGACGACGGCGAGCGGGCCGGCCGCGGCGACGAACCGGAGGAACCACCGGTGCTCGGACAGGTCCCGGCCGCGCCACCGGGCAACCCAGAACAACAGCACGGCCAGGGCCAGCAACGTGCCGATCCCCACCATCGTCTGAAACGCCCAGTGCGTGATGTTGACCGGGGGCCACAAATCCCGCGGGATCGTGTCGAGGCCCGGCACTGGAGCGGTCAGGGAGTTCCGGGCGATTAGCGAACCCAGCAGAGGAATCTCGATCGCGCCGACCACCTCACCGTTGACCAGGAGACCGCCGATGCGGAGCGGGGCGGGACTCTCGGTCGTGGTCGCTAACTCGAACGCAGCCAACTTGGCCGGTTGCCGATCGCTGAGGTCACCGCCGAGCAAGTGACCGATCACCGGCTGGAGGACCGCCGCGACAGAGGCGAAAGCGAACGGCACCATGAAGCCGAGCCGATGGTGGGCATCACGACGGCCCCGCAACATGCCCACGGCGTAGACGCCCGAGATCGCAAAGCCGACCACCATGTACGCAGCGAGCCACATGTGGGCGAACTGCAGCACGACAATGTCGTTGAACATTGCAGCCCACGGGTCGACGTCGGTTACGTCGCCATCGACAACCCGAAACCCTGCCGGGGCGTTCATCCAGGCGTTGACCGAGATCACACAAAAGGTGCCCACCACGCCGGCGACTGCCATGGGCACCACCATCAGCAGGTGGCGGCGTGGGGGCATGCGCCCCCAACCGTAGAGGTAGACCCCAAGGAAGATTGCCTCGACGAAGAACGAGAGGCCCTCGAGCGCGAACGGCAACCCGAGAACGTCCCCGAAGCGGCCCATGAGCCCCGGCCACAACAGCCCCATCTCGAAACTGAGCACCGTGCCGGAGACCGCACCGATCGCGAACAACACCGCCGACACCTTCGCCCACCGCTGCGCCAGCCCCAATGCCACCGCATCGTCGCGCGCGATGCCCCTCCAGTGGGCTACAAAGATCATCGCTGGGAACGCGACACCGAAGCACGCCAAGATGATGTGCCACCCCAACGACAGTGCCATCTGCTGCCGCGCTGGCAAGAGACCCTCGGGTTCCGCGGCCGTGACAAGGGGCAGCAGGTCACTCAACACCCCTCGACCATACGATGCCGGGTACACTCGACGCGGTGGCAGCGACGCACCCTCTGCTCGCCGCATCTGCCGGCGTGAACGAACGGTCGACGAGGCGGATGCGGACAGGGCCGCCGACCGTTGTGCTTCTGCCGACAAAAGCGATCGCCGAGCAATTCCCCTGAGGGCCCAAGATCGTGGCGACGATGAAGCGGCTCGAAACGGTCGTCTCGGCCTCTTGCCCTCTGGGCCCGGCTGCTTGGCAGCCGTGAGAGGCCTAGTGGCTGGTCGTTCCCCGACGTGACACTAGAGAGGGCTGCACAACTCGATCTGCCACCGCGCCGGTCGCCATCGAGTACACCGCCTTATGCGCGACGTCGATCAGTCGTTCGCCCGGCGGCCAGGTCGTCGGCGGGGCACCGACCCCGGCAGCGTTCTCGAGAGTTTGGTCGAACGCCAACCGGACGACAGTGTGGGTGACGTTGGCTGAGGCCCCGCGAATACCGGCCACAGCCCAGATGCCACGTAGGGCTCCGAGCAGTGCTCCGGTGCCCCAGTGCATGGCATGGTTCCAGCCGTCAGGGCGTCTCTGGTCGGCCGGCCGAGCGCGCAGCAGGGTCAGCAGCGTACGCCCGGGCACATACGAGTTCGGCCGGCCGGTCAGCGTCTGTTCCGCCTTCTCAGCAAGAGTCATGGCCGCCACGCCGGCAAGGCCGGCGACGGCACCGCGACCCGCAGCACGGACCAATGCGCCGCTACGCGTACTGGTACGGATCACAGCGCTGGATCCCTCCACCGTGGTCGCGGGATGCATCATGAGCCGCGCATCACCGCGGTGACCACGTCTCGAGTCCGGTCGATCACGGACGCCAGGGGCCCAACCATCAGATTGGTGGTCATCGCACTGCCGGCTGAGGGATGCGGATGAGTGGGCGCGATCGCCTCCGCCGCCCTGATCGCCTGCGCCATCAGCGTCAGCTGGATGTCACTGCTCTGGCGCAGCAGCGGAAACTCCTCGCGCTCCTCCGCGGCGGCGTGGTCGAGCACCTTCTTCTTCAACGCCTGGAACCGGGAGTCGAAGCTAGGGTCGTCGACCTTCATGCCATCAACGGAGGCGAGCAGCTTCTTCGAAGCGGTCTCCTCCTCCAGACGAGCGTCGACCACGTCGTTGCCGCCCTCGACCAACCGGGCGCGCGGGTGCGTCACCAGCTCCTCGGCGGTCTCGTGGACCGCCAGGAAACGCCGCAGCTCCTCGAACCGCTCCTGCCTTTCCTTGGTGTTGGAAACCTTGTCCACCGCAGCGAACAGATCCTTGATGTGCCGATGCTGCCCCAGCAGCAGATCGACGACATCGGACTTCTCAGCCTTGCCCATCGCCCCTCCAGTTGCTGGTACGTCGGGCGTGTCCACGTCACGCCTACGGCAGGAGGCGGTACCCATCAAGCAGGTCCTCAACCGACGTCGATCCTGCGCCGGTGAACGAGCGGCCGCGGACGATGCTGGGAGAGCCCGCTTGTCGGTCGGGCTGGCGGGATTTGAATCCACGACCCCTTGATACAGGGCACAACCGCATAGCGTGGCTTCCGTTGGTGGTCAATGACCGCCTCTGACCAGGGCAAACGCCAAATCGGCGTCGGCTCGGCTTCCACTGATCGTCAGAAAAGCGATCTGAAAGAGTGCAGTAAGAGTGAAAGGACTCGAATCTGGAACTCCTCAGGCACCCAGGGGTGGATCGAGCTCGGGTGAGGCTCCCACCATCTCCCACACGTTCATCGTCCCCAGCAGCGAGGGGGTTGCCAGAGCGACCCCGCTCAGCAGGTAGCTCCGAGTCTTCTCGGGGTCCGCCGCGACGTTCCGGAAGCCTTCGAGCCGCTCCTCCGTGGGCTCGAAG
>DATABY010000106.1:0-5979 GCA_036259355.1 Nocardioidaceae bacterium
CATGGCCACAGCAACCGCATCGACCCACCATGAGCTGACGCTCGACCGCAGCCTGACCGACATCGACCCAGAGGTAGCCGCGGCGGTCGGCGCCGAGCTGCGGCGCCAGCAGGGAACGCTGGAGATGATCGCCTCCGAGAACTTCGCGCCGCGTGCGGTCATGCAGGCCCAGGGCTCCGTGCTGACCAACAAGTACGCCGAGGGCTACCCGGCCCGTCGCTACTACGGCGGTTGTGAACACGTCGACGTGGTGGAGCGTCTGGCGATCGAGCGCGTTCGTGCACTGTTCGGTGCCGAAGCGGCCAACGTGCAACCACACTCCGGCGCTCAGGCGAACGCCGCTGCGATGTTCGCGCTGCTCGACCCCGGTGACACCATCCTCGGGCTCGACCTCGCCCACGGTGGTCACCTCACGCACGGCATGCGGCTCAACTACTCCGGCAAGCTGTACAACGCCGTCGCCTACCACGTCCGCGAGGCGGACATGTGTGTCGACATGGAGGAGGTCGAGCGGCTCGCGCACGAGCACCGACCCAAGATGATCGTCGCCGGCTGGTCGGCCTACCCCCGCCACCTGGACTTCGCCGAGTTCCGCCGAATCGCCGACGACGTGGGCGCGTACCTGCTGGTGGACATGGCGCACTTCGCCGGGCTCGTGGCGGCAGGTCTGCACCCCAGCCCAGTTCCCTACGCCGACGTCACCACGACCACGACGCACAAGACGCTCGGCGGTCCCCGTGGCGGCGTGGTGCTGAGCCGGGCCGACCTGGCGAAGAAGATCGACAGCGCGGTGTTCCCGGGGCTTCAGGGTGGCCCCTTGGAGCACGTCATCGCCGCCAAGGCGGTGGCGTTCGGAATCGCCGGCGGCGAAGAGTTCCGCGACCGGCAGCAGCGCACCCTGGACGGAGCCCGCGCGGTGGCGGGGCGCCTGCTCGCCGACGACGTGGCCGAGGTTGGCGTGCGAGTGCTCACCGGAGGCACTCAGGTCCACCTGGTCCTGGTCGACCTCCGGGACTCGCAGCTCGACGGGCGTCAGGCCGAGGACCGGCTGCACCAGGTCGGCATCACCGTCAACCGCAACGCCGTGCCCTTCGACCCCCGGCCCCCGATGGTGTCCTCGGGCCTGCGGATCGGCACGCCAGCCCTGGCCACCCGCGGGTTCGCAGACCCGGAGTTCCGCGAGGTCGCCGACGTCATCGCCACCGCACTCAGGGAGTCGTTCAACGACGACCTGGCCACCCAGCTTCGTGACCGGGTGGAGAACCTCGCGGCGAAGCTGCCCCTCTACCCGCACCTCGACGGAGAGCTCGCATGACCGGGCAGCCGCTGCCGCAGCACCCGCCGAAGCTGTGGCGCAACGCCGAACCGAAGCGGTCCTACGACGTCGTGATCGTCGGAGGCGGGGGACACGGCATCGCCACCGCTTACTACCTCGCCAAGAACCACGGCATCACCAATGTCGCGGTCCTGGAGAAGGGCTGGCTGGCCGGCGGGAACATGGCCCGCAACACCACGATCATCCGGTCGAACTACCTGTGGGACGAAAGCGCTGCGATCTACGACTTCGCCCTATCGCTGTGGGAGAAGCTCCCCGGTGAGCTCGACTACGACTTCCTGTTCAGCCAGCGTGGTGTCCTCAACCTCGCGCACACACTGCAGGACGTCCGCGACAGCAGGCGTCGCGTGAACGCCAACAAGGTCAACGAAGTCGACGCCGAGTGGCTGGGTCCCGACGAGGTCGCGCAGGTGTGCCCCATCCTCAACGTGTCCTCGAGCCTTCGCTACCCGGTGCTGGGTGCGACCTACCAGTCGCGGGCCGGCATCGCCAAGCACGACCACGTCGCCTGGGCGTTCGCCCGAGCGGCCGACGCGCTCGGCGTCGACCTCATCGAGAACTGCGAGGTCACCGGGTTCGTCAAGGACGGCAATCGGGTGGTCGGTGTCGAGACCAGCCGCGGCACCATCGATGCCGGCATCGTCGGCCTGTCGGCCTCCGGGCACAGCAGCGTGCTGGCCGAGAAGGCCGGGTTCCGCCTTCCGGTGCAGTCACACCCCCTGCAGGCGCTGGTGTCGGAGCTGCACGAACCGGTGCACCCGACCGTCGTGATGTCCAACCACGTGCACGTATACGTGTCCCAGGCGCACAAGGGCGAGCTGGTGATGGGCGCCGGGGTGGACGCCTACAACGGGTACGGCCAACGCGGCTCGTTCCACGTCATCGAGCACCAGATGGCGGCGGCGCTGGAGCTCTTCCCGATCTTCTCCCGCGCGCACGTGCTGCGAACCTGGGGCGGCATCGTCGACGTCTCCCCGGACGCCTCGCCCATCATCGGCCCCACCCCGGTCGACAACCTCTACGTCAACTGCGGCTGGGGGACCGGCGGCTTCAAGGCCACACCGTCCGCCGCGTGGACCTTCGCCCACACCATGGCCACCGGCGAACCTCACCGGCTGAACGCACCCTACTCACTGGAGCGGTTCACCACCGCCGCTCTCATCGACGAGCACGGTGCCGCAGCCGTCGCCCACTGACCAGCGAGGACAAGAGACCACATGCTTCTGCTCGACTGCCCCTACTGCGGGCCCCGTGACGAGACCGAGTTCGGGTACGGCGGTCAGGCGCACGTGCCCTACCCCGACGAGCCCGAGCGCCTGAGCGACCAGGAGTGGGCGCAGTACCTGTTCTTCCGCGACAACCCCAAGGGCCTGTTCGCCGAGAGATGGGTGCACAGCATCGGCTGCCGCCGGTGGTTCAACGTCATGCGTGACACCGCCACCTACGAGGTCCGCGCGGTCTACCGGCTCACCGACCCGCGCCCCGTCCTCGACCACGCCGACCCTGGAGGACCGCGATGACCCAGCAGCCGAACCGGCTTCCCACGGGCGGCCGAGTCGACCGCCGGACGACCATCAGCATCAACGTCGACGGCCGAGAGCTGTGCGGGCACCCCGGTGACTCGGTCGCGTCGGTGATGCTGGCCCACGGATGCCTACAGGTGGCGCCGTCCATCTACCGCGACCGGCCCCGGGGCATCCTGGCCGCCGGTGTGGAGGAGCCCAACGCGCTGCTCCAGGTGACCGCCCCGTGGTCGGAGCCGATGCTGCCGGCCACCACCGTCCCCGCCGTCGACGGCCTGAGCGCGCAGACACTGTCGGGGATGGGGCGGCTGGAGCCGAGCCCGGACGAGGCGATCTATGACAAGAAGTATGTGCACACCGACGTCCTGGTCGTCGGGGGAGGGCCTGCGGGCCTCGCAGCCGCGTCGACCGCGGTCGCCTCGGGAGCACGGGTGATCGTGGTCGACGACCAGCCCGAGATCGGGGGCAGCCTGCTGGCCTCACGCACCGAGCAGATCGACGGCGTACCCGCCCTCAGCTGGGTCCAGACGGTCGGCGAGGCGGTCGCGTCGGCACCCGAGGCCCTTGTGCTGCCGCGCACGACCGCCGTCGGCAGCTACGACGACAACTACGTGCTGGCAGTGCAGCACCGCACCGACCACCTGGGCGCGCCGGCCCCGGTGGGTGTCTCCCGGCAGCGTCTCTGGCACATCCGTGCCGGCCAGGTCGTCCTCGCGACCGGAGCCCACGAGCGACCCCTGGTCTTCGCCAGGAACGACCGCCCCGGCGTCATGCTCTCCTCGGCGGTGCGGACCTACCTCAACAGGTATGCCGTCGCACCCGGTCGCCGGGTGCTGGTGAGCACCACCAACGACAGCGCCTACGACACCGTCGGCGACCTGCTGGCCGCCGGTGTCGAGGTGGTGGCGGTCGTCGACGCGCGCGCGGAGATGTCCGCGCGTGCCATGGAGGCCGCGCAGGCGGGCGTCCGTGTGGTCGCCGGCAGCGCAGTGGTCGACACGACCGGGGACGAGCGAGTCACCGGCGTAACCGTGTCGGCGATCGACGGCGAAGACCGGCTGACCGGTGAACCGGTCACCATCGGCTGCGACCTGCTCGCGGTGTCCGGTGGATGGAGCCCGGTCGTGCATCTGCACTGTCAACGGCAGGGGAGAGTGCGCTGGGACGACGGCTGCGCGGGGTTCGTGCCGGAGGGCTCGGTCCCTGACCAGCACGTCGCGGGAGCGGCACGCGGCGTGTTCGGGCTGAGCGGCTGTGTCGCCGACGGGCTCCGTGCCGGTGCGGAGGCCGGTGCCGCTGCCGGCTTCCGTATCCAGGGTCAGGGGCCCGCGGCCGGGGCCGTTGACGTCGGCCGCGGCGACGGCGGGCCGGTGCGCCCGCTGTGGCTGGTCCCCGGCCACAGCGGGGATCCTGCCGACTGGGACGAGCACTTCGTCGACCTGCAGCGTGACCAGACCGTGGCCGATGTGTCGCGTGCGACGGGCGCGGGGATGCGCAGCGTCGAGCATGTGAAGCGCTACACCTCCATCGGCACGGCCAACGACCAGGGCAAGACCTCGGGGGTGAACGCCATCGGCGTCATCGCCCGGGCCCTCGGCAGCGTCGGGCCCGAGGAGGTGGGCACCACGACCTACCGTCCGCCGTACACTCCGGTGTCCTTCGCGGTGCTGGCCGGCCGCGAACGCGGTGAGCTCTTCGACCCGCAGCGCACGACTCCGGTCCACTCCTGGCACGTGGAGCACGGCGCGGAGTTCGAGCTCGTGGGCCAATGGCTGCGGCCGTGGTACTACCCCCAGCCGGGGGAGGACCTCGACACGGCGGTCGCGCGCGAGTGCCGCGCGGCACGTCAGGGCGTGGCGATGATGGACGCTTCCACCCTGGGCAAGATCGAGCTGTGGGGGGCCGACGCCGGTGAGTTCCTCAACCGCATCTACACCAATGGCTTCAAGAAGCTGAAGGTCGGCTTCGGCCGCTACGGCCTGATGTGCAAGCCCGACGGCATGATCCTCGACGACGGCGTCACCTTGCGGACCGGCGAGAACCGCTACTTCATGACGACGACCACCGGCAACGCCGCCGCCGTGCTCGACTGGCTGGAGGAGTGGCTGCAGACCGAGTGGCCCCACCTCGACGTCTCCTGCACGTCGGTCACCGAGCAGTGGACGACCATCGCCGTGGTCGGCCCCCACTCGCGCGAGGTCGTGGCCAGGCTGGTCCCCGACCTGGACGTCTCCGCCGACGGCTTCCCGTTCATGGCCTTCCGGGACGTGACCCTGCGCTCCGGTGTTCCGGCGCGGATCTGCCGGATCTCGTTCTCCGGCGAACTGGCTTACGAGGTCAACGTCGCAGGATGGTACGGGCTGGCCACCTGGGAGGACGTGTACGCCGCCGGGGCTGACCTGGGCATCACGCCCTACGGCACCGAGACGATGCATGTGCTGCGCGCCGAGAAGGGCTTCCTGATCGTCGGTCAGGACACCGACGGCACCGTCACGCCGCAGGACGCGGGCATGGACTGGGTGGTGTCGACGAAGAAGGACTTCGTCGGCCGCCGGTCCTTCAGCCGTGCCGACACGGCCCGTACCGACCGCAAGCATCTGGTGGGCCTGCTTCCCGTGGACGAGCGAACCCGGCTGCCCGAGGGCGCCGCACTGGTGGCCGCGGAGCAGCGCTCCTCATACGAGACCCGACGCGCCCTGGGTCACGTGACCTCGAGCTACCGCAGTGACGCTCTGGGGCAGCCGTTCGCGCTCGCGCTGGTCGCCGACGGCCGCAACCGGATGGGAGAGTCCCTGCTGGCTCCGGTCGGCGACGCCACCGTCGAGGTCCGCGTGACCGCACCCGCTTTGTACGACCCCGAAGGGACGAGGCGAGATGGCTGACGTGCTCACCACCGGAACCGACGCCTTGCGTCGTAGCCCGCTCGCACATCTCGAGCAACGCATGCGCCTGGAGAGCATCGACGGGCCGCGCGGTGTTCGTCTGCGGGAATGGCCCTTCCTCACCATGGTCGCGATCCGTGCCGAGCCGGGCTCGACTGTCGCGGACCGGGTGGGCGAGTGCCTCGGCGTCGGCCTGCCACGCCACGCCGGCCATGTGGGCGTCAACGACGCCCACACG
>DATABY010000107.1:0-8626 GCA_036259355.1 Nocardioidaceae bacterium
CCGCCCCGCGGGCGACCGACCCGGCCCGGCCGATGCGGCTCTCGGCGGCGCGGGGCGGTGGTCTCGTTGCGCACCAGCTGCCACACGCTGCGCACCGGGCGGTCGTGGTCGATGAACGTCGTCAGCCCATAGGTGGCCAGCACGGTCAGCACCACCTCCCACACCGGCGGCACGCTGACCCGCATCGGCAGCACGGCCTCCACCAGCAGCACGGCCACGAACAGCAGCAGCCAGATGCCGTAGGCGCTGTAGCGGGCCGACCAGGGCAGGGTCAAGCCCGTGGGGCCGAGCCAGACGGCGTCGACCCGGTAGACCTCGTCGTCGGGACGCAGCCGCACGCGGGTCAGCCCTGGAACACGAAGCTCGCGATGTTGTCCGCGAACCCGTAGAAGAACGCCGCCCCGGCGATCACCACGCAGCCCAGCATCACGTTGGTGATCGTCATCGCGTTCTCGCTCATCCGCCCCTTCCGGGCGCCGGCGATGATGCCGATCCCCACGATCAGCAGCAGGATCGGGATGATGTTCTGGACACCCCATTCGACGATGCCGTCGGTGTTGATGTTCGGGGCAGCCACCACACGGTCAGTGAAGCGAGCCATCAGCGGTCCCTCCTCGATGAGACGACGAGGCGCAGCACCCGCTTCGTGCCGCACCCCCCAGCGGTGTGAACACGAACGGTGATAACGGTGGAACAGGATGCGACCCGCGGCGAGCCGAAACGCCGCCACGATTTGAGAACTTTGGGTGAAAGGTCGGCCCTACTACGCGGCGCGAACTGACAGCAGCCGTTGACAGCAACGGCGCCCGAGACAGCCGGGCAAATCGCCCATTCACGGCACCGTCGACCGCGAGAATAGGCGGGGCGAGCGGTGCAGGGAACCGACTCGCCGAGCCTACGGATCAGAAGGTTGGGGGTTCGAATCCCTCCGAGCGCGCTCCCCGCGTTCCGCGGAACGCGCTTGTCCACAGCCGCTCACCAGGTCGACGGACCCTTGCGTCGGGATGGTGCGAAGCTCTCGTCGCGCCGGCCCGACGCAAGCACCGCAAGTCGCGCTTTTCCGACGTTTCGCCGCCTGCTTAGTACTCCCGGCTGACTCTCTGGATCTCGGCCACCTGCCAGTCCTCCGTGGCCGCGACCTGGAGATGGTCGGTCGCCAGGGACTGCACTGCCTTCACCACGAGCGGCATCTCCAGCCCAAGCTCACCCGCGATGTCACCGGTCGTGACCGGTGGCTGCTCGGGCCGGCGGTCGACCAGCATCCGCTTGGCCGCGTCGAACACCTGCCGCTTGACCTGCTCGAAGTCGTTCTCCGGTTGCATCCCGTCTCTCCTGCCGTGGTGGCTCTTGGTCACCGTCAGATCGCTGGTTGTGCAAGGTCCACACCCCGTCGGCGTAGTTGTGCCCGGACGGTTGGTGTTTTCACACAACCGTGACGCGCCGGTCCCATCGTGAAGGCTCGGGGCCATTGGGGCAAAGCATGGGAGGGGGCCCATCATGACGCTCAGTCGTCGCGAGATGTTGAAGGTCAGTGCCTTGGGACTTGTGGGCACGGCCGGGATCGGTGCCATGGGAGGCATCCCGTTCGGCAACCCGTTGCTGGCGCGTGAGGCGGGTGCCCTCGACGTGTCGCAGCTGCCGCGCCCGTTCGCGGCCCGGTTCACCCGGCCTCCGGTGCTCAAGCCGATCAACTGGGAGTACGACGAAACCGGCCGGCTGGTCCGGCAGGTCTACGAGGTCACCGCCAAGGAGGGCCTGGCGAACATCATTCCCGGGTTCCGGACCCGGCTGTGGGGCTACAACGGCCTCGTGCCCGGCCCGACGATCAAGGTGCCGCAGGGTGTCGAGGCGACGCTGCGGGTGCGCAACCGGCTGCCGGCCACCCACCCCCTGTTCGGCCACGACTTCAACACCTCGACCCACCTGCACGGCTCGGCTTCCCTGCCGCAGTACGACGGGTACGCGGACGACATCTCGCATCCCGGGGACTACAAGGACTACCAGTACCCGAACTGGCAGCCCGCTCGGACCATCTGGTACCACGACCACGCGGTCCACACCACCGCGATGAACGCGTACTCGGGCCTGGCCGCGCAGTACCACATCCACGACCGGATCGAGCGTCGGCTGCTGCCGCAGGGCGAGTTCGACGTGCCGCTCACGGTGACCGACGCGATGTTCGCCGCCGACGGGCAGCTGACGTACGACGACGAGTCGCAGTCGGGCCTGTACGGCGACGTGATCCTGGTCAACGGCCGGCCGTGGCCGACGATGAAGGTGAAGCGGCGTGTCTACCGGTTCCGCATCCTGGTCGCGTCGATCTCCCGGTCGTACCGGTGGCAGCTGGGCGCCGGAGACCCGTTGCACATCGTGGCCACCGACAGCGGCCTGATGCCGCGCACCCAGACCGTGACGCAGTTCCGGCACGGGGCCAGTGAGCGCTACGAGGTGCTGATCGACTTCCGCAACTATCGCCCCGGTCAGCAGGTGATCCTGCAGAACCTGAGCAACGACAACAACCGCGACTACGACCACACCGACAAGGTGATGGCGTTCGAGATCCTCGACGACTCGTCCGGCGCCGGCCAGTTCGACCGCAGCGACCCGACGTGGAACCGGATCCCGGACCGGCTGATGAACTCACACCCGATGAGCCTGCGGCCCGAGCAGTCGGTCGCCAACCGGCACCTCGAGCTCGGCCGGACCGGGAGCGAGTGGACGATCAACGACCTCACCTGGTCTGCGGTGGCCGCCAGCGGCTTCCAGGACGTGGTCGCCGACCCCGGCCTCGGGGACGTCGAGATCTGGACACTGGAGAACTCCTCCGGTGGCTGGTTCCATCCGCTGCACATCCACCTGATCGACTTCAAGGTCCTCGACCGCAACGGCGCGCCACCGATGCCGCACGAGCTCGGGCCCAAGGACGTGGTCTACCTCGGCGAGAACGAGACCGTGCGCGTGCTGGCGCAGTTCGGTGACCGGAAGCGACCCGAGGCGCAGGGGCGCTACATGGTGCACTGCCACAACCTGGTGCACGAGGACCACGACATGATGGTCCAGTTCGCGGTGGGCTGGAAGCCGGGCGAGGTCGACGTGAACGACCCCATCCACGCCGACCCGTGCAAGGTCGACGACCTGCCCGAGCTGGACTGCGTGGCCCCCGGCCCGTGCGACCGGCCGGAGGCGGAGAGCGGACCCGGCGAGGTGGAGCTGCGCTGGAAGGAGCCCGACGACGACGGTGACGGAGAGATCCTCCGGTACCGCATCCGTGGCTGGGCGGCCGGCGCACCCAACGTCGACCTGGAGGTGCCGGCCAAGCGGCGCAGGCACACGGTCACCGGGCTGGTGCCCGGCCGCGCGTACCGGTTCTCGGTGCAGGCGATCAACGACGCCGGTGCTGGTCCGCAGTCGGGACGGTCGCGGGGGGTCACCCCGCGGGTTCTCGACCGCAGGCGCCCGCGCGTCGTCGCGCGTACGCCGGACGTCGGAGCCACCCGGGTCAACCCGCGGCGCAACATCTCCATCCTGCTCAGCGAGGCGGTGACCGGGGTACCGACCGGCGCGGTGGTGCTGCGCGAGGCCGGGGGCCGGCGGGTGCCGGTCGACCTGGACTACCGGGACGGCGGGCGACGCATCGTCGTCAACCCGCGCAGGCCGCTCAAGCGCGACACCCGCTACGTCGTGCGGGTGTCCCGCAGGATCCGTGACGCCTCCGGCAACCGGCTGCGTGCCGACCGGTGGAGCTTCACGACGCGGTGACCGGGGCCGGCATCCGGCACGGATGTCCGGCACCACCGCAACGGCAGCCGCCCCCGGCGTCGACGGGGGCGGCTTGCTGTGCGCGAGCGCGTCGCCCTTGGAGCGGGGCGCGGCGCAACCCCAGCCTGACGTGGTCGGCCTGAGACGTGCCGCGCTAGCGATGTGTGCCGAGCTCGCGAACCGTGCCGGCTTGCGATGTGTGCCGGGCCTGCGATGTGTGCCGGGCTTGCGATGTGCCGGCTTCCTCGACGTGGTCGTCCAGTCTCGGGCGCACACGACGACGCCCCGCCGCATCTGGGGGCAGATGAGCGGCGGGGCGTCTTCTTGTCGAGAGTCCGTCTCGGGTCGGACCTCGTCTGTCCAAACAATGCAGGTTCCCCGTCACAGGAACGTGAACCCGACCACGCCGGTCTCCCGGGCGTTAGAGGGCTCCCTCCGACGCGAGGAAGGAGTACGGATCCACCGGCGCGCCACCCCCGGGATGGACCTCCAGGTGCAGGTGCGAGCCGGTGCTGTTGCCGGTGCTGCCCACGGCGCCGACCGTCGATCCCGCGGCGACCGACTCGCCCGGCTCGACGCTGATGCTCGACAGGTGGCAGTACCAGGTCTGCGTACCGTCGTCGTGGGTCACCACGACCTTGTTGCCGTACGAGCCGTCGTACCCGGTGGAGGCGACCTCCCCGGCCGCGGCGGACGCGACCGGGACGCCCTCGCTGGCGGCGAAGTCCAGGCCGGTGTGGCTGGACTCCCACATGCCGCCGCCGGCGCCGAACGTCGCGGTGATCTCTCCCGACACGGGCACCTGCCAGCCGTTCAGCCGTTCGATACGGCGCTGGCGTGCCTCCTGGCGACGCTGACGCGCGAGCTCACGCTCGATGTCGGCGCTGCGCTCGGTGGCAGCCCGGTCAACGCGGGTCAGCGCGCGGGCGCGCATCGCCGCCTCCCGGGTCGCCGCGCGGACCTCGGTGTCCTCGGAAACATCGAGCTCGGTGCGGGTGTGGGACCGGGTCGCCTCGACCACCTCGGCGCGACGTTCCGCGGTTGCGTGCTGCACACGGGGGGCAGGGCCGGAGATGGCCGGTGCGGCCACGGCGGAGAGCTGGTTCTCGCCCAGGTCGGCGGCCCCCAGGGCGGCCGTCGCCACTGCGGCGACACCCACGACCGAGGGGACAGCGCGGGGGATGGGCAGACTTCGGGCGCGGCGATGGCGTCGGGACAACAGGGGGACTCGCAATCGGTGTGGCGGCGCAGGGGTCACCGTAGGCAGCCGTGCTTGGCCATCCCAAAGCGGTGCGAGCCTTCTCACACGCACCGGCCCGGTCGTAGGGTGACCCCCATAAGGGGGGCGAGACCTCCGGTTTCGGCGTCAGCGGCGCGAACCGAGGTGACCCGGGAGAGCTGTGGGGACTCGATGTACGTTGACCGCGGTCCGGAGCCCGTGCGGTTCGCACGGCTCGTGACGCTGCGGGTCTCCGACGAGGGAGCGCTCGAGACCAAGCGGCTGCGGCGCCGGGTGATGGGCCTGCTGGCCGAGCAGCCCCGCGCACTGCTGTGCGACCTGTCGGCGGTGACCACACTGCCGGACGGGCTGGTGGACGTGTTCCACGCCGTCGCCCGGCACCTGACCGAGTGGCCGGGAACCCCGGTGGGGCTGGTCTGCCCGGATGGACGGCTGCAGCGCGAGTCCCTCGAGGACGCGGGTTCCGGGCGTCTCGTGCTGGGGTCCACCGTGGACGTCGTCGAGGGTCTCCTGGCCGGCCTGGCCCCCGCTGACCACGCGAGCATGACTCTGGAGCCCGGCCTGACCGCACCACGGTCGGCGCGGGCGTTCGTGGCGCGTGCCTGCCTCCGCTGGCAGGCGATGTCCGTCACCGGCCACGCGTGCCTGGTCACCAGCGAGCTGGTCACGAATGCCGTGCTGCACGCCGACACGGCGGTCCACCTCACCGTCAGCCACTATCCCGGCCGGCTGCGCATCGCGGTCCAGGACGGCGACGAGATGCGTCCGGCCACGGCGTGGACGTCGGCGTCGGAGCCGATGGTCACGGGGTCGGGCCGCGGACTGCTGCTGGTGTCCTCGGTCTGCCGGGCTTGGGGCGTCTACCCCAGCGACCAGGAAGGCAAGGTGGTGTGGGCGGTGCTCGACGACTGCTCCGCAGTGACCGGTACGGCCGCCAGCTCCTCCTAGCCGGGCCGCGCCTGTCAGGTCGCGGACGGCCGCTCGTCGAACGTCGCGATGAACAGCGAGTGGCCGAGCGTCAGCTGGTGGGCCTCGACGCTGAGCTCGATGCTGATCTCGCTGTTGTCACGCCGCAGTGCGGGCACCGGGACCGGCCGCTCGAGCAGCGGTCCGCGACCCGTCAGCAGGTACAGGCTGAAGCCGGCGAGGTGCGCCTGCCGGTAGCGGTCGGGGATGATCGTGACCAGGCGGCTGCCGATGAGCTCTGCGGGATCGTCGTACCCCAGCAGGTCCAGAGCGTTGCGGCTCACCGCAACGATCAGACCCGTGTCGTCGGCCGCGATCTTCGCCAGCGCCGACTCGTTCACCTCGGACGGGTCCCAGGGGACGTCCCGGTGGGCCGGCGGGTCGAGCACCTCCGGCGGTGGCCACGCCACCGGTGCGGCTGCGCCGCCCACCTGGCTGGCGACCTGGTCACACAGCCACCGGCGGAGCATGCGCATCTCGGGCTGCACGGCCGGCAGGAGCAGCTCGCCCTGCTCGCCCAGCATCGTGGCGTGGTCCATCGTGCGGTCGAGCAGCGCGAAGTGGGCCACGCAGCTGCGTGGCATCACGACCTCGATCCGTGGACGCGACACGTGAGGATCGACGGCGTTGCTCATCACCTCGTCGGGCCGGGTGCCGACGTCGGGTGCGGGAATGTGCTCCGCGAGCACCGCGAGGGCGTCGGTGGCCGCGGCGTGCACGGTGAGGGGGTCGTCCTCGGAGACGAGGTCCATGCTCGCGAGCAGGTACTCGCGCAGCATGCCCTCGGCATGCTGCTGCCAGGCCGCGTGCAGCAGCAGCGGCACGTTGAGGAGCTCCACCGTGGCGCTCTGGGCCGCGTCGTTCCGGCCTCGCAGCGGGATGACGGTGGCATCGGGGCGCTCCAGCGTGTCTTGCCGTCCGGCGGCGCCCCCGCCCGCAACGACGGCGCGTGCTGCGGCGTGCTCGTCGACCGAGGAGAGCTGGAACCACACGGTCTTGCCTCGGATTCCGGGGACCACACCCCAGGCGTCGGCTGTCTGGTCCAGCAGCGCGAGCCCACGGCCGGTACTCGCGGTGGGGGCGTAGTGCCGCGGCTTGGGAACGTGCTGGCTGCCGTCACCGATCTCCACGAGAACGCCGTCCGCGGTCGCCGCCACGGACACGTCGATGGGAGTGGCGCTGTGCACCAGCGCATTGGTGACGACCTCGCTGACGAGGAGCTGGGCGGGCTCGACGAGGTCGTCGCGACCGGCGTCGCTGAGCAGGCGCCGCACCATGCGGCGGGCCTCGCCGGCGCTGGAAGGATGCGACGGCAGCTGCCGCCGCACGCGCGTCCCCGAACTGCTCACATCCTCACCCATACCCCACGGTCAGTCATCGAGTCGCCAACCACCGGTCGACCCGCCGCCCCTCGAGGTCGTGGAGCCCCTGAGGTGGTGTCCGGTCGCCAACGGGCACGTACTACAGGTATCAGGCTCCCACGACACCCACGCCTCGACTACCACGGAGGACCAGATGAAGCTGTACGCCGACCTCGGCGCCCGCCGCGCCTGGCAGGTCTCGGGTGACCTGCTGCTGGTGGGGTGGGTGCTGGTCTGGACGTGGTTCGGCCGTGCCGTCCATGACGCCGTGGTGGCCCTCGGGGCGGTCGGCGAACAGCTCGAGGCCGGTGGCACGAGCCTGGCGGGCAACCTCGGCGATGCCGGCGACCGCGCTGCGGGCGTGCCGCTGGTCGGCGACGACCTGCGGACACCGTTCGACCGTGCCGCAGGTGCGGCCGAGTCGCTCGCCGCGGCCGGCCGCAGCCAGCAGGAGGTGGTGGCACAGCTCGGGCTCCTGCTCGGCCTCGGTTGCGCACTCATTCCGATCGCGTTGGCGGCACTGCTGTGGGTGCCGCGCCGGGTGGCGTTCGTGCGACGGGCCGGCGCCACCGCGCGTCATCTCGACGCCGCCGCGAGCCTCGAGCTGTTCGCGTTGCGCGCGATGGCGGGCCAGCCGATGCACCGGCTCGCCAGGGTCAGCGACGATCCCCTCGGTGCGTGGCGCAGCGGAGACAGTGACGTCGTGGGCCGGCTCGCCGACCTCGAGCTGCGCGAGATGGGCCTGCGCGTGCCCGCCCACCTGCGGGGCCGGCCGGAGTGAGGGCAGTACCGGGGGCGGCCCGGCCTTACCGGGGACTACCGCGGATCGCGCCCGAGCAGGCCCAACAGCCGGTCGCCCGGGTCCGTGGAGTCGACCTGCACCGGCGGGGAGAAGATGCCGGACCCGGCGAACATGTCGGCCCGCGGCTCGACATAGGTGAGCACGTGCGCCGCGACGTCGGCCGGCACGTCCGCGTCGAGACCGGCCCCTCGGGCGAGGTCCCAGCCGTGGACGACCAGGTCGAGGTGCATCTGCTCGGCGTACTCCTCGACCGGGATCTGCCCGATCGAGGTGTGCACCAGCAGGTCCTCGCCGCCGAGTGTCCGCCACGCCCGTAACGCCCCGGCCGCGGCCTCGTCCCAGGTCTGCGTCGGCTCGGCGCCGAGCACGTCGCCGTCGTAGCGGTCACCGACCTGTTCGAGCGACTCCCCGCGCAGCAGGTGGGGCGCCCACAGCTGCTCGCCGGTGACGTGGTTGACCACGTCGCGCACGCTCCAGTCGGTACACGGCGTCGGGGCG
>DATABY010000108.1:0-53569 GCA_036259355.1 Nocardioidaceae bacterium
GCCGCCGCCATCAGGGCGGCGACCACGTTGTCGGAGTTGGAGTAGCGGTACGCCGAGCCCGGCGCGAACTCCGGGGCCTGGTCGGTGACGAACTCCAGCAGCCGGCGCGGCGGCAGCGGCTGCGCGAGGTTCGCCCGCACGCGGTCGAGGAATTCCGGGTCGGCGGAGAAGTCCGGAAGGCCGCTGGTGTGGTGCAGCACCTGGCGCAGGGTGACGGGTGTCCACGCGTCCGGCGCCCACGGCAGCCGCTCGCCGATGGTGTCGTCGAGGGACAGCACGCCGTCGTCGACCAGCGAGAGGGCGACGGCGCCGCTGTACGCCTTGGCCGTGCTCGCGATCCGCATGTGCAGGGCCGGCCCGGGGCGTGCCTCGGTCTCCACGTCGGCCGCACCGGCTCGCAGCACCCGCCGGTCCGCGCCGCGCTGGACCACCATGACCACACCGGGCGGCCCCTGCGGGAGGTCCGCCAGCTCGTCGGCCGCCGCCTGCAGCTCCACCATCGCGCTGTCGTCCGGGGGCGGGGCGGGGTCACCCGCGGTGCACGCGGTCAGGACCACGGCCGAGGGAAGGAGCAGGGCAAGGGCGGTTCGCAAGAGCGCAGGCATGCCAGCATCCTCGCCTACCGGCCGTTTCCGCGTACGCGGAAACGGCGTTTGTCGGCCGGCGGTCAGCCGAGCGTGCGGACCAGCTCCTTGGCCAGCCTCACCTCGCCCGGCGTCGTGGGCACGCCCTCGGAGGAGAAGCCCTCGCCCGGCAGCGCGGTGACCTCGACCAGGGCATCGTCGACGAAGATCAGCAGGTCGCCGGCATGGTTGTCCTGTGACCAGGCCTCCGCCGGGACCTGCGGCACCCGCTCGTACACCCGCGGGCTCAGGTTGGCGCGGAAGTTCGTGATCTGCACCGGGTCGGTGCGCGTCGTGACCACCACGTGGCCGGGCAGCCCGGCCCACGAGCACATCGCCGCGCTGCCGGAACCAGCGGAGCCGTCCTGCACGTGGGCGCTGCGAAGCCGGACCTCGGCGCCCATCGCGGCCGCGACGGCCCGCTCGTCGACACGGCTGCAGGGTCGCGGTGGGTCGGCGTCGGCCAGCTCGGGGTTCGCCGGCATGTTGTCGAGGACAGCCGTGGCGATGGCGTCCAGCGCGCGCCGGGGGAGGCGGTCGCCGGGGGAGTCGCGGGCCTCGACGGAGAGCACGACGCCGTTGTCGAAGGCCTGCAGCGTGCGTGACGTCAGCCCCTCGCGGGCGTACGCCGCCTCGCCCACGTCGACCTCGCGCGGGTCGTCGCCGGCAGCCGGACCGAAGGCGGCCTCGAACGTGTCCGCGGCCACCGGCCCCGGCGTCACCTGCACCTCCACCAGCGCGACGCCGAACTCCCGGCCCCACAGGCAGCTCTCGGTCGGCAGCGTCGGCGGGTCCAGCTCGCGGCCGACCACGCGCACCGGCTCGCCCACGGCTCGGCGCAGGGCCCTTCTGGCCACCAGCTTGCAGGCGTCGACGCGCACGACCTCGCCGGTGCGGGGCGGCGGCTCGCCCGCCGGGTCCCCGGCGGCGGAGTCGCCGCCGGAGCATCCCCCGGCCAGCAGGACGAGCGCCCCGACCACACCGCACACGTGCCGCATGCCGGGAGGGTAGCCGCAACCCGCATCGGCGCTCGCGCCGAGATTGCAGAAGTCCCTACGGGAGCACTTCTGCGATCTCGGCGTGAAGGATGGGCGGGCTCAGTCGCCCGAGCGCTTCACCTTCGCGGCCAGGTTGTGCGGCATGGGCTCGTAGCGCCGGAACTCGCGGCTGAAGGTGCCGGTGCCGTGACTGATCGAGCGCAGGTCGGTGGCGTAGCGCACGATCTCGGTCTGCGGCACCTCCGCCTTGATCATGGTGCGGCCCGAGCCGACCGTCTCCGTGCCCAGCACCCGCGCGCGCCGGCTGGACAGGTCACCCATGACGGCGCCCACGTAGTCGTCGTCGACCAGCACGTGCACCTCGTCGTAGGGCTCGAGGAGGTTGATGTCCCCGTTCTCCGCGGCGTCCTTCAGCGCCAGCCCGCCGGCGGTCTGGAAGGCCATGTCGGACGAGTCGACGCTGTGCGCCTTGCCGTCGAAGAGCGTCACCTCGAGGTCGACCACCGGGTAGCCGGCGAGCAACCCCTTCTCCAGCTGGGCCCGCACCCCCTTCTCGACGCTGGGGATGAACTGGCGCGGCACCGACCCGCCGACCACCTTGTCGACGAAGGAGAATCCGGCGCCGGTCTCCAGCGGCTTCACCTCGACGTCGCAGACGGCGTACTGACCGTGTCCGCCGGACTGCTTCACGTGCCGCCCGTGGCCCTTGACCGGCCGGCCGAACGTCTCGCGCAGCGGCACGCGGAGGTCCACCTGGTCCACCTGCACGCCGTACCGGTTGGCCAGCCGGTCCAGGACGACGTCGGCGTGGGCCTCGCCCATGCACCACAGCACCAGCTGGTGGGTCTCGGCGTTGTGCTCGATGCGCAACGTGGGGTCCTCGGCCGCGATCCTGGTCAGGCCCTGGGAGAGCTTGTCCTCGTCGGCCTTGGCGTGCGCCTCGACCGCCACCGGCAGCAGCGGCTCGGGCATCGCCCACGGCTCCATCAGCAGCGGGTTGTCCTTGTCCGACAGCGTGTCGCCGGTCTCCGCGCGGCTCAGCTTGGCGACCGCGCAGATGTCGCCGGCGACGCACTGTGCGAGGGTGCGCTGCGTCCGGCCGAGCGGTGCCGAGAGCGCGCCGATGCGCTCGTCCTCGTCGTGGTCCTCGTGCCCGCGGTCGGCACCGAGGAACTGTGCGGAGTGGCCGGACACGTGCACGGTCGCGTCCGGACGCAGCGTGCCGGAGAAGACGCGGACGAGGCTGATCCGGCCGACGTAGGGGTCGGAGGTCGTCTTGACCACCTCGGCGAGCAGCGTGCCGTCGGGGTCGCAGGTCAGTCCGTCCACGGACTTGCCGACGGTGGTGTAGACGGGCGGGAACGTGTGCTCCGGCGGGGAGGGGAACGCGCTGGTCATCAGGTCCAGCAGCTCGTGCGTGCCCACGCCGGTGTTGGCGCAGACCGGCAGGACCGGGAACAGCGAGGCCCGGGCGACGGCGGTCTCGAGGTCGTCGATGAGCAGCTTGGGGTCGATCTCCTCACCGCTCATGTAGCGGTCCATGAGGGTCTCGTCCTCCGACTCCTCGATCACGCCCTCGATCAGCGACCCACGCGCCGCCTCGATCTCCAGCGACTCCTCCTCGCTCGGGCGGCGCTTGGTGCGCTTGCCGGCGTCGTAGGCGGACACGTTCTGCGTGAGCATCCCGGCGAGGTTGGTCTCGTCGAGGGGGAGGTACGCCGGCAGAACCTTGTCTCCGAAGGCCTGCTGCGCCTGCTCGAGCACGCCGGTGTAGTCGGCGCGGGCGTGGTCGAGCTTGGTGATCACCACGGCACGCGGCATGCCGACCGCGGCGCACTCCTGCCACACGGCACGCGTGGCCGCGTCCACGCCCTCGTTGGCCGCGATCACGAACAGCGCGCAGTCGGCCGCGCGCAGACCGGCGCGAAGCTCGCCGACGTAGTCGACATAGCCCGGGGTGTCGAGGAGGTTGACCTTCACGCCCTCGTGCGACAGCGGCGCGAGCGACAGCGCCACGGACCGCTCCTGGCGGTGCTCCACGTCGTCGAAGTCGCTGACCGTGGTGCCGTCCTGGACGGAGCCGAGCCGCGTCAGTAGCCCTGCGGCGACGAGGAGGCTCTCGACCAGCATGGTCTTGCCGGATCCGGACGGGCCGACCAGCACGACGTTGCGGATGACGTCGGGCCGGTCGCCCGCCGGCGCCTCTCCCGCGGCTCCGGCGACGGGGTGTGTCTTGTCTGCCATCTGCTGCCTCCTGCGCTCTACCGCGCTCCGCTCGCGCGCATCGTGACCCCACCTTTCACCCGGCCACACCCGGGGCACAAGGGCCAACCGGACCCCGCTGCGAGCCGGCTCGTGGGTAGCATCAGGCCCACCCGACCCCTGGCCAGAAAGCCCTTGTCGCCATGCTCGAACGGTTTCGCGCGCTCTTCGCGCGGCTGATCGCGCCGGTCGCCCGCTTGCTGTTGCGGGTGGGTGTCAGCCCGGACGCGGTCACGCTCGTCGGGACACTGGGGGTCTCCGTGGGGGCGCTCGCCTTCTTCCCGCGCGGCGAGCTCGCGCTCGGGGTGCTGGTCGTGACCGCGTTCGTCTTCTCCGACATGGTCGACGGGACCATGGCCCGGCTGTCCGGCCGGCAGTCGTCGTGGGGCGCGTTCCTCGACTCCACCCTGGACCGGATCGGAGACGCCGCCGTGTTCGCGGGGCTGGTGCTGTGGTTCGCCGGAGGCGGTGACGACCTGTGGCTGGCGGGGCTGGCGCTGTACTGCCTGGTGACGGGGAACCTGACGTCGTACGCCCGCGCCCGGGCGGAGGCGCTCGGCATGCAGGCCAAGGTGGGTGTGGCCGAGCGTGCCGACCGGCTGGTGCTGATCCTGGTCGCGACCTTCTTCGCCGGGGTCCTCGACTTCCTTCCGCTGCTGGTCGCGGCGCTGGTGCTGCTGGCCGTGGCGAGCACGGTGACCGTCGCCCAGCGCATGCTCGTCGTACGCCGGCAGGCTCTCGCCGGATGAGGCGGGCCGTCGTCGACTCCGCGTACGGGCTCGGCTGGTCGCTGACCAAGCGGCTGCCCGAACCGGTCGCGATGGCCGCGTTCGCGCGACTGGGAGACCAGATGTGGCGCCGGCGTGGCCGCAGCGTGCTGCGGCTGGAGGCGAACCTGCGGCGTGCCCGCCCCGAGGCGTCACCGGCCGAGCTCGGCGAGCTCTCCCGCGCAGCCGTGCGGTCCTACACCCGCTACTGGTGCGAGGCCTTCCGGCTGCCGGTGTGGCCGCGTGAGCGGGTGCTCGAGCGGGTGGTGGTCCACGACGAGCACATCCTGCGTCAGGCGTACGCGCAGGGGTGCGGTGTGGTCGCCGCGCTGCCGCACCTGGCGAACTGGGACCTCGCCGGCGCGTGGGCCTGCCTGTCCGGGATGCCGCTGACCACCGTCGCCGAGCGACTGGAGCCGGAGCGGCTGTTCCAGCGGTTCGTGGCCTACCGCGAGCGTCTCGGGATGGAGGTGCTGCCGCTGACCGGTGGCAGCGGCTCCCCGATCCGGACGCTGCTGGACCGGGCACGCGCCGGCCGGCTGATCTGTCTGGTGGCCGACCGCGACCTCACGACGAGCGGCGTGGAGGTCGAGCTGCTGGGGGAGCGGGCGCGGTTGCCCGCCGGACCCGCGATGGTGGCCCGGACAACCGGGGCGACGCTGCTGCCGGTGACCCTCGCCTACGAGGGGCCGCAGCTGCACGTCACCATCCACCCGCCGGTCGAGCCGGTGGCGGGCCGCGACGGTGTGCGGGCGATGACCCAGCATGTGGCCGACACGTTCACCAAGGGCATCCGCGCCCAACCGCAGGACTGGCACATGCTGCAGAAGGTCTTCGTCGACGATCTGGGCGGCGGCGAGCCGGAGCCGCCGCGATGAGGATCGGACTGGTGTGCCCCTACTCCCTCGACGTGCCCGGCGGAGTGCAGAACCACGTGCGCGACCTGGCCGAGGCGCTCATCGGAGGCGGCCACACCGTCTCCGTGCTCGCTCCGGCGGACGACGACGACGCACTGCCGGGCTACGTCGTGCCCGCCGGGCGCGCCGTGCCGGTGCCCTACAACGGCTCCGTGGCGCGGCTCGCGTTCGGGCCGTTGTCCGCGACCCGGGTGCGCCGGTGGCTCGCCGACGGCCGGTTCGACGTGCTGCACATCCACGAGCCGGTGGTGCCGAGCGTGTCGCTGCTCGCGCTGTGGGCGGCCAGCGGGCCCATCGTCGGCACCTTCCACACCTCGATGGGCCGCTCCCGCGCCATGCTCTCGGCGGCGGCGATCCTGCGGCCGTCGATGGAAAAGCTCGCCGGGCGGATCGCCGTCTCCGAGCACGCCAGGTCGACGCTGGTGCAGCACTTCGGCGGTGAGCCGGTGATCATCCCCAACGGGTTGTACGTCGACCGGTTCGGCGACGCCAGGCGCTCCCCGCGCTGGGAGAGCGAGGGCGGCACGCTGGTGTTCCTCGGCCGCATGGACGAGCCGCGCAAGGGCCTGACCACCCTGCTGGAGGCGCTGCCGGCCATCGTGCAGGCCCGTCCGGGCGCGCACCTGTACGTCGCCGGGCGGGGCGACATCGACGACGTGCGGCGCGAGGTCCCCCGCGAGCACCGGGAGCACGTGACCTTCCTCGGCCTCGTGGACGAACGGACCCGTGGCGAGCTGCTGGCCTCGGCCGACCTCTACGTGGCGCCGAACACCGGCGGCGAGAGCTTCGGGATCATCCTGGTGGAGGCGATGGCCGCGGGGGCGCCGGTGCTGGCCAGCGACCTGGCCGCGTTCCGGCGGGTGCTCGACGACGGACGGCTCGGCACCCTGTTCCCGGTCGGCGACGCCCGCGCCCTGGCGCGGGAGGCGGTCGACCTCCTGGCCGACGACGTGCGGCGCGGCATGGTGCGCAAGGCCGCCTCGGTGGCCGTACGCCGCTACGACTGGTCGGTGCTGGTGCGCGACATCGTCCGGGTGTACGAGACGGTCCACGACGGCGCCGGAGTCGTGGCGCCCGAGGAGCGCTGATGGAGTGGCTGGTCCTCGCGGCGGCGATCCTCGTGGGGTTCGCCGTACTGCTGTCGTGGACGGCAGGCCGGGTGGACCGGCTGCACCACCGGGTCAACGGCGCCCGGGCCGGGCTGGAGGCGCAGCTGATGCACCGGTCCGGCGCGTCCCTGGAGCTGGCAGCGACCGGGCTGCTCGACCCGGCGCGCTCGCTGCTGCTGCTCGACGCCGCCCACCAGGCCCGGGCGAGCGACCAGCCCGACCGTGAGCTGGCCGAGTCCGACCTGAGCCGCGCGCTGGTCGCGTCCCTCGGTGACGAGGCGGAGATCGCCCGGCTGCAGGAGCATCCCGAGGCGCGCGAGCTGCTGGGGGAGCTGGGCAACGCCTGCCGCAAGGTGGAGCTGTCGCGCCGGTTCCACAACGACGTGGTGGCCTCGGCCCTGGCACTGCGGCGCAACCGCGTGGTGCGCTGGTTCGGCCTGGCCGGCCACGCCGAGATGCCGGCCATGGTGGAGCTGGACGACAGCTGGCCGTCGACGCTGCCCTGACGCCCTCCGCCGTCCGTGCCGGACGCTCGCGTGAACGGGAGCGGAGCGCCGACTACGATGGGGCAGCCCCACCCAAACGCATGTACCGAGGTTGATCGTGACCCAGAACGCATCCCATCCCAGCGCCGGTGTCGCCGACGCCGCAACGCCCGCGAAGGGTACGGCGCACGTCAAGCGCGGCATGGCCGAGATGCTGAAGGGCGGCGTCATCATGGACGTCGTCACCCCCGAGCAGGCCAGGATCGCCGAGGACGCAGGCGCGGTCGCCGTGATGGCCCTGGAACGGGTCCCCGCCGACATCCGTGTGCAGGGCGGCGTCGCGCGGATGAGCGACCCGGACATGATCGACGGCATCATCGCCGGCGTCTCCATCCCGGTGATGGCCAAGGCTCGGATCGGCCACTTCGCCGAGGCGCAGGTGCTGCAGGCGATCGGCGTCGACTACGTCGACGAGTCGGAGGTGCTCACCCCCGCCGACGAGGCCAACCACATCGACAAGTGGCAGTTCACCGTGCCGTTCGTGTGCGGTGCGACCAACCTGGGCGAGGCGCTGCGCCGCATCACCGAGGGCGCGGCGATGATCCGCTCCAAGGGCGAGGCAGGCACCGGCAACGTGGTCGAGGCGACTCGGCACATGCGCCAGATCCGTGCCGACATCCGCCGGCTGTCGACGATGGACGACACCGAGCTGTTCGGTGCCGCCAAGGAGCTGCGGGCGCCGTACGACCTGGTCAAGGAGGTCGCCGAGGCGGGCCGGCTGCCGGTGGTCCTCTTCACCGCGGGTGGCATCGCGACGCCGGCCGACGCCGCGATGATGATGCAGCTCGGCGCAGAGGGCGTCTTCGTCGGTTCCGGCATCTTCAAGTCCGGCGACCCCGCCCGGCGCGCCGAGGCAATCGTCAAGGCGACGACTTTCCACGACGACCCGGACGTGGTCGCCAAGGTCTCCCGTGGGCTCGGCGAGGCGATGGTCGGTCTCAACGTGGTCGACCTGCCCGAGAGCGAGCGCTACGCCGGCCGCGGTTGGTGACGTCCGGGGTGGGTCTGCCCGACACCGAGGCGCTGGACCGGCTGCGTGCCTTCGCGCGCGTGCAGGTCCGCTCCGGCTATCTGGCGGACTCCACCGTGCGCGACGAGGTGGTCGAGGCCGCCCGTGACGACCTGTCCCGGGGCAGCGACGCCGAGGCGCTGGCCGCCGAGGTGGTGCGGGACGAGATCGACGCGCTGGAGTCCGAGCAGGCGACCTGGCCGGAGACCACCGACGTCGACCGGCTCGAGGCCGCCTTCACCGACCTCGAGGCGCACGGCCTGCTGGTACTGCGCGCGTGCGAGGACCACTGGGACGCGACCGCGGCGCTGACGCGGCTGGACGAGGCCGGGCAGTCGGTCCCCGGGGTGCTGTTCTTCTCCCACACCGACGTGTGGCACGCCGTCGACCACGGCATGCTGGAGCTCAACCTGTGGCACGGCGACACCGCCAACGTCGCCGTCGGCGACGAACTGCTCGGGCTGGTGCTGCGCGCCCTCGGCGGGCACGGCCTGCAGGCGGCGTTCGACGAGGGCCGTATCGAGACCACGCTGACCTGGCAGCGTCGCCGTCACGGCTGACCGGGCGTTGCCCCCTCCTCCTACGATGGGACGGTGACTCCCACCCGCCCGCGGACCCCCACGATCGGTGTGCTCTCCCTGCAGGGCGACGTGCGCGAGCACCTCCGCATGCTCGCGGGCGCCGGCGCCACCCCGGTGAAGGTGCGCCGGGAGCGCGACCTCGAGGGTCTCGACGGCATCGTGGTCCCCGGCGGCGAGTCCACCACGATGCACAAGCTGGCGGTCGCCTTCGAGCTGTTCGAGCCGCTGCGCGCACGGCTGCGCGACGGCCTCCCCGCATTCGGCACGTGCGCGGGCATGATCATGCTCGCGGACCGGGTGGAGAACCCCATCGCCGGACAGGAGACGTTCGGCGGCGTCGACGTGACGGTGCGGCGCAACGCGTTCGGACGCCAGGTGGACTCGTTCGAGGCAGACGTGGACTGCGCCGCCTTTCTGCCTCCCGAGCCAGCCGGAGCACCGCTGCCCTTCCACGCCCTGTTCATCCGTGCGCCGTGGGTGGAGAAGGTCGGCGCCAACGTCGAGGTGCTGGCCCGGGTCGCGTCCGGTCCGGCGGTCGGTAGGATCGTCGCGGTCCGGCACGGGCACCTGCTGGCGACGTCGTTCCATCCCGAGATCACCGGGGACGACCGCATCCACCGCTACTTCGTGGACGACGTGCGGGCCCGAAACGCCTGACCTTCTCGACCCGGCGGCGCAGACACACAGGAGGACGCTCCCATGTCAGGCCACTCCAAGTGGGCGACCACCAAGCACAAGAAGGCGGTCGTCGACGCCCGCCGCGGCAAGCTGTTCGCCAAGCTGATCAAGAACATCGAGGTGGCGGCACGCACGGGTGGGGCAGACCCGGCGGGCAACCCCACGCTGTACGACGCGATCCAGAAGGCGAAGAAGTCGTCGGTCCCGAACGACAACATCGACCGCGCGGTCAAGCGGGGCGCCGGGCTGGAGTCCGGGGGCACCGACTACCAGACGATCCTCTACGAGGGCTACGGGCCGAACGGCGTGGCGCTGCTGGTCGAGTGCCTCACCGACAACCGCAACCGTGCGGCCGGGGAGGTCCGTACCGCGATGTCCCGCAACGGCGGGTCGATGGCCGACGCGGGCTCGGTGGCGTACCTGTTCAACCGCAAGGGCGTCGTGCTGCTCCCGAAGGTGCAGGAGCAGGGCGACTCCGGCGACAAGACCGAGCTCGGCGAGGACGACGTCCTCGGTGCCGTTCTCGACGCCGGGGCGGAGGAGGTCAACGACCTCGGGGACAGCTTCGAGGTGCTGTCGGAGCCCGGCGACCTCGTGGCCGTGCGTACGGCACTGCAGGACCACGGCCTGGACTACGAGTCCGCGGAGGCGCAGTTCGTACCCAGCATGACCGTCGAGGTGGACGCCGACGCCGCCAAGAAGGTCTTCAAGCTGGTCGAGGCGCTGGAGGACAGCGACGACGTGCAGAACGTGTACGGCAACTTCGACGTCCCCGACGAGGTCCTCGCCACGCTCGACTGATTCCTCGCGGCGCGTGTCGTGCCGACGCGCCAGGGGAGCCTCCCGTAGTCTCGTGGTCCGAACAGGTGTTCGGAGCGAGAGGAGTCGCGCGTGCGGGTGCTGGGTGTCGACCCCGGGCTCACTCGGTGCGGGCTCGGGGTGGTCGACGGCCAGGTGGGCGGACCGCTGCGGATGGTGGCCGTCGACGTGCTGCGCACTCCGGCGGGCCAGCCGGTGGCCGAGCGGCTGGTCGCGATCGAGTCCGCCCTCGAAGGCTGGCTCGACCTGTACACCCCCGGCGCCGTGGCGGTGGAGCAGGTGTTCAGCCAGCACAACGTCAAGACCGTGATGGGCACCGCCCAGGCCAGCGGCGTGGCCCTGGTCGTCGCCGCCCGCCGCGGGTTGCCCGTCGCGCTGCACACGCCCAGCGAGGTGAAGGCCGCGGTCACCGGCAGCGGGCGCGCGGACAAGCGCCAGGTCACCACCATGGTCACCCGGTTGCTGCGGCTGGCCGAGCGACCGGCGCCCGCCGACGCCGCCGACGCCCTCGCGCTGGCCATCTGCCACGTCTGGCGCGGAGCCGCCCAGGCCCGGCTGGCCGACGCCGTGGCGCGCACCGGCTCCGCCCCCACGCAGACACCTGCCGGAAGGAGAGTCACGTGATCGCGTTCGTCCACGGCCGGGTGGCGGCCGTCAGCCTCGACAGCGCCGTCGTCGAGGTCGGTGGCGTCGGCCTGCAGGTGCTGTGCACGCCCTCGACACTGGCCGGCCTGCGCACCGGCGAGCCGGCCCGGCTGCCCACCTCGATGATCGTGCGCGAGGACTCACTGACGCTGTTCGGCTTCGCCGACGAGGAGGAGCGGGCGCTGTTCGAGCTGCTGCAGACGGCCAGCGGCGTCGGGCCGAAGCTGGCGCAGGCGATGCTCGCCGTGCACGGGCCCGACGAGCTACGGCGGGCCGTCGCCCACGACGACCTCGCCGCGCTGACCCGGGTGCCGGGCATCGGCCGGAAGGGTGCCCAGCGCATCGTGCTGGAGCTGAAGGACCGGATCGGCACGGTCTCCGCCTCCAACCCCGCCCGGGCGCCCACGGGCTCGGCGGACGGCGACGCGCAGTGGCGCGACCAGGTGCACCAGGCGCTGCTGGGGCTGGGCTGGCCGGCCCGTGACGCGGAGTCGGCGGTCAGCGCCGTGGCCGACCAGGCCGGCGACCCCCCGGACGTCTCGGTGCTGCTGCGGGCGGCGCTGCGCACGTTGGCGAAGCACTGAGAGGAGGGGCCGCGATGACGTCGTACGACGAGGAGCACCTCGGTGGCCGCGCCCTCGTCGAGTCCGAGGCGCAGGGCGAGGAGCGCGACCTCGAGGCGGCGCTGCGGCCGCGCACCCTCGACGAGCTGATCGGCCAGGACCGGGTGCGCGAGCAGCTGTCGCTGGTTCTGGAGGCCGCACGCGGGCGCGGGCGCAGCCCCGACCACGTCCTGCTGTCGGGTCCTCCAGGTCTGGGCAAGACCACCATGGCGATGATCATCGCCGCGGAGATGAGCGCGCCGCTGCGGGTCACCAGTGGCCCGGCGATCCAGCACGCCGGCGACCTGGCCGCGATCCTGTCCGGCCTCACCGAGGGTGACGTGCTGTTTCTCGACGAGATCCACCGGATGTCGCGGCCGGCCGAGGAGATGCTCTACATGGCGATGGAGGACTTCCGCGTCGACGTGGTCGTCGGCAAGGGGCCGGGCGCCACCGCCATCCCGCTGGAGATCCCGCCGTTCACGCTGGTGGGGGCCACCACCCGCGCGGGCCTGCTGCCCAGCCCGCTGCGCGACCGGTTCGGGTTCACCGCCCACCTGGACTTCTACGAGCCGGGGGAGCTGGAGCTGATCGTGCACCGGTCGGCCCGTCTGCTGGAGGTCTCGGTCAGCGAGGAGGGGGCCGGCGAGATCGCCGGCCGCTCGCGCGGCACCCCGCGGATCGCCAACCGGTTGCTGCGTCGGGTGCGCGACTACGCCCAGGTGCGTGCCGACGGCGCCGTCGACCGTGACCTTGCCCGGCGGGCGCTGGAGCTCTACGAGGTCGACGACTTCGGCCTCGACCGGCTCGACCGCGGCGTGCTCGACGCGTTGTGCCGGCGGTTCGCCGGTGGCCCCGTCGGGCTCGGCACCCTCGCGGTCGCGGTCGGCGAGGAGCGCGAGACGGTGGAGGAGGTCGCCGAGCCGTTCCTGGTCCGGTCGGGCTTCCTCGCCCGCACGCCGCGCGGGCGCGTCGCCACCCCGACGGCCTGGGAGCACCTGGGCCTGCAGCCGCCGGCCGACGCCGCCTTCGGGGCCGGTTCCCAGACGCTCTTCGACGACGTGACCGACTGACCGTTCCGTCCATCACTGTCCGTAACCGACGGTTTGCGCAACCGGCACACGGCACGCCGCGCAGCCGCCGGTGCCAGCCGGGTTGCCGCGGGTCGGCTACCCGGCGATCGCCGCGGCCTGCCTCGGGACCGCGATCCTCGCCCTGCTACGGCGCGACCGCTTCGGCATGGCGGCGGTCGGGCTGGCGCTGCTGACCGGCGACCTGGCCATCGCCGCCGCCACGATGGTGGCGAACCAGCGTCCCGGGGCAGCAGCACCCTGCCGCTCCTGCTGTGGCCGACCCTGCTGGGCGCCATCTTCCTGTCGCGGCGGCTCGTCGGGATGCAGGTGGGTGCCGTCGCCGTGGTGGGTGCGCTGGTGTTCCATCGCGCGCCGGCCGGTCTCGGCGTCGCCCTCATCCAGGTGCTGGTCATGACCGTGTCGCCGGCGGTGGCCGCGAAGGTCGTCCTGCAGCTGCGCGAGCGCCTGACCGCAGCGGTCCAGGAGGCGGACCGGGTCTCGCGACCGACCCGCTGACCGGGCTGGCGAACCGACGCGGGCTGGAGGACCGGCTGCCCGGCATGTGGGGCGCGGCCGCGCGGCAGCAGGCGGCCCTGGAGGTGCTGCTGCTCGACGTGGACCACTTCAAGGCGATCAACGACGAGCATGGCCACGCGGTCGGCGACGCGTCCTGGTGGAGCTCGCCGACGTCGTGGGCGGGCTGGTGCGGGCCGAGGACATCGTGGCGCGGTTCGGTGGTGAGGAGCTCGTCGTCGTGGCGGCCGAGGCGGCGCCCGCCGGCTCGGCCGACGTGAGGTCGACGGCGGACGAGATGGGCGAACGCCTGCGGCTGGCCGTCGCCGCGGCGGAGCTGTCGGTGCCGGTCACCGTGAGCGTGGGTGCGGTGGCCCGCGTGCCGGTCACCGTGGAGCGGCCGCTGGTGGAGTTCGCCGCGATGCTGAACCAGGCTGACCGGGCGATGTATGCGGCGAAGCGCTCCGGACCGCAACCGGGTCGTGACGGCCCCCGCCGCCCCGGTTCCCGCCCCCGTGTCCCCGGGCGCCACCGTCTAGACTCCCGGACTGACCGGCGGCTCACCGCCACGCTGTGGGGAGCGACCCGTCCCCCTGCACTCTCACGACCCGAGGAGCTCATCGGTGGAAGGCATTGCCCAGCTGCTGCCACTCGTCCTGATCTTCGTGCTGTTCTGGTTCCTCATCCTGCGCCCGGCGCGCAACAAGCAGAAGGCCGTCGCGTCGTTGCGGGCGAGCCTCGCGGTGGGTGACTCGGTGCTGCTCGGCAGCGGCATCTTCGGCCGGGTCGAGGCCATCGAGGCCGACGGCCATGAGCTGCGGCTCGAGATCGCACCCGGTGTCGTCGTACGCGCGCACCGTGACGCCGTGGTGTCCAAGGAGCAGCCGGTCGGCACCGGGCCCGATGCCGCCCCCGGCTCCACGCCCGAGGTCGGGCCGGACGGCGACCCGGGTCGCGGGTCCTGACCGGCCCGGCATGGGCACCGGACCGACCGGTCGGCACGATCTGGACCGACTCCTGGGCGCGCTGATCCGCGACGTCGAGGACTTTCCGAAGCCGGGCGTGGTCTTCAAGGACATCACCCCGCTGCTGGCGGAGCCGGAGGCGCTGGCCACGGTGGTGGACGCGCTGGCCGGCCACGGCCGCGACCGCGGGGGCCGGTCGGTGGTGGACAAGGTGGTCGGCATCGAGGCGCGCGGCTTCATCCTGGCCGCTCCGGTCGCGCTGGCCCTCGGTGCCGGTTTCGTGCCGGTGCGCAAGGCGGGCAAGCTCCCCGGGCCCACCCACGAAGTGTCCTACGCGCTCGAGTACGGCGAGGCGACGCTGGCCGTGCACCGGGACGCCCTCGCCGCCGGCGACCGCGTCCTCGTCGTCGACGACGTGCTGGCCACCGGTGGCACGGTCGCGGCCACGGCCGACCTCGTACGCCTGTGCGGCGCATCGGTGCAGCACGTCGCCGTACTGCTGGAGCTGGCCTTCCTGAACGGACGGGACCGGCTCGCCGGCCTCGACGCCAGCGCGCTCTGGACGGTGTGAGCACGTCGCGCGACGGCGTCGCCTCTTGCAGGCGCTGCGTAGACTGGAGTGTCCCGCCGTACAGGAGGCCTTGTGGCTGACGACCAGGGTGCATCTACCCGGGTCACGGGCACGGCGGCAGGCGTTGCCCGTGACGGAGAGCAGCCTGCCCAGCCTCGCTCCAGCACGCCCGCCAAGACCGGCTCCCCGCAAGGACCGGGACGGCTGCGCACCCGCGCCCGGCTGGCCCGCCTCGGTGGTGGCCGCCAGTCCTCCATCGACCCGGTGCTCGAGCCGCTGTTCCGGATCGTGCGCGGCACCCATCCCAAGGCCGACCTGGCGATCATCGAGCGCGCCTACTGCACCGCAGAGCAGCACCACCGCAACCAGCTGCGCAAGAGCGGCGACCCCTACATCACCCACCCGCTGGCCGTGGCCACGATCCTCGCCGAGCTGGGGATGACACCGCCGACGCTCTGCGCGGCACTGCTGCACGACACGGTCGAGGACACGACGTACACCATCGACGCGCTGCGCTCCGACTTCGGCGACGAGGTCGCGCTGCTCGTCGACGGGGTCACCAAGCTCGACAAGGTCAAGTACGGCGACAGCGCGCAGGCCGAGACCATCCGCAAGATGGTCGTGGCGATGGCCAAGGACATCCGGGTCCTGGTGATCAAGCTCGCCGACCGGCTGCACAACATGCGCACGCTGCGCTACCTGAAGCAGGAGAAGCAGGAGCGGGTGGCCCGCGAGACGCTCGAGATCTACGCCCCGCTGGCTCACCGCCTCGGCATGAACACGCTGAAGTGGGAGCTGGAGGACCTCGCGTTCGCGACGCTGCACCCCAAGGTGTACGACGAGATCGTGCGTCTGGTGGCGGAGCGGGCGCCGTCGCGCGACGAGTTCCTGGCCAAGGTGACCGTGCAGGTGCAGGAGGACCTGCGCAAGTCGAAGATCAAGGCCACGGTCACCGGCCGGCCCAAGCACTACTACTCGATCTACCAGAAGATGATCGTGCGCGGCCGTGAGTTCAGCGATATCTACGACCTGGTGGGGATCCGGGTCCTCGTCGAGTCGCTGCGCGACTGCTACGCCGCGCTCGGGGTGATGCACGCCCGCTGGAACCCGGTGGCCGGCCGGTTCAAGGACTTCGTGGCCATGCCGAAGTTCAACATGTACCAGTCGCTGCACACGACGGTGATCGGGCCGGAGGGCAAGCCGGTCGAGCTGCAGATCCGCACCTACGGCATGCACCGCCGCGCCGAGTACGGCATCGCCGCGCACTGGAAGTACAAGGAGGACGCCGGCGGCGGCGCGGAGACCGGACGGTCGCTGGTGCGCGGGAGTGACACCGAGAAGTCGAGCGAGATGGTGTGGCTGCGCCAGCTGGTCGACTGGCAGAAGGAGACCGAGGACCCGGGCGAGTTCCTGGAGTCGCTGCGCTTCGAGATCAACTCGACCGAGGTCTACGTGTTCACGCCCGCCGGTGACGTGATCGCGCTGCCCACGGGGGCGACGCCGGTCGACTTCGCGTACTCGGTGCACACCGAGGTCGGGCACCGCTGCATCGGCGCCCGCGTCAACGGGCGGCTTGTGCCGCTGGAGAGCACCCTGGACAACGGCGACGTGGTGGAGATCTTCACCTCCAAGGCGCCCAGTGCCGCCCCGTCACGCGACTGGCTGATGTTCGTCAAGAGCGCTCGGGCGCGCAGCAAGATCAAGCAGTGGTTCACCAAGGAGCGCCGCGAAGAGGCGATCGAGCAGGGCAAGGACGCCATCACCCGGCTCATGCGCAAGGAGGGCCTGCCGATGCAGCGCCTGCTGACGCACGAGTCGCTGACCGTGGTGGCGCACGACCTGCGGATCGCCGACGTGTCGGCGCTGTACGCCGCGGTGGGCGAGGGCAACGTCGGCGCGCAGACCGTCGTACGCAAGATCATGGACCTCTTCGGCGGCGAGGAGGGCGCGGCCGAGGACCTCGCCGAGGCGGTCCGGATCCCCACCGAGCGGGAGCGGCGCAAGCGGCAGCCGCGTGCCGACGCCGGCGTGATCGTCAAGGGCGCGTCCGACGTCTGGATCAAGCTGGCCAAGTGCTGCACCCCGGTGCCCGGCGACCGGATCCTCGGCTTCGTGACGCGCGGCGCGGGCGTGTCGGTGCACCGGGCCGACTGCACCAACGCCCAGGCGCTGGCGCGCCAGCAGGAGCGCATGGTCGAGGTCGAGTGGGCACCGACCGCGCAGAGCATGTTCCTGGTCGCGGTCCAGGTCGAGGCCCTGGACCGGTCCCGCCTGCTGTCGGACATCACCCGGGTGCTGTCCGACGTGCACGTGAACATCCTGTCCGCGTCCGTGGTCACCTCCCGCGACCGGGTCGCCAAGAGCCGCTTCACCTTCGAGATGGGCGACCCCAAGCACCTCGGCCACGTGCTCAAGGCCGTGCGCAGCGTCGAGGGCGTCTTCGACGCCTACCGCATCACCCAGTAGCCCCCCCGTGGTGACGCGTCCCCGAACCGCCCCGGGACCCGCCTCGGACCCGCCCCGGACCCGCGACGCGTCAATATTCCGGCCTCTCCCACCCGGTGACGCGTCAGGATTCCCGGAGGGCGGCACCAGCTCCTGCGGTGACGCGTCAGGATTCCCCGGAGGGCGCACCCGCTCCTGCGGTGACGCGTCAGGATTCCAGGACGCGGCCCGCGACCCCTGTGGATAACCGAAACGGGCGGCTGTCGAACTCGGCCAAAGTCTCTGGTCATGGTTGCGCTGCTCCTCGACGGCTCCGTATTCACGGCTGCACAGGCCAAGTCCAACGGCATCACAGCCTGGTGTCTGGCGGAGATGGCGCGACGAGGCAGGGTACGGCGGCTGCTGCACGACGCCTACGTCGACGCGCAGGTTCCCGACACGGTGGAGCTGCGGGCGCGGGCCCTGTGCCTGGTGATGCCCGCGTGCGCGGTGATCTGCCGGCGCACCGCCGCGTGGCTGTATGGCATCGACGCCTACGCCCCGAACGAGCGCGATCAGGCGTTGACTGTGGAGTGCGTCGTCCCCGCTCGCCTGGCCCGGGTACGGCGAGAGGGCGTGCGCGGTTGGGAGGAGACGCTTGACCCCGAGGATCTGAGCACGGTCCACGGGGTACGAGTCACGACGCCGACACGCACGGCCCTGGACCTCGCGCGATACGCGCCCCGCTTCATGGGCCTTTCCGCAGTGGACGCGTTCTGCCACCGCGCGCTGACCACACCGTCCGAGCTCATGGCGTGTGCCCAGCGGTTCTGCGGTGGGCGCAACATCGCCATCGCCAGGCAGTTGATCGGGTGGGCGGAGCCGCTGGCTGAGTCGCCGGGAGAGTCGTGGCTGCGGCTGCGGATCCTCGACGCGGGCTTCCCGCGCCCACAGGCCCAGATCAAGGTGTACGACACAGGCGGTCGCATGGTGTACCGCCTCGATCTCGGCTACCCCGGACTCAAGATCGGACTCGAGTACGACGGCCTGGAGTTCCACGACTCGCCAGAGCACCGCAAACACGACGTGCACCGGCGGCGTGAGCTCGACCGGATATACGGCTGGGATGCCTACGGGTTCGACCGTGGCGACGTGCTCGGGATGAGGCCGACCGTCGAACTGGTCGTCGGTGGGCTCCTTGGGATCGAGCCGCTCCTGCCGCGTCGCTGGTAACCGGCGACCAGGATCCCTGACGCGTCACCGGGGGGATGTTCACCGTCAGGGGATGGGCCGGGATTTCTGACGCGTCACCGGGGGAGGGGGCAGGGCTAGGTCTGGTCGGGCGTGAACTCGTCGAGCGCCTTGCGTGCCTCGGTGAGCCAGGACCGGCGCGCCTCGATGGCCTGATCCGCCTCCCGGACCTTGCGCTCGTTGCCCTTGGCGGCCGCGGACTCGCGCTGGGTCTCCAGGTCGGCCAGCGAGGACTCCAGCTGCGCCACCGTGTCGGCCGCACGCGCCCGCGCCTCCGGGTTGGAGCGGCGCCACCGCTCCTGTTCGGCGTCCTTGACCGCGCTCTCCACCCGCCGCAGACGACCCTCGAGGTCCTTCACCGCGGCACGCGGGACCTTGCCGGCCTTGTCCCACCGCGCGGCGATCTCGCGAAACGCCTCCCGGGCCGCGCGTACGTCGGTGACGGGAAGCAGCGCCTCCGCCTCGGCGAGCAGCCCCTCCTTGACCTTCTGGTTGGCGGCGAACTCCACCTCCAGCTCGGCGTTGGCCGCGTCGCGCGCGCCGAAGAACGTGTCCTGCGCGCCGCGGAACCGGGCCCACAGCCGGTCGTCGACGTCCTTGTGCGCCGGTCCGGCCGCCTTCCACTGCCGCATCAGGTCGCGGAACCGGCCCGCGGTGGCTCCCCATTCGGTCGAGTCGGCCAGGGACTCCGCCTCCGTCGCCAGCTTCTCCTTGACCTCCTTCGCGGCCTCGCGCTTCTCGTTGAGCTCGCCGAAGTGCTGTTTGCGCCGACGCGTGTAGGCCGTCCGGGCGCTGGAGAAGCGCCGCCACAACGCGTCGTCGGCGGGCTTGTCCAGCCGCGGCAGCGACTTCCACCGCTCCAGCAGGTCGCGCAGCCGGTTCGCGCCGTTGCGCCAGTCGGTGCCGGCGGCGATCTGCTCCGCCTCCGCGGCGATCTGCTCCTTGACCTGGCGGGCCTCCTCGACCCGGCGGGCGCGCTCGGCCTTGCGTTCCTCGCGGCGTTCGGCCACGACCGGGTCGAGCGCGTCGATGCGAGCGAGCAGGCCTTCGAGGTCACCGACGGCCTGGGCCTCGGAGACCAGCCGCCGCACCTTGCGCATCGCACTGCTCGCCTCGTCGGGGCTGAGCTTGCCGCTCCGGACGCGGCGTTCGAGCAGGTCGACCTCGAGCGCGAGGCCGTCGTAGCGCTTGGTGAAGAACTCCATCGCCTCGTCGGGACTCCCGTCGGGCCACTGGCCGACTGCGCGCTCGCCCGTCGAGGTCTTCACGAAGACGGTTCCGTCCTCCGCGACACGCCCCCACTCGTTTGCAGTCACGCAGCGCAGTCTAAGAGGAAAAGTCGACGCCGCGTGTGACGCGGTGTAACGCCCAGCGGCAATCGGTTCGCGGCTGCGGAACCGGGGTCGATACCCTGCAAGGGCCAATCGCCACATCCGTACGCCGAGTTGGAAGAGGTTGTCCGTGCTCATCGCCGGCTTCCCCGCGGGACCGTGGGGCACCAACTGCTACGTGGTCGCGGCCGGTCCAGACAGCGAGTGCGTGGTCGTCGACCCCGGCAAGGACGCCGCCGACGGCGTGGCCGAGGTGGTGCGCGAGCACAACCTCAAGCCCGTCTCGGTGCTGGTGACGCACGGCCACATCGACCACATGTGGTGCGTCGCCCCCGTGGCGGGCTCGTACGACAGCCCGGCCTACATCCATCCCGAGGACCGGCACCTGCTGGCCGACCCGATGGCCGGGATGTCGCCCGAGACCGCCGGGATGCTGCTCGGCGGGACGTACGAGTTCGCCGAGCCCGACGACGTCCGTGAGCTCGCCGACGGCGACGACCTGACGATCGCGGGGCTGCGGTTCACCGTCGACCACACGCCCGGACACACCCGTGGGTCGGTGACGTTCCGGTCGCCGTACGACGGTCCCGAGGACGTGCCCGAGCTGATGTTCGCCGGCGACCTGCTGTTCGCCGGCTCGATCGGCCGCACCGACCTGCCCGGTGGTGACCACCCGACGATGCTGCGCAGCCTCGCCGACAAGGTCCTGCCGCTCGACGACCGGATCGTGGTGCTGCCCGGGCACGGGTCGCAGACCTCCATCGGCCGTGAACGTGCGACCAACCCGTTCCTGGCCGACCTGGTGCCGACGTCCGGCCCGGTCGAGGGCCGCTAGCGCATGAGCAGACCCACGCCCCTGAGCGGGTTCCCGGAGCTGCTGCCTGCGCAGCGGATCGCCGAGCAGCAGATCCTCGACGGGCTGCGCCGCGTCTTCGAGCTCCACGGCTTCGTCAACATCGAGACCCGCGCGGTGGAGACGGTCGAGCAGCTCGCCAGCAAGGGCGAGGTGGAGAAGGAGGTCTACGTCCTGCGGCGCTTGCACGCCGACCCCGCGTCGACGGACGAGAGCGCGCTGCCGTCGGGCTCCACGCTCGGCCTGCACTTCGACCTGACCGTGCCGTTCGCCCGCTACGTGCTCGAGCACGCCGGCAAGCTGGAGTTCCCGTTCCGGCGCTACCAGATCCAGAAGGCGTGGCGCGGCGAACGGCCGCAGGAGGGCCGGTTCCGCGAGTTCACCCAGGCCGACATCGACATCGTCGGCCGCGACGAGCTGCCCTTCCACCACGACGTCGAGGTCGCGCGGGTGATGTCGGAAGCACTCGGGGCGCTCGCGTCGCTGACCTTCCTGCCCCGGCTGCGCATCCAGGTCAACAACCGCCGCCTGCTGCAGGGCTTCTACGCCGGCATCGGCGTCGACGACCCGCCGGCCGCGATGCGCGTGGTCGACAAGCTCGACAAGCAGCAGCCGGAGCAGGTGGCCAAGACGCTCAGGGACGAGGTGGGCCTCAGCGACGCGCAGGCAGACCAGTGCCTCGAGCTCGCGACCATCCGCTCCACCGACACCGCGTTCGTCGACGCGGTCGAGCGCCTCGGCGTGCAGCACGACCTGCTCGAGCAGGGCCTCGCCGAGCTGCGCACCGTGGTGGAGGGCTGCGCCGGCGCACAGACCGACCGGCTCACCATCGAGGCCGACCTCTCCGTGGCGCGCGGCCTGGACTACTACACCGGCACGGTGTTCGAGACCCGGATGGCCGGGTTCGAGAGCCTGGGCTCGATCTGCTCGGGCGGCCGCTACGACTCGCTGGCCAGCGACGGCAGGACGACCTACCCCGGTGTCGGCATCTCGCTCGGTGTCAGCCGGTTGCTGGTGCCGCTGTTCCAGCGCGGACAGCTGACTGCGACGCGCTCGGTGCCCTCCGCCGTACTGGTGGCACTGCCGGACGAGGCATCCCGGCCCGGCTGCGACGCCGTCGCCCAGGCGCTGCGCGCCCGCGGGGTCGCGTGCGAGGTGGCAGCGTCGGCGCAGAAGTACGGCAAGCAGATCAGGTACGCCGAGCGTCGCGGGATCCCGTACGTCTGGTTCCCCTCCACAGCCGGAGGAGAACCGCACGAGGTGAAGGACATCCGCAGCGGCGAGCAGGCACCGGCCGACCCCGGCACCTGGACCCCACCGACCAGCGACCTACGACCGCAGGTGACCGTCGAAGAGGAGTTGTCGTGATCCGCAGCCACGAGGCAGGCAGTCTGCGCGCCGAGCACGTCGGCGACACCGTGACGCTGACCGGCTGGGTGGCGCGGCGCCGCGACCACGGCGGCGTGGCCTTCGTCGACCTGCGGGACGCCAGTGGGCTCGTGCAGGTGGTGATCCGCGACGAGGAGGTCGCCCACCCACTGCGCTCGGAGTTCTGCCTGCGGGTGGTCGGTGAGGTCGGTCGGCGGCCGGAGGGCAACGAGAACGCCGCGCTTCCGACCGGCGAGATCGAGGTGGTTGCCGTCGAGGTGGAGGTGCTCAGCGAGTCGGCGCCGTTGCCGTTCCCGGTGGAGGAGCACCATGCCACGCCGGTCAGCGAGGAGGTGCGCTTCAAGTACCGCTACCTCGACCTGCGCCGCGCCGGTCCCGCGGCGGCGATCCGGCTGCGCAGTGACGTGAGCAGGGCGGCCCGCGAGGTGCTGGCCGCGCACGACTTCGTCGAGGTCGAGACCCCGACGATGACGCGCTCCACGCCGGAGGGCGCCCGCGACTTCCTGGTGCCTGCGCGGCTGCGGCCCGGCTCGTGGTACGCGCTGCCGCAGAGCCCGCAGCTGTTCAAGCAGCTGCTGATGGTGGCCGGCCTGGAGCGCTACTACCAGATCGCGCGCTGCTACCGCGACGAGGACTTCCGCGCCGACCGGCAGCCCGAGTTCACCCAGCTCGACGTCGAGATGAGCTTCGTCGAGCAGGACGACGTGATCGCGCTGTCCGAGGAGATCCTCGCCGCGCTGTGGCGGCTGGTCGGGCACGACCTCAAGACGCCGATCCCGCGGATGACCTACGCCGAGGCGATGCGCCGGTTCGGCACCGACAAGCCCGACCTGCGGATGGGGCTGGAGCTGGTCGAGTGCACCGACTACTTCCGCGACACGCCGTTCCGGGTGTTCCAGTCGTCCTACGTCGGTGCGGTGGTGATGCCCGGCGGCGCGGACCAGCCGCGCAAGCAGCTCGACGCCTGGCAGGACTGGGCCAGGCAGCGCGGCGCGCGCGGGCTGGCGTACGTGCTGGTGGGACAGGACGGCGAGCTCGGCGGCCCGGTGGCCAAGAACCTCTCGGAGTCCGAGCGCGCCGGTCTCGCCGGCCACGTCGGCGCGAAGCCGGGCGACTGCGTGTTCTTCGCGGCCGACTTCCCCCGGCCCGCGCGGGCCCTGCTCGGGGCGGCGCGGCTGGAGATCGGCCGCCGCTGCGGGCTGATCGACGAGTCAGCCTGGTCGTTCGTCTGGGTGGTGGACGCCCCGCTGTTCGAGCCGGTGTCGGAGACCACCGACGTGGCGGTGGGGCACGGTGCGTGGACCGCGGTGCACCACGCGTTCACGTCGCCCAAGCCGGAGAGTCTGGGCACCTTCGACACCGACCCCGGGTCCGCGCTCGCGTACGCCTACGACATCGTCTGCAACGGCAACGAGATCGGCGGCGGGTCGATCCGTATCCACCGCGAGGACGTGCAGCGGCGGGTGTTCGAGGTGATGGGTCTGACCGAGGAGGAGGCGACCGAGAAGTTCGGCTTCCTGCTCGAGGCGTTCAAGTACGGCCCGCCGCCGCACGGCGGCATCGCGTTCGGCTGGGACCGCATCTGCGCGCTGCTCGCCGAGAGCGACTCCATCCGCGACGTGATCGCGTTCCCCAAGACCGGAGGCGGCTTCGACCCGCTGACCGGGGCGCCGGCGCCGATCACGCCCGAGCAGCGCAAGGAGGCCGGCATCGACGCGCGCCCGGAGCAGCCGGCCAGCACGGGGACGGCGCCGACGGCCACCCCCCGCAGCTGACCTCCGCTGCTGACCCGCCGCCGCTTGCCTGCGAGTTCCGTCCGACGCGCATCCCCAGGATGGGGGATATCGGTGTGCAGGTGAGGCGAGACGGGGGCATGCTGGAACCGTCGGACTGCTCGCTGCCGAGCGGTCCGAGGGAGGATTGCCATGCAGATCGAGATCGACGAGGGTGACGCGCTGGTTCTGCGCGACGTGCTGACCGCCTGGCTGGGTGAGATCTCGTCGGAGATCCGGCACACCGACAACCCGAGCGTGCGGGAGCGGCTGCGCGCCCGACGTGACAGCGTGCGGAGGGTCCTCGATGACCTCGCGCCGCAGGAGGAGTCCGCCGCAAGCTGAGTGGCCGGCTGCGTCCGCCGCCCCGTGCGCGCTAGCGCCGGACCCGGCGGACGCAACGGCAAGGGTGGCCGCACCGGTACTGTCGCCGCGTGGAGTCTGACGGCTTGTTCGACGTCCCCGACGCCGCGCCGCGGTCGCCTGACCGGCGTACGGCGCAGGGCGGGGGCAGCCTCGCCGACGCTGCGCACGCGGCCGCACCGCTGGCGGTGCGAATGCGACCGCGCACCCTGGACGAGCTCACCGGGCAACAGCATCTGCTCGCCCCGGGCTCGCCGCTGCGCCGGCTCGTCGAGGGCGACCAGCCGATGTCGCTGCTGCTGTGGGGACCGCCGGGCACCGGCAAGACCACGATCGCCGCCATCGTCAGCGGGCAGACCAACCGCCGGTTCGTCGAGGTCTCGGCGGTGTCCGCCGGCGTGAAGGAGGTCCGCGCGGCCATCGACGCGGCGCGTCGCGAGCTCGGCCGTGGCGGCCCCGAGACGGTGCTGTTCGTCGACGAGGTGCACCGGTTCAGCAAGGCGCAGCAGGACGCGCTGCTGCCCGGCGTCGAGAACCGCTGGGTGACCCTGGTCGCCGCCACCACGGAGAACCCGTTCTTCTCGGTGATCTCGCCACTGCTGTCGCGGTCGCTGCTGCTCACGCTGGAGCCACTGACCGACGAGGACGTCCGGCAGGTGGTGTGCGACGCCGTCACCGACGACCGCGGCCTGGCCGGCCGGCTCGGCCTCGACGACGACGCGCTCGCGCACATCGTGCGGCTCGCCGGTGGCGACGCGCGCCGGGCGCTCACCTACCTGGAGGCGGCCGCCGGTGCCGCCACCGCCAACGGCACCGACGTCGTCGACCTGGCCACCACGGAGACCGCCGTCGACCGGGCCGCGGTGCGCTACGACCGCCAGGGCGACCAGCACTACGACGTGATCAGCGCGTTCATCAAGTCGATCCGGGGCTCCGACGCCGATGCCGCCCTGCACTATCTGGCCCGGATGGTCGAGGCCGGCGAGGACCCGAGGTTCATCGCCCGCCGGCTCGTGATCCTGGCCAGCGAGGACATCGGACTGGCCGACCCCAGCGCACTCCCCACGGCGGTCGCGGCCGCCCAGGCCGTGCAGCTGATCGGGCTGCCGGAGGCACGGCTCAACCTGGCCCAGGCCGTGATCGCGCTGTCCTTGGCGCCGAAGTCCAACGCGGTGATCAGGGCGATCGACGCCGCGTCCGCCGACGTGCGGGCGGGCAAGGTCGGCCCGGTGCCCGCGCACCTGCGTGACGCGCACTACCCGGGTGCCCGCAAGCTCGGGCACGGAAGGGGTTACCGGTACGCCCACGACGAGCCCTTCGGCGTCGCCGAGCAGCAGTACGCCCCCGACGTGGTCGCCGACGCCACGTACTACCGACCGACCGCGCTCGGCGCCGAGGCCGGCGTGCGCGAGCGCTGGGAACGGGTCCGCCGGATCCTCCGTGGGGGAGGGCCGCCGGGCGAACCGCCGCGATAGGGTCGGACACCATGAGCCCGGTCGAGATCGCCCTCCTTGGGGCGTGCGTACTGCTGCTCGCGGTCGCCGTGGGCGCGGTCGTGACCATGCGGCACCTCACCGGCCGTGCCGTCTCCCTCGAGCGGGCGGTGGACCGCCTGCGCGAGCAGGTCGAGGAGCTGTCCCGCCGCGAGGCGGCCCGCGAGGTCGCCGAGGCCGCCAGGGCCGAGGCGGCCGACTGGGTCATCGCCTTCGACGGCGACGAGGGTTCGCACGCCCCGCACGGCCGGCACCCGCACACCGCCTCCACCCAGCAGGTGGTCAGCACCACCCTCGGCGAGCCGATGATCAAGGTGGCGGCGTTCTCCCACGGCGTACGCCGGGCCCTGCGCGAGGAGAAGCGCGCGCACCTCGCCTTCCAGGTGCGGCGGGAGTACCGCCGTCGCCGCCGCGCGACGCGGTCCCGGGAGCGGGCGGCCCAGGCGTCAGCCCGGCGAGGGGCTGCCCAGTGAGCCGGGCCTTCTGGTTCGCGGTCGGCGCCGGCACCAGCGTCTACGCGATGGTGAAGACCCGGCGGGCGGCCGAGCGTCTCACGCCCGCGGGCCTGCACGACCAGATCGGTGCGCTCGCGTTCGGCGCCCGGCTGCTGCGCGAGGAGGTGCTGGTCGGCATGGGCGAACGCGAATCCGAATTGCGACAGCACCTGGCTGTGCTCGACCCTGGAAGACCGCACCAGCTCAGCGTCACCCGAGGCCGTGAAAGAGGCACCCCCTGATGGAAACTGCGGAGATCCGCCGCCGGTTCCTCCAGCACTTCGAGCAGCGTGGCCACACCGCCGTACCGTCGGCGTCGCTGCTGCTCGACGACCCCAACCTGTTGTTCGTCAACGCCGGGATGGTGCCGTTCAAGCCGTACTTCCTCGGCCAGCAGACCCCGCCGTACCTGCGGGCCGCCAGTGTGCAGAAGTGCGTGCGCACCCTCGACATCGAGGAGGTCGGCAAGACCACCCGGCACGGCACGTTCTTCCAGATGAACGGCAACTTCTCGTTCGGCGACTACTTCAAGGAAGGCGCGATCGAGCTCGCCTGGGAGCTGATCACGAGCCCGGTCTCCGACGGCGGCTTCGGCATGGACGGTGACCGCATCTGGGCCACCGTCTACCACGAGGACGACGAGGCGATCGAGCTCTGGAAGAAGGTCGCCGGGCTGCCCGACCACCGCATCCAGCGGCGTGGCCTGAAGGACAACTACTGGCACATGGGCGTGCCCGGTCCCGGGGGGCCGTGCAGCGAGATCTACTTCGACCGCGGCCCCGAGTACGGCCCGGACGGCGGACCGGACGCGGACGAGGACCGCTTCCTGGAGTTCTGGAACCTCGTGTTCATGCAGTACGAGCTCAGTGACGTCCGCGCCAAGGACGACTTCGACATCGCCGCTGAGCTGCCGGCAAAGAACATCGACACCGGCATGGGCCTCGAGCGGGTCGCCTTCCTGCTGCAGGGCAAGCAGAACCTCTACGAGATCGACGAGGTCTTCCCGGTCATCGAGACGGCCCAGGAGCTGTCCGGACGCCGTTACGGCAGCGGTGGTCCGGACGGGCACACCGACGACGTGCGCTTCCGGGTCGTCGCCGACCACGTGCGCAGCGCCCTGATGCTGATCGGCGACGGCGTCACCCCCGGCAACGAGGGCCGCGGCTACGTGCTGCGCCGGCTGATCCGCCGGGCGGTGCGGTCGATGCGACTGCTCGGTGTCGACGTGCCGACGCTGCCGGAGCTGCTGCCGGTCAGCCGCGACAAGATGAAGGCGTCCTACCCCGAGCTGGAGTCGCAGTGGGGCCGGATCAGCGAGATCGCGTACGCCGAGGAGGACGCGTTCCGGCAGACGCTCAAGACCGGCACCCAGATCTTCGACACCGCGGTGACCGAGACCAAGCAGTCGGGGCAGCACGAGCTCTCGGGGGCGCGTGCCTTCCAGCTGCACGACACCTTCGGGTTCCCCATCGACCTGACCCTGGAGATGGCGGCAGAGCAGGGGCTGGCCGTCGACGAGGGCGGCTTCCGCCGGCTGATGACCGAGCAGCGCGAACGCGCCAAGGCCGATGCGTTCGCGAAGAAGGGGCAGCACTCCGACGCGCGCGCCTACCGCGAGATCGCCGACGCGATCGGCCGGCAGGTCGAGTTCACCGGCTACCACGAGGTGGTCAGCGAGGGCACCGTTCGCGGGATCCTCGCGGGCGAGCAGCGGGTCGACGCCGCCGGCGAGGGCTCGGAGGTCGAGCTGGTGCTGGACCGGACGCCGTTCTACGCCGAGGGCGGCGGCCAGCTCGCCGACCACGGGGTCGTCGAGCTCGCCAACGGGGCACGCGTCGAGATCCTCGACGTGCAGGCACCGATCGGCGGGCTGATCGTGCACCAGGCCCGCGTGCTCACCGGCGAGGTGACGCTCGGCGCGCCTGCCCACGCGCAGGTCGACATCGAGCGACGGCGCTCCATCAGCCGGTCGCACACCGCCACCCACATGGTGCACAAGGCGTTCCGCGAGGCGCTCGGCGAGACCGCGACCCAGGCGGGCTCGGAGAACTCGCCGGGCAGGTTCCGGTTCGACTTCTCCGCGACCGGACCGGTCCCGCAGTCGGTGCTGGCCGACGTCGAGGCCCGGGTCAACGACCTGGTGCTGGCCGACCTCGGCGTGCACGCCGACATCATGAGCCAGGACGAGGCACGCCGGGCCGGCGCGATGGCGCTCTTCGGGGAGAAGTACGGCACCGAGGTGCGGGTCATCTCCGTGGGTGACTGGGCCCGTGAGCTGTGCGGCGGCACACACGCCGGGCGGTCCGGTCAGCTCGGGGTGGTCAAGCTGCTGGGGGAGTCCTCGATCGGGTCGGGCGTGCGCCGGGTGGAGGCGCTGGTCGGCTCCGACGCCTACCATTTCCTCGCCCGCGAGCACCTGCTGGTCGCGCAGCTGTCCGAGGCGCTCAAGGCACGGCCGGAGGAGCTGCCCGAGCGGGTCAACGACATCGTGGAGCGGCTGCGCGCGGCCGAGAAGGAGATCGACCGGATCCGTGTGCAGCAGCTCCTCACTGCCGGAGGCAGGCTGGCTGAGGAGGCGCGCGACGTCTACGGCGTCGCCTACGTCGGCTACCGCGCCGAGGGTGCCACGGCCGGCGACGTCCGCAAGCTTGCTCTCGACGTCCGCGGCCGGCTGCCCGGTGGCCGGCCCGGCGTCGTCGCCGTCGCCGGGTCCGGCGGCGGCAAGCCGTCGCTGGTGGTCGCGGTCAACGACGCGGGCCGCGACTGGGGCCTGTCCGCGAGCGCCCTGGTCCGCGTGGGCGCGACGGAGATCGGCGGCAGCGGCGGCGGCAAGGACGACGTCGCGCAGGGCGGCGGAGCCGACGTCGACCGGATCGACGCGGCGCTGCAGCGCATCGAGCACGCGGTCGGGGAGGGCGTGACCTCGTCCTGAGGCCCGACGAGATGCGCAGGGGAGTCCGCGTGGCGATCGACCTCGGCGACGCCCGCATCGGCGTGGCGGTGTGCGACCCCGACGGGCTGATCGCCGTACCCCTGGAGACGGTGCGGCGCGGGCCGGGCGACCTGGACCGACTCGCCGAGATCGTGTCGGCGCGCGAGGCGGTCGAGGTCGTGGTTGGATTGCCCACGTCCTTGTCGGGGCGCGAGGGCCCGGCCGCGGTGAAGGTGCGCGAGTCGGCACGTCGGATCGGCGGCCTGGTGGCGCCAGTCCCGGTGCGGCTGGTAGACGAGCGTATGACCACGGTCACCGCCGAGCGTGTCCTGCGCGATCGGGGGAAGAAGGGTGCGAAGCGGCGGGCGGTCGTGGACCAGGCCGCCGCGGTGGTGATCCTGCAGCATGCCCTGGACACCGAGCGGGCCACCGGGTCCGCCCCAGGGGAGACCCTTGGTCTTGGAGCGACGTGAGCGACATCGGGTTCGACATGGAGCAACGCCGGCAGGCGGGGCCGCGCCGGCCGCGCCGGCGCCGCAGGCGGGCCGCCGGATGCGTGGCGGTGCTGGTGTCGCTGGCCGTGCTCATCGGGCTCGGCAGCTTCGCGGTGATCCAGGGCCGCGCCTGGCTGGAGGACATGTTCGCCCCGCCTCCGGACTTCGAGGGGAACGGAACCGGCTCGGTGCTGGTGGAGGTGGAGGAAGGGGACACTTCGACGCAGATCGCCGCGACGCTGCACGACGCCGGTGTGGTGGCCAGCGAGGAGGCGTTCACCGACGCCGCCCGGGAGGAGCCGCGGGCCACGCTGATCCAGGTCGGCTTCTACGACATGGCCCACAAGATGAGCGCCGAGGCCGCCCTGCAGCGGATGCTGGACCCCGAGGCGATCGTCACCAACGCGCTGACCGTGCCCGAGGGCTACACCGTCGAGCAGACGCTCGCGCGGGCGGCCGAGGAGACCGACCTCAAGCTGCCGCGGCTCGACCGGGCGGCGGACAGACCGCAACGGCTCGGGCTTCCCGGGTACGCCAACGGTGACCTGGAGGGCTACCTTTTCCCGGCCACCTACCAGCTGCCCCCGAACGTGACCGCCCGTGAGCTGCTGCGGATGATGGTCGCGCGTTTCCGGGAGTCCGCGCAGCGGCTCGACCTGGAGCGCGAGGCCGGCTCCCTCGGTGTGTCCGCGCACGACGTCGTGACCGTGGCGAGCATCGTGCAGCGCGAGGCCCGCCGAGCCGAGGACTTCCCCAAGGTGGCGCGGGTCATCTACAACCGGCTCGAGGACGGCATGCCGCTGCAGATGGACTCCACGGTGCACTACGCGGTCGGCAAGAGCGGTGAGGTGGCGACCACGTCCGAGGACCGTGCCAGCCGGTCGCCGTACAACACCTACCGGTTCCCCGGCCTGCCGCCGGGCCCGATCGCCGCACCGGGCGACACCGCCCTCGAGGCCGCGCTGGACCCCGCCGAGGGCGACTGGATCTACTTCGTGACGGTCGACATCGACACCGGTGAGACCAAGTTCGCAGAGACCGACGCCGAGCACCAGGAGAACGTCAGCGAGCTGCGGGAGTTCTGCCGGCAGAGCCCCAAGTGCTGACCGAGGCGCTGCCCGGAGGCCTACCCGCGCGGCGGTGCGCAGTGCTCGGGAGCCCGATCGCGCACTCGCTGTCGCCGGTGCTGCACCGCGCGGCCTACCAGCGGCTGGGGCTGGACTGGGAGTACGAGGCGATCGAGGTCACCAGGGACGACCTGGCGAGCTTCCTGGAAGCCCGCGACGCGTCGTGGCGGGGGCTGTCGCTGACCATGCCGCTGAAGCGGACGGTCATGTCGCTGCTGGACGAGGCGTCGGAGACCGCGCTGGTGGCGAACGCCGCCAACACGGTGCTGCTCGGCGAGGATGGGCGACGCTCCGGCCACAACACCGACGTGACCGGTGCCGAGCGCGCCCTGCGCGAGCGCGGTGTCGAGCATGTCGGCACCGCGACGGTCGCCGGCGGCGGCGCCACGGCGACCTCGGCGGTGCTGGCCCTGGCCCGGCTGGGTTGCCACGACGTGTCGCTGCTGGTGCGCGAACCGGCGCGTGCCCGGGGGGTCGTCGAGGCTGCCGGCCGCCTGCCCGACCCGCCGACGGTGCGGGTCGCCCGGCTGGACGGGCCGCTCGGGCCGGGTGCCCACGCCGACGTCGTCGTGGCCACCGTCCCGGCGGAGGCGCAGCCGTCGCTCGCCGAAGCGCTCGCCGGGCTGGCGCCGGTGGTCTTCGACGTGCTCTACGACCCGTGGCCGACGCCGCTGGTGCAGGCCGCGCAGGCCGCCGGCCGCACCGTGGTGGGCGGTCTCGACCTGCTCGTGCACCAGGCCACCGGGCAGGTGGAGCTGATGACCGGATGCGAGCGTGCGCCCCTGGAGGAGATGCGGGCCGCCGGCCGAGCGGCGCTCGAGCGGCGTGCCTCGTCGTCCACCTGACCGCGCGCCGGACTGCCGGTCGCACCCGCCGACACCCTAGGCTCCCGTCGTGGACCTGGCCCTGGTGCTGTTCGCGGCGGCGCTCGTCGGTGCGCTCGGTGGGGCTCTCGCCCCCCGGGTCATCGCCGCGCTTCCCGAGCCCGCCGACCCCGACGACGCCCAGGACAAGATCAGCTACCGCCGGCTCGCCGAGGCCGCCGCGCTCCCGGGCGCCCTGGCCGTGGCCGGCGCCGCCGTGTGCGCCGTGCTGGCCTGGCGGCTCGGCTGGTCGGCGGAGCTGCCGCTGTGGCTGTACGTCGGCGTGGTCGGAGTGGTGCTTGCCTACATCGACTGGCGCACCCGGCTGCTGCCGACCCGGCTGGTCGCGCCTTCGTACGGCATCGTGGTCGCGCTCGCGCTGCTCGCGTCGGCGCTCAGCGGGGACTGGGGGTCGATGCTGCGCGCGGGGGCAGGATGGCTGGTCGCCGGCGGCCTGTTCTTCGTGCTCTGGTTCGTCTACCCCAAGGGCATGGGGTACGGCGACGTACGGCTTTCCGGGGTGCTCGGGATCGCGTTGGGATGGCTGGGCTGGGCCGAGCTGATCGCCGGCGTCTACGCCGGCTTCCTGCTCGGCGCCCTCGGCGGCGGCCTGCTGGCGGTGCTGCGGGTGGTGGACCGGAAGCGCTACCCGTTCGGGCCGTTCATGATCGTGGGCGCCGTGGTCGGCGTCCTGGTCGGTCCCGCCCTAGGTGCGTGGTACGTCGGTTGACCCGCGGAAGGTGCCGCGGTAGGCGCTCGGAGAGACGCCCAGCGCAGCGTGCAGATGCTGGCGCAGGGACGCTGCCGTGCCGAAGCCGGCATCCGCGGCGACGCGGTCGACGCTCAGGTCGGTCTCCTCCAGCAGCTGCCGGGCGCGTTCGACGCGTTGCTGGGTCAGCCACTGCAGCGGTGAGACACCGACCTCGTCGCGGAACTGGCGGGTGAACGTTCGTACGCTCATGGACTCGTGGGCGGCAAGCTGCTGCAGGCTGAGCGGTCGGTCGAGATGCCGCAACGCCCAGGAGCGGGCGGCGGCGGTGGACGAGGAACCCGGCTCAGGCACAGGACGTCGGATGTACTGCGCCTGCCCGCCCTCGCGGTGCGGGGGCACGACCATGCGCCGCGCCACCTCGTTCGCCACCGCAGAGCCGTGGTCGCACCGGATCATGTGCAGGCACAGGTCGATCCCGGCTGCTTCGCCCGCGGACATGAGCACGTCGCCCTCGTCGACGTACAGCACGTCGGCCTGGAGGAGGACCCGCGGGTAACGCCGGCGGAACAGCTCGGCCGAGCGCCAGTGCGTGGTCGCACGGCGGCCGTCGAGCCAGCCTGCGGCGGCCAGCACGAAGGCGCCCGTGCAGATCGAGGCGACCCGGGTGCCGGGGCGGATGCGCGCCAGCGCGTCGGCCGTCGGCCGATCCAGGGGGCCACCGTCGTCGACGGTGTCACCGGCGTGCGCGGCGGGCACCAGGACCGTGTCGGCGTGGGCGAGGGCGTCAGGCCCGTGCTCCACCTGGATCGAGAAGTCGGCACTGCTGGCGACCGTGCCCCTGGCCGGCGCGCAGGTGACGACCTCGTAGAGCGGCTGGTCGTCGTCCCTGGCGGCCGTGCCGAAGGTCTGGTGCACCAGGCCGAGCTCCAGCGGCATCACGCCGTCGCGGACCAGCACGGCCACGCGGTGTCGCTCGGGGTGCGCGAAGATCGTCATGGCCCGATCCTTGCACATGTTGGCCTGCGGGCCATTGTCCGCACAAGCCCGGGGGGAGAGGCTGGTCGGCATGAACGTGCTCTGGATCTACGCGCATCCCGAAGGCGCCTCGCTGGCCGGTGCGCTGCGGGAGGAGGGCGTGCGTGCGCTCGAGGACCGTGGGGACCGGGTGGAGGTCTCGGACCTGTACGCGATGAAGTGGAAGGCCACCGTCGACGCCGATGACTTCACCGGGCACGACCCGGGCCGGCGGCTGCGGGTCGGACCCGCGTCCCAGCACGCCTACGAGACCGCGACGCTGAGCGGCGACATCCGGGCCGAGCACGACAAGCTGGCCCGGGCCGACGCCGTGGTGGTGCAGTTCCCGCTGTGGTGGTACGGCATGCCGGCGATCCTCAAAGGCTGGTTCGACCGTGTCTTCGTGCAGGGCTTCGCCTACGGCGTCAAGGACCCGCGAGACCCTCGTCGCACCCTGAGGTACGGCGAGGGGCGGCTCGCCGGCAAGCGCGCGCTCGTGATCGTGACGACGGGCAGTCCCGAGCCCGCGATCGGCCCGCGCGGGATCAACGGCCAGCTCGACCAGGTGCTGTTCCCGCTGCTGCACGGAACGCTGTGGTACACGGGGATGTCCCCGCTGCCACCCGTCGGCGTCTACGGCGCCAACCACCTCACGCCGGAGGAGTACGACGCAGCAGCCGCGCTCGTCCGGGGCCGGGTCACCACGATGGCGCAGACCGAGCCGATCCCGTACCGCACCCAGAACGGCGGTGACTACGACCGCGACCTGGTCCTGCGCCCGGAGGTGGCGCCCGGCACTTCCGGCCTGGGAGTGCACACCGCTCAACCCTGAGTGGCGGTCTCCCACAGTCCCAGCACGTTGCCTTCGGAATCCTTGAAGTACGCCGCGAAGCCCATGTCGCCGACAGCCTGCTTGGCCAGCACCGTCGAGCCGCCCTCGTGCTCGATCCTGGTCAGCGTCTCGTCGATGCTGGCGACGTCGACGGTGATCACCGGGCTGGCCGGGTAGCCGCTCTCGCGGCTGTACATCCCGCCGTTGATGTAGCCCGGCTCGCTGGACATGCCCGAGTCCGACACCGGACCCGTCATCGCGATCGTGTAGCTCATCTCCGGCATCTCGTTGAGCTTCCACCCGAACACGTCCTGGTAGAACGAGCGCGCCCGTTCACCGTCGTCGAAGGGAACCTCGAAGTGCACGACTCGCCCGCTCATGCTCGCCACCTTCCGGTCTCTCGCCCGTCCGACCACGACGCTAGACCCGGCGAGGGCACGCGGCCAGGGGGCGCTGCGCCGCACGACCGCCGGCGATCCAGCATGCGACCCGCCGACCGGCGGCCGGCGTACCCGATGGAACACTGAGCGCCATGTTGCGCTGGCTGACCGCGGGGGAGTCCCACGGCCCCGCCCTGGTCGCGATCCTCGAGGGTGTGCCGGCCGGGGTCGAGGTCGCCTCGGCCGACATCGTCGACGCGCTGGCCCGCCGGCGGCTCGGCTACGGCCGGGGTGCGCGGATGAAGTTCGAGCAGGACCAGGTCGACGTCCAGGGCGGGATCCGGCACGGCCGCACCATCGGCAGCCCGGTCGCGATCCGGGTCGGCAACACCGAGTGGCCCAAGTGGGAACAGGTGATGGCGGCCGACCCGGTCGACGCCGACGTGCTCGCCGGCCTCGCCCGCAACGCGCCGCTCACCCGGCCCCGCCCCGGGCACGCCGACCTGGTGGGCATGCAGAAGTACGGCTTCGACGAGGCCCGGCCGGTGCTGGAGCGGGCCTCCGCCCGCGAGACCGCCGCCCGGGTCGCGCTCGGCACGGTGGCCGCCAGGTTCGTCCGGCAGAGCGTGGGGGCGGGACTGGTCAGCCACGTCGTCGAGCTCGGTACGGCCAAGGCGCCGTCCGGCAGCGTTCCCGACGTCGAGGACGTCGCCCGGCTCGACGCCGACCCGGTCCGCTGTCTCGACCCCGAGGCCAGCGCGGCGATGGTGGCCGAGATCGACGCCGCCCATCAGGACGGCGACACGCTCGGCGGCGTCGTCGAGGTGGTCGTGCGCGGCCTCCCGCCGGGCCTGGGAAGCCACGTGCACTGGGATCGCCGGCTCGACGCGCGGCTCGCCGGCGCGCTGATGGGCATCCAGGCGATCAAGGGGGTCGAGGTCGGCGACGGGTTCGACCTGGCCCGCTCCCGCGGCTCCGCGGCGCACGACGAGATCGAGGCCGGTGCCGACGGCATCCGGCGTACGTCGGGCCGCTCCGGCGGCACCGAGGGCGGCATGTCCACGGGCGAGGTGCTGCGCGTGCGGGCGGCGATGAAGCCGATCGCCACGGTGCCGCGTGCGTTGCGCACCGTCGACGTGGCGACGCGCGAGGCCGCCGTCGCGCACCACCAGCGCTCCGATGTCTGCGCGGTCCCGGCCGCCGGCGTCGTCGCCGAGGCGATGGTGGCGCTGGTGCTGGCCGACGCCGTGCTGGAGAAGTTCGGCGGTGACTCGGTGGAGGAGACACGCCGCAACCACGACGGCTACCTGGCCGGGCTGAGGATCCGGTGAGCGGGACGGCGCAACGCCCGGTCGTGGTGCTGGTGGGCCCGCCTGGCTCGGGCAAGTCCACCGTCGGCGGCCTGCTGGCGCAGCGGCTCGGCGTCGACCTGCGCGACACCGACGCCGACATCGTCGCCGCGACCGGCCAGCAGATCTCCGACATCTTCGTCGACCACGGCGAGGCGCGGTTCCGCGAGATGGAACGCGAGGCGGTCGGTGCAGCCCTGCGCGAGCACACCGGTGTGCTGGCGCTGGGCGGGGGAGCGGTGCTGGACGAGGGCACCCGCCTGGCGCTGGAGGGGCACCACGTCGTCTACCTCCAGGTGGGCCTGCCCGACGCCGCACGCCGGGTCGGGCTCGACACCAGCCGGCCGCTGCTGCTCGGCAATGTCCGCGGCCGGCTGAAGGCGCTGCTCGACGAGCGGGCACCGCTCTACCGCGCGGTGGCGACCCTGGCCGTGGACACCAGCGGACGGTCTCCCGACGACATCGCCGACGAGATCACAGCCGGGATCGAGGGGGCGGTGAGGTAGGTGGGCAACACCCGGATCACCGTCGGCACCAGCCAGCCCTACGACGTGGTGGTGGGCCGCAACCTGCTCGGCGACCTGCCCGCCCTGCTCGGCCGCGACGTGCGCCGGGTGGCGGTCATCCACCCCGGTGCGCTGCGCACCACCGGTGAGGCGATCCGCGAGGACCTCGCGGCACAGGGTCTCGAGGCGTACGCCATCGAGGTCCCCGACGGCGAGGAGGCCAAGCTGGCGCCGGTCGCGTCGTACTGCTGGCAGGTTCTCGGGCAGTGCGGCTTCACCCGCTCCGACGCGGTGGTGGGGGTCGGCGGCGGCGCGACCACCGACCTGGCCGGCTTCGTCGGCGCCACCTGGCTGCGCGGGGTCAGAGTGGTGCACGTGCCGACCACCGTGCTCGGCATGGTCGATGCGGCGGTCGGCGGCAAGACCGGCATCAACACCGCCGAGGGCAAGAACCTCGTCGGCTCCTTCCACGAGCCCGCCGGGGTGCTGTGCGACCTGGCCGCGCTGGAGACGCTGCCGCGCAACGAGGTGGTCAGCGGGCTGGCCGAGGTGATCAAGTGCGGCTTCATCGCCGACCCGCAGATCCTCGACCTGGTCGAGGGCGACCCGGAGGCGGCCGTCGACCCGCACGGCCCGCTGCTGCGCGAGCTGGTCGAGCGCGGGATCCGGGTGAAGGCCGACGTCGTGGCCGCCGACCTGCGCGAGGCCACCTCGGTGGCGCAGCGGGTCGGCCGGGAGGCGCTCAACTACGGGCACACGTTCGGGCACGCCATCGAGCGCGTCGAGCGCTACCAGTACCGCCACGGCGCCGCCGTCGCGGTCGGCATGGTGTTCGTCGCCGAGCTCGCCCGGCTGGCCGGCCGGCTCGACGAGGCGACCGCCGACCGGCACCGCGCCGTACTAGAGCGTGTCGGGCTGCCGACGTCGTACGGCGGTGGCTCGTGGGAGCAGCTGCACGAGGCGATGCGGCTGGACAAGAAGTCGCGGGGGGACCGGCTGCGGTTCGTCGTGCTCGACGGGCTGGCCCGCACCAGCATCCTCGAGGCACCGGACCCCCAGCTGCTCACCGCCGCCTACGCCGAGGTCTCAGCGGGTGCGCGCGAGCGTCCGTCACCCCGAGCGCAGTAGCGCACGGTCCGGCGGACGCAACGGGCCGGTGGGGCGGCCGGTAGACTCGTGCGTCGCATCGTCGAAACGCAACGAGAGCAGGGCACACGACGCATGGCCACCACCAACGACCTCAAGAACGGCATGGTCCTCAACCTCGACGGGCAGCTGTGGACCGTCCAGTGGTTCCAGCACCACAAGCCCGGCAAGGGCGGCGCGGTCGTGCGCACCAAGCTGAAGAACGTCACGTCGGGCAAGATCGTGGACAAGACGTTCAATGCCGACGTGAAGGTCGACACGGCCAACGTCGACAAGCGCACGATGACCTACCTGTACAACGACGGCAACTCGTACGTGTTCATGGACGCCACCACGTTCGACCAGATCCACGTGCCACCGGAGACGGTCGGTGACGCGACGAACTTCATGCTGGAGAACCAGGAGCTCGTCGTGGCCATGCACGAGGGCAACCCGCTGTACCTCGAGCTGCCGGCCTCGGTGGAGCTGGTCATCGAGTACACCGAGCCCGGCATGCAGGGCGACCGCTCCACCGGCGGCACCAAGCCCGCCCAGCTGGAGACCGGCCACCAGATCAACGTGCCGCTGTTCATCACCACCGGCGAGAAGGTCAAGGTCGACACCCGCGACAGCAGCTATCTCGGCCGCGTGAGCAGCTGACGGTGGGTGCCCGCACCAAGGCGCGCAAGCGAGCACTCGACCTCCTCTTCGAGTGCGAGCTGCGCGGCGTCGCCGTGACGGAGACGCTGGCCGAGCGCGTCGCCGGCGGTGACCCCCCGGTCGGCGAGTACACGGTGGAGCTCGTGCAGGGCGTCGCCGGCCACCGCGAGGAGATCGACAGCCTGCTGAGCAGGTACGCCAAGGGGTGGACGCTCGGCCGGATGCCGGCCGTCGACCGCAACATCTTGCGCATCGGCGCCTACGAGGTGCTGTTCAGGGACGACGTACCGGACCAGGTCGCGGTGAGCGAGGCCGTCGCGCTGGCGCGCGACCTCTCCACCGACGAGTCCCCGCCCTTCGTCAACGGCCTGCTGGCCGCGGTCAGTCGTCACAGGCACGAGAACTCCCCGACGGGCTGAGCCGCGCCCGGACGGTGCGGCGTTGACCGCACACCGGCGCTCGGCTACTGTTTCGCTTCCTTCCAGCCCTGAGGACGAACCGGGGGCACTCGTGCGCAGTCGCGTCGGCCGGTCATACTCCGTCGTTCTCGCCGTGCTCGCGCTCTGCATCGCGCAGGCGGCTGTGACGCTGCCGGCCAGAGCCGACTTCACGATGACGCAGAACGTCGTGCTGGTCCAGGACCGCGGCCCCTTCGCGACGTCGTACAACAACTTCGCCGGCTATCGGATCGTGCGCGGACAGCGGAGGGCGACCTGGTCCTGGGGGGAGCCGAGGTACCGGGTCATCGTCTACCGGCTCACCGAGCGCCTCAAGCGCTGGAACTACTTCATCGCCGTCGTGAACGTGGCCAACACCAACCGCCACGGCCCGCGTCGGGCCAGCTGGTCCTCCGTGACGATCAAGACCAGACGCGCGGTCAACTACTCGACGCACTCGAGCGGCCACCGCCGGGTCGAGCCGCAGAAGTGCCGACGCTACCCGGTGAACCTGTCCGCAGGCTTCCACGGCTTCTCGGCCGGCACCACCGTGGGTCACTTCAGCACGTGTCGCGACAGGCCGAGCATCCAGCGCAGCTCGGTCCGCAGGGGTGCGAGCTGGTTCATGACGCAGTTCGGCGCGATCAACTCGGCGACCGCCCACAAGTACATCCGGGTACGCCGCGGGCAGCGGCCCGTCTTCCGAGTGACGTTCACCGTGCCGTGCGACTGGAACGACCACGGGACCATCGTGCAGGACGCCTGTTCCCGTAGCCGCACCGTCCGGTACTGACGGTCACGACGAAGGCCCTCCCCGAGAGCTGGTCTCGGAGAGGGCCCTTCGTTGCTCAGGTCGTTCGGCTGCTCAGGTCAGCTCACCGACGCGCTGTGGCTGTTCGGCTGCTCTGGCGGCTGCGGCGCACGACCCACGTCCGGACGCAGCACCCCCCAGCTGACGAAGCGGTCGGCGAGCACGCTCGGCGGCTCGTTGTAGATCACGGCGAGCGTCCGCAGGTCGTCCTCACGGATCGTGAGCACGCGGCCGTTGTAGTCCCCCCGCTGCGCCTGGATGGTCGCGGTGAAGCGACCGAGCAGCGCCGCCTCCTCGATCTCGATCGCGGCGAGGCGCTCGAGGTCGAGCACGAGCCGCTTCGGCTTCTCCGTGGCCGGCCCCACCTGCGACCCACCGGGCAGCAGCTCGTGCACGGGGACCCCGTAGAAGTCGGCGAGCTCGAAGAGCCGCTGCACGGTGACGGCGCGGTCCCCTCGCTCGTAGGAGCCGACGACGACGGCCTTCCACCGTCCGTGCGACTTCTGCTCGACGCCGTGCAGGGACAGACCCTGTTGCTGGCGAATGGCTCTCAGCTTGGCGCCGAGAGCCTTGGCGTAATCCTGTGGCATTGGTGCCTCCCCCCGGTAGGCGTGAACGCCGGTGCGGGCTAGCGTTTTGGTAACTCAGTGTGATTACCGTAGCAGCGGTTACCTAGGGGTAGGGGCAAAAGGTTTGAACTCGGGCAACAGTTGGCAATTCTACTTCGGAGCGTAAGCGGACGGTGACGAAGGTGAGTCATTGCCGGGGTTGTGGCCGCTCGCTGCTAGGCTCACCCCCGACAGACATCCTTTAACGATCCGTCCCGTGAGGCGGAGAAGGAGGTCAGGGCCTTGCCGCCTGCCCACGCCCACTCCGACGCCACCGCGTCCCCCGGCCCCGAGCGCACTGTCCTCGACGCCTCCGACATCGGCCGGGCCCTCACCCGCATCTCGCACGAGATCCTCGAGCGCAACAAGGGCGCCGACGACCTGGTGCTCCTGGGGATCCCCACCCGCGGCGTCGCCCTCGCCCAGCGCATCGGCGCCCGCCTGAACTCCGCGGAGGGCGTGCGCGTCCCCGTCGGCTCCCTCGACACCACGATGTACCGCGACGACCTGCGGCTGCGTCCCGCCCGCACGCTGGAGCACACCGAGATCCCCGAGTGCGGTGTCGACGGCAAGGTCGTGGTGCTCGTCGACGACGTGCTGTACAGCGGCCGCACGATCCGCGCCGCGCTCGACGCGCTCAACGACGTGGGTCGCCCGCACGTCGTACGCCTGGCCACGCTGGTCGACCGCGGCCACCGGGAGCTGCCGATCCGCGCCGACTTCGTCGGTAAGAACCTCCCCACCTCGTTGGACGAGAAGGTGCGGGTGCTGCTGGAGGAGTACGACGGCCGCGACTGTGTGCTGATCACCGACGGGGACCGGCGCGCAGACGACGGAGCCGGCCGATGAGGGGCCACCTCCTCAGCAGCGCCGACCTGTCCCGCGACGAGGCCCTGCTGGTCCTCGACACCGCCGCGGAGATGCGCGCGCTGGCCGACCGGCCGATCAAGAAGTCGCCGGCGCTGCGCGGACGTACCGTGGTCAACCTGTTCTTCGAGGACTCCACGCGCACCCGGATCTCCTTCGAGGCCGCCGCCAAGCGGCTGGCCGCCGACGTCATCAACTTCGCGGCTAAGGGGTCCAGCCTGTCCAAGGGCGAGAGCCTCAAGGACACCGCGCTGACGCTGGAGGCGATGGGCGCCGACGCCGTGGTCATCCGGCACAGCGCCTCCGGTGCCCCGCACCGGCTGGCCAACAGCGGCTGGGTCCGCAGCAGCGTCGTCAACGCCGGCGACGGCACCCACGAGCACCCCACCCAGGCGCTGCTCGACGCGTTCACGATGCGGCGCCACCTCGGCGACCTCGAGGGCCGCCGGGTCGCGGTGGTGGGCGACGTGCTGCACAGCCGGGTGGCCCGGTCCAACGCACTGCTGTTGTCCACGCTGGGAGCCGAGGTCACGCTGGTGGCGCCGCCGACGCTGCTGCCGATCGGCGTGGAGAACTGGCCGGTGGCCACCTCCTACGACCTCGACGCGGTGCTGCCCAAGAGCGACGTGGTGATGATGCTGCGCGTGCAGCGGGAGCGGATGAACCTGTCCGGGGGCGGCTTCTTCCCCAGCGCCCGCGAGTACAGCCGGCGCTACGGACTCGACGCGCGCCGGATGCGGCAGATGCCGGATGGCGCCCTGGTGATGCACCCGGGCCCGATGATCCGCGGCATGGAGATCTCTGCCGATGTGGCCGACTCCGACCGCTCGGTGATCGTGGAGCAGGTGACCAACGGCGTCGCGGTCCGCATGGCCGTGCTCTACCTCCTGCTGAGCGGCCGCAGTACGCCCGACAGCAGCCCGACCGAGACATCGACCGACCCCGTGGAGGCCGACGCGTGACGACGTACCTGGTCAAGGAAGCCAATCTGCTCGGAGGCGCGCCGACCGACCTGCTGCTGCGCGACGGCGTGATCACCGAGATCGGCTCGGTCGGGTCGACCGCCGGCGCAGAGGTCATCGAGGCCGACGGACTGGTGGCGCTGCCGGGGCTGGTCGACCTGCACACCCACCTGCGCGAGCCGGGGCGTGAGGACGCCGAGACGGTGCTCAGCGGCACCCAGGCCGCTGCCCGCGGCGGGTTCACCGCGGTGCACGCGATGGCCAACACCGACCCCGTGGCCGACACCGCCGGCGTGGTCGAGCAGGTGTGGCGGCTGGGCCGCGAGGGCGGCTACTGCGACGTCCAGCCGGTCGGCGCGGTCACCGTCGGCCTGGCCGGCCAGCAGCTCGCGGAGCTGGGCGCGATGGCCGACTCGCAGGCGGCGGTGCGGGTGTTCTCCGACGACGGCAGGTGCGTGTCCGACGCCGTGCTGATGCGGCGCGCGCTGGAGTACGTCAAGGCCTTCGACGGAGCCATCGCCCAGCACGCCCAGGAACCGCGGCTCACCGAGGACGCCCAGATGAACGAGGGCGAGCTGTCCGGCGTACTCGGCCTGCAGGGCTGGCCGGCTGTCGCCGAGGAGGCGGTCATCGCCCGCGACTGCCTGCTCGCCGCGCACGTCGGCTCCCGGCTGCACGTCTGCCACGTCTCCACGGCCGGGTCGGTGGACATCGTGCGCTGGGCCAAGGGCAAGGGCTGGAACGTCACGGCCGAGGTCACCCCGCACCACCTGCTGCTCACCGACGAGCTCGCCACCACCTACGACGCGGTCTACAAGGTCAACCCGCCGCTGCGCAGCCCGGCCGACGTGGAGGCGCTGCGCGAGGGTCTGGCCGACGGCACCATCGACTGCGTCGCGACCGACCACGCCCCCCACCCGTCCGAGGACAAGGCCTGCGAGTGGTCGGCGGCCGCCTTCGGCATGCTCGGCCTCGAGACGGCGGTCTCCGTCGTGCAGGAGTCGATGGTCGACACCGGGCTGCTGGACTGGGCCGGGGTCGCCGACCGGATGTCCCGGCGCCCCGCGGAGATCGGCCGGCTGGTCGCCCACGGCCGCGGGCTGCAGGTCGGCGCACCCGCCAACCTCGTGCTCGTCGACCCGGCAGCCCGGCGCGTCGTCGACCCCGCCGAGTCGGCCTCGCTCTCCCGCAACACCCCCTACACCGGGCGGGAGCTGCCCGGCCGTGTCGTCGCCACGTTCCTGCGCGGCGTGCCCACCGTGCTCGACGGGAAGCTGCAGTGAGCGGGGGTGGCAACGCCGAGCTGGCGCTGTGGACCGCCGTGCTGTCCGTGCTTGTGCTGCTCGCCTACGCCGGCATGCTGCGGGGCTGGCGCCGACGGGAGCGCCGCCACGAGCTGCCGCCGCTGCTGCCTGCCGGACGGCCGTCCGGTGCGGAGCCGCCGTTGCTGGAGGCCGAGGGACGCTACTTCGGCTCGACGCTGGCGGGGGACTGGCTCGACCGCGTGGTGGCCCGCGGCCTCGGCACCCGCAGCCCGGTGCGGCTGCTCCTGTCGGAGCTGGGGCTGGACGTGCACCGTCCCGGCGGCGGCTTCCGCATCCCTGCCGAAGCGGTCCAGGGCGCGCGACACGACCAGGGCATCGCCGGCAAGGTGGTGCCGCCCCACGGGATCCTCGTGGTGACCTGGCGGCATGGCGAGCACCGGCTCGACACCGGGTTCCGGCTGTCCGACAGCAGCACCCACGAGCAGTGGGCCCTCGCGATCTCCCGCCTCTCGAAGGAGCACCAGGCATGACTACCCGACCCACGCCGGCGTTGCTCGTGCTGGAGGACGGACGCATCTTCCGCGGCGATTCCTTCGGCGCCGAGGGCGACACGGTCGGCGAGGCGGTCTTCGCCACCGGCATGACCGGCTACCAGGAGACGCTGACCGATCCGTCGTACCACCGGCAGGTCGTGGTGATGACGGCTCCGCACATCGGCAACACCGGCATCAACGACGAGGACCCGGAGTCCGGCCGCGTCTGGGTCGCCGGCTACGTCGTGCGGGACCCCGCCCGGGTGCCGTCGAGCTGGCGGTCGCGCCGCACGCTGGACGACGAGCTGCGGGCGCAGGGCGTGGTCGGCATCAGCGGCGTGGACACCCGGGCGCTGACCCGGCACCTGCGCGAGCGCGGTGCCATGCGGGTCGGCATCTCGAGCACCACCACCGATTCCGCCGAGGTCCTGGCGCGGGTGCAGTCGGCGCCACCGATGGCCGGTGCCGACCTCAGCGGCGAGGTCACGGCCAGCGAGCCGTACGTCGTCCCGGCGTCGGGTGCCAAGCGGTTCACCGTCGCCGCGCTCGACCTCGGCATCAAGACCATGACCCCGGCCCAGCTCGCCCGACGGGGCGTGGAGGTGCACGTCCTGCCCTCCACCTCCACCCTCGAGGACGTGCTCTCGGTGTCCCCGGACGGGCTGTTCTTCTCCAACGGCCCCGGCGACCCGGCCACCGCCGACCACGCGATCGGGCTGCTGGAGGGCTTGCTGGCGCGTGGCGTCCCGTACTTCGGCATCTGCTTCGGCAACCAGCTGTTCGGGCGGGCGCTGGGGCTCGGCACCTACAAGCTCAAGTACGGCCACCGCGGCATCAACCAGCCGGTGCTGGACCGCTCCACCGGCAAGGTCGAGGTCACCTCCCACAACCACGGGTTCGCGGTCCAGTGGCCAACCGCGGTGCCGCTCGACGTCGGGGTCTCGACGCCGTACGGACGCGCCGAGGTGAGCCACGTGTGCCTCAACGACGACGTGGTGGAGGGGCTGCGGCTGCTCGACGACGACGGCGAGCTGCTGGGGTTCTCGGTGCAGTACCACCCGGAGGCCGCCGCGGGGCCGCACGACGCGGCATACCTCTTCGACCGCTTCACGTCGCTGATGGAGCGGCGAGGCGCGGAGCGAGGAACCAGCAGAGCTTCGAGCGCGACCGAAAGCACAGCGTCGAACACCGAGGGAGTCTCGAACTAGATGCCCAAGCGCACCGACATCTCCTCGGTCCTGGTGATCGGCTCCGGGCCGATCGTGATCGGCCAGGCCTGCGAGTTCGACTACTCCGGCACCCAGGCCTGCCGGGTGCTCAAGGCGGAGGGGCTGCGGGTGATCCTGGTCAACTCCAACCCCGCGACGATCATGACCGACCCGGAGTTCGCCGACGCCACCTACGTCGAGCCGATCACACCGGAGTTCGTGGGCAAGGTGATCGAGAAGGAGCGCCCTGACGCGCTGCTGGCGACGCTGGGCGGGCAGACCGCGCTCAACACCGCCGTCGCGCTGGACGAGGCGGGCGTACTGGAGAAGTACGGCGTCGAGCTGATCGGCGCCTCGATCGAGGCCATCCAGGCCGGCGAGAACCGCGAGAGCTTCAAGCGGATCGTGGAGTCGCTGCCGGTCGCGGACGGTGCCGAGGTCGCCCGGTCACTGATCTGCCACACGATGGACGAGTGCCTGGAGGGCGCCGTCGAGCTGTCGTACCCGGTCGTGGTGCGCCCGTCGTTCACGATGGGCGGAGCCGGGTCGGGCATGGCCTACGACGAAAACGACCTGCGCCGCATCGCCGGAGCCGGGCTGGCGGCGAGCCCCACCACCGAGGTCCTCCTCGAGGAGTCGATCATCGGGTGGAAGGAGTACGAGCTGGAGGTGATGCGCGACAGGGCCGACAACGTCGTCATCGTCTGCTCGATCGAGAACCTCGACCCGATGGGCGTGCACACCGGCGACTCCATCACGGTCGCCCCGGCGATGACGCTCACCGACCGCGAGTACCAGAAGCTGCGCGACATCGCCATCGGCGTGATCCGAGCCGTGGGCGTCGACACCGGCGGCTGCAACATCCAGTTCGCGGTCAACCCCGACGACGGGCGCGTCGTGGTGATCGAGATGAACCCGCGGGTGTCCCGCTCCTCGGCGCTCGCGTCGAAGGCGACCGGCTTCCCGATCGCCAAGATCGCCGCCCGGGTCGCGCTCGGGTACACCCTCGACGAGATCCCCAACGACATCACCGCGGAGACGCCGGCGAGCTTCGAGCCGACGCTGGACTACGTGGTGGTCAAGGCGCCGCGGTTCGCGTTCGAGAAGTTCCCGCACGCCGAGGCGACCCTGACCACGCACATGAAGAGCGTCGGGGAGGCGATGGCGATCGGACGCAACTTCACCGAGGCGCTGCAGAAGGCGCTTCGCTCGCTCGAGCGCCCCGACGCGGCGTTCTCGTGGGCGGCGCCTCCGGGGGACCGTCACGACCTGCTGCAGCGGGTGCGCGTGCCGCACGACGGCCGGCTGCGCCTGGTGATGGACGCCCTGCGCGCCGGCGCGTCCGTCGACGAGGTGTTCGCGGCCACCGGCATCGACCCCTGGTTCCTCGACCAGATGCTGCTGCTCGACGAGGTGGCGCGCGAGGTGGCCGACGCCCCCGAGCTCGCCCCAGCGCTGCTGCGCCGCGCCAAGCGGCACGGGTTCTCCGACCAGCAGATCGCGGATCTGCGCGGCACCAGCGCCGACGTGGTGCGCGGCGTGCGCTGGGCCCTCGGCGTACGCCCGGTGTTCAAGACCGTCGACACCTGCGCCGCGGAGTTCGCCGCCAGGACGCCGTACCACTACTCGTCCTACGACGAGGAGACCGAGGTCGAACCACGCGAGCGGTCCGCGGTGATCATCCTCGGCAGCGGCCCCAACCGCATCGGCCAGGGCATCGAGTTCGACTACTCCTGCGTGCACGCGTCGCTCGCGCTGGGCGCCGTGCCCGGCGGCGGGTTCGAGACCGTGATGGTCAACTGCAACCCCGAGACCGTCTCCACCGACTACGACACCTCCGACCGGCTGTACTTCGAACCGCTGACGCTGGAGGACGTGCTCGAGGTCGTGCACGCCGAGCAGCAGGCCGGGCCGGTGGCCGGGGTGATCGTGCAGCTGGGCGGGCAGACCCCCCTCGGCCTCGCGCAGGGCCTGCAGGACGCCGGGGTGCCGATCGTCGGCACCTCGCCGCAGGCCATCCACCTGGCCGAGGAGCGCGGCGCGTTCGGGCGTGTGCTGCAGCAGGCGGGGCTGCCCGCGCCCAAGCACGGCACCGCGACGTCCTTCGACGAGGCCAAGGCGATCGCCGACGAGGTCGGCTACCCCGTGCTGGTCCGGCCGTCGTACGTGCTGGGCGGCCGGGGCATGGAGATCGTGTACGACGAGGAGTCGCTGGAGGGCTACATCGTCCGGGCGACCGAGGTGACGCCGGAGCACCCGGTGCTGGTCGACCACTTCCTCGACGACGCGGTGGAGCTCGACGTCGACGCGCTGTACGACGGGGAGGAGCTCTTCCTCGGCGGCGTGATGGAGCACATCGAGGAGGCGGGCGTGCACTCCGGCGACTCCGCGTGCGCGCTGCCGCCGATCACGCTGGGCGCCGAGGAGGTGGGGCGCATCCGCGCCTCGACCGAGGCGATCGCGCGCGGCGTCGGCGTCCGCGGGCTCCTCAACGTCCAGTACGCCCTGGCCTCCGACACCATCTACGTGCTCGAGGCCAACCCACGCGCCTCCCGGACCGTGCCGTTCGTCTCCAAGGCCACCGCCACACCGCTGGCCAAGGCCGCCGCGCGGGTGATGCTCGGCGCGACCGTCAAGGAGCTGCGGGCTGAGGGCATGCTGCCCGCGGTGGGCGACGGCGGCGACCTGCCGCCGACCTCGCCGATCGCCGTCAAGGAGGCGGTCATGCCGTTCAACCGGTTCCGCACCCCCGACGGCAAGACCGTCGACACGGTGCTCGGGCCGGAGATGCGCTCCACCGGCGAGGTGATGGGCATCGACGCCGGCTTCGGGATGGCATTCGCCAAGGCGCAGGCCGCGGCCTACGGCGGCCTGCCGACCGGCGGCTGCATCTTCGTGTCGGTGGCCAACCGCGACAAGCGGCACATGATCTTCCCGGTCAAGCGGCTGGCCGACCTCGGCTTCGAGGTGCTGGCCACCGCCGGCACCGCCCGGGTGCTGCAGCGCAACGGCGTCGCCGCCACCGTGGTGCGCAAGCACTCCGAGGGCGCCGGGCCGGACGGCGAGCCCGAGATCGTGGCACGCATCCTGGCCGAGGAGGTCGACCTGGTCATCAACACCCCGCACGGCGTGACGTCGGGCGGCAGCCCGCGGGTCGACGGGTACGACATCCGCACCGCGGCGGTGATGCGCGACGTCCCCTGCATCACCACGATCCAGGGCCTGGCCGCCGCCGTGCAGGGCATCGAGGCGCTGCAGAGCGGCGCCCTCGGGGTGCGGTCGCTGCAGGCGTGGGCGGACGCCCTCGTCGAGCAGCGGAGGTCCTCGTGACGGCTCCGGTGCAGGTGCAGGGCGAGGTGCTGTCGCTGAAGCAGGTCGGCGCCTACCACCACCTGACGCTGGTCGCCTCCGGGATCGCCGAGCGCACCCAACCGGGACACTTCGCCGCGTTGGCGATCGGCGACCGCACCTCCGCACAGCTGCTGCGCCGGGCGTTCTCGATCTACCGCACCCGCGCCGGTGGCGGATACGGCGGCACGGTCGAGGTCGTGTTCGCCGTGCACGGGCCCGGCACCGCGTGGCTGTCCCGCCTGCGCGAGCACGACACCGTCGACGTGGTGGGACCGCTGGGCCGGCCCTTCACGCTGCCGCGCGAGCCGGTGTCGTGCGTCCTGGTCGGCGGCGGCTACGGCAGCGCGCCGCTGTTCGGCCTGGCCGAACGGCTGCGTGCGCGGGGCTGCGCCGTGCACATGGTGCTGGGCGCGGCCACCGAGGACCGCCTGTTCGGCACCGTCGAGGCCAAGCGCGCCGCGCAGTCGACGGTCGTGACCACCGACGACGGCTCGGCCGGCCTGCCAGGGCAGGTCACCGGACCGCTGCCGGACCTGATCGACCGCACCGGCAGCGAGGTCGTCTACGCCTGCGGCCCGATGGGGATGCTCGCCGCGGTGTCCCGGCTGGCCGCCGAGCACGGCGCCTGGAGCCAGTGCGCGGTCGAGGAGTCGATGGCGTGCGGCGTGGGCGTGTGCATGACATGCGTACTGCCCCTCGCCGGCGACGACGGCCGCACCAGGATGGTGCGGTCCTGCGTCGAAGGCCCCGTCTTCCGCGGCGACCGGGTGCGCTGGGCCGACGTCGGCACCGTCCCGGCCGACACCGTGGGCGCACCGGCCGGAGGCGCGCACTGATGCTCGACCTCACCACGCGCCTGCGCGGCGCGACGCTGCCCAACCCGGTGATGACCGCCTCCGGCTGCGCGGCGGCCGGACGCGAGCTCGCGCAGTTCTTCGACGTGGCCGACCTCGGCGCGGTCGTCACGAAGTCGATCATGCGCGACCCCCGCTCCGGGCGACCCACACCGCGGATGGCCGAGACCCCGTCCGGCATGCTCAACTCCATCGGGCTGCAGGGCCCCGGCATCGACGGTTTCCTGGCCCGGGACCTGCCCTGGCTGGTCGAGCACCACGCCCGCGCGGTCGTGTCGATCGCCGGCTCGACGCTGGGGGAGTACGCCGAGCTCGCGCGGCGGGTCGGGGAGAGTCCCGGCGTCACGGCGGTGGAGGTCAACATCTCCTGCCCCAACGTGGAGAACCGCGGCCTGGTCTTCGCCTGTGACCCGTACCAGGCGGCGAAGGTGGTCTCCGTCGTACGCCGCGAGACTCCTCGCGGCATCCCGGTCCTGGCCAAGCTCTCACCCGACGTGACCAGCATCGTCGACGTCGCCCGCTCGGTGGTCGACGCCGGCGCCGACGGGCTGGTGATGATCAACACGCTGCTCGGGCTCACGGTCGACCCCGACACGCTGCGGCCGGTCCTCGGCGGCACCACCGGCGGGCTCTCCGGGCCGGCGATCCGTCCGGTCGCCGTGCGGTGCGTGTGGCAGGTGCACCAGGCGATGCCCGACGTGCCGATCGTCGGTGTCGGCGGCGTCCGCACCGGGTTCGACGCGCTGGAGCTCATGCTCGCCGGTGCCTGCGCGGTGCAGGTGGGCACGGTGATCTTCAACGACCCGAGCGCTCCGGTACGCATCCTCGGCGAGCTGCGCGACGAGCTCGCGGTCCGCGGTTTCCAGCGTGCCGCCGACGCCATCGGCTACGCCCACCGAAAACCCGACGAGGAGCTGCTGTGACCTTCGGTGCCCGGCTGAGGGCGGCCATGGACGACCGCGGGCCCCTGTGCGTGGGGGTCGACCCGCATCCGGGGCTGCTCCTGGACTGGGGCGTGGGCGACGACGTGAAGGGCCTGGACCGGTTCGCGATGACGGCGGTGGAGGCGCTGGCGCCCCAGGTGGCGATGCTCAAGCCGCAGTCGGCGTTCTTCGAGCGGCACGGATCGGCCGGGATCGCCGTGCTGGAGCGGCTGCTCGCCCGCGCCCGCGAGGCCGGCTGCCTGGTGCTGCTCGACGTCAAGCGCGGCGACATCGGGTCCACCGTGCAGGCCTACGCCGACGCCTACCTCGACCCGGCGTCGCCCTTGGCCGCCGACGCGGTGACCGCCAGCCCCTTCCTCGGGTTCGGCTCGCTGGACCCCCTGATCGACACCGCGCTGGCGCACCAGCGGGGGGTGTTCGTGCTGGCGCTGACCTCGAACGCCGAGGGGCCCGAGGTGCAGCGCGCCCGAGGCGCCGACGGGCGGACCGTCGCGGGGTCGGTGCTGGCGCAGGTCGCCGAGCGCAACCTCGGCGCGCGGCCGATGGGCTCGGTCGGGGCGGTCGTCGGCGCCACGATCGGGCAGACGTCGGAGGACCTGGCCGTCAACGGCCCACTGCTGGTGCCCGGGCTGGGCGCCCAGGGCGGCACCGCCGACGACGTACGCCGGATCTTCGCCGGGGTGGAGCACCTCGTCGTGCCGACCGCGTCGCGTGAGATCCTGACCGCCGGCCCGGACGTCGCCGCGCTGGCCGGCAGGGCCCGGGAGGTCGCCGCCCAGCTCACCGGCTGAGCGCGCGGTCGTGCGATGCTGGGCGTGCACATCGGGGGCCGTTGCGTGGCTTCCGCGACGGGAATGAGGGCTGCTTGATGATGCGAACGCTCGGGCTCACCGGGGCCGCCGTCCTGCTCGCTGCCGTACCCGGCTGCGGCGGTGGTGACTCGGCGACCGAGGCGGACTCGGGCGGCGGCGCCGCCGGGGCCGAGCAGTACTGCAGCTCGTTGCAGAAGGCGCAGCAGGAGTTCGGCGCGCTGTCGAGCGGTCAGCTCAGCGGCGCGAACCTCGACCGGATCTTCGACCGGATGCACACCATCGCCGACCTGGCGCCGCAGCCGGTCGCCGACGAGTGGGACACGCTCGACCGCGGGATCAGCCAGATGCAGACCGGGCTGCAGGAGCTCGGCCTGAGGTTCGAGGACCTGTCCGACCCGAGCAAGCTGCAGAGCGTCGACCCGCAGAAGCTGCGCAAGTTCGGCCAGGACATGGAGAAGGTCGGCGGCCAGAAGTTCCAGCGCGCCGGCGACACGATCGAGAAGCACGCCCGCACCGAGTGCGGCATCAAGCTCAGCCAGAACTGACCCTGCGAGGTACGCGTGCGTTTGCTCCCGACGACCGTCCCTCGCTAGGTTCCGGGTGCGTCGATGTTCGTCCCCAACCAGACCGTGAAGACCCAGAGGTGACCTCCCGTGGCCTTGCCCTCCCTCACCCCCGAGCAGCGGCAGGCTGCCCTCGAGAAGGCCGCCGCCGCACGTCGTGAGCGTGCGGAGGTCAAGAACCGGCTGAAGCACTCGGGCGCGTCCCTGGCGGACGTGCTCCGCGACGGCAAGAAGAACGAGGTCATCGGCAAGATGAAGGTCCTCGACCTGCTGCAGTCGATGCCCGGCCTGGGCAAGGTGCGCGCCCGGCAGATGATGGAGCGCATCGGGATCTCGGAGAGCCGCCGCGTGCGCGGCCTCGGCAACAACCAGATCGCTGCGCTCGAGCGCGAGTTTGACGCCCGCGGCTGAGCCCGCCCAGCAGGCGGCCCAGGCGGCCCTGCGCCTGACCGTGCTGTCCGGGCCGCCCGGGGTAGGCAAGAGCACGGTGGTGGGGGAGCTGCGGCGCAGCTACCCCGAGGTGTGGGTCTCGGTGTCGGCGACGACCCGCCGCCCCCGGCCCGACGAGGTCCACGGACGGCACTACTACTTCGTCGACGACGTCGAGTTCGACCGGCTGGTCGCGCAGGACGCGTTGCTGGAGTGGGCGCAGTTCACCGGCAACCGTTACGGCACTCCACGCAAGCCGGTGTACGACAAGCTCGCGCAGGGCGTCCCCGTGCTGCTCGAGATCGACCTGCAGGGGGCCCGGCAGATCCGGGTCGCGGTGCCCGACGCACGGCTCGTGTTCCTCAAGCCGCCGTCCTGGGACGAGCTGGTTCGCCGGCTGGTGGCCCGCGGCACCGAGCCCGACGACGTGGTGCAGCAACGGCTGGCGATGGCGCGGCGTGAGCTGGCGCACGAGCCGGAGTTCGATGTGACGCTCATCAACACCGAAGTGGGCTCGGTGTGCAAGGACTTGGTAGCCTTGATGCAGACCTCCTAGTACTTCCCCCTTGCACTCTCTGGAAAGGCAGTCGCGCGTGTCCGGCATCGAGCCTGTGGCCGAGGGCATCACCAACCCTCCGATTGACGAGCTGCTCACCAAGACCGACTCCAAGTACAAGCTCGTCCTCTACGCCGCCAAGCGGGCGCGTCAGATCAACGCCTACTACTCCCAGCTGGGCGAGGGGCTGCTCGAGTACGTCGGGCCGCTGGTCGACACCCACGTCCAGGAGAAGCCGCTGTCGATCGCGCTGCGCGAGGTCAACAGCGACCTGCTGACCCTGCAGGACGCCGAGCCCGAGCAGGCCGAGCAGGACTGAGCGCCCCGATGTCGACGGGGCCGCCCAGCCGCCCTGAGACCGACGACCGCGGAGCCGTCCGCAACGTCGTACTGGGGGTGAGCGGCGGCATCGCCGCGTACAAGGCCTGCGAGCTGCTGCGCCTGCTCACCGAGAGCGGACAGCGGGTCCGTGTCGTCCCGACGGCCGGCGCCCTGGAGTTCGTCGGTGCGGCCACCTGGGCGGCCCTGTCCGGGCAGCCGGTCTCCACCCGCGTCTGGGACGACGTCCACGAGGTGCCCCACGTCCGGATCGGCCAGGCGGCCGACCTCGTCGTGGTCGCCCCCGCGACCGCCGATCTGCTGGCGAAGGCGGCGCACGGGATGGCCGACGACCTGCTCACCAACACGCTGCTCACCGCGCGCTGCCCGGTGCTGTACGCCCCGGCCATGCACACCGAGATGTGGGAGCACCCGGCCACGCAGGCCAACGTCGCCACGCTGCGCGAGCGCGGCGCGGTGGTCATCGAGCCCGCGGTGGGCCGGCTGACGGGCGCCGACAGCGGCAGGGGGCGGCTGCCGGACCCCGAGGAGCTCTTCGAGGTCGCGCGCGACGTGCTGCTGCGGGGCGCCCTGACCCAGGACCTGACCGGCAGGCATGTGGTGGTCAGCGCCGGGGGCACCCGGGAGTACCTCGACCCGGTCCGGTACCTCGGCAACCGGTCGTCGGGCCGGCAGGGCTACGCGCTCGCGCGCGCCGCCGTCGCCCGCGGCGCGGAGGTGACGCTGGTGGCGGCCAACGTCGCGCTGCCCGACCCCGCCGGCGTGAAGGTGCAGCGGGTCGAGTCCACCGCGCAGCTGCGGGACGCGGTCCTGGCCGCCGGCGCCACGGCCGACGCGGTCGTGATGGCCGCGGCTCCGGCCGACTTCCGGCCGACCCAGCGCGCCGAGCACAAGATCAAGAAGACCGATGACCGGTCCGCGCCGACGCTGGACCTGGTGCAGAACGACGACGTCCTCGCGACCCTCGTGCGCCGCCGCGAGGGCGCCCG
>DATABY010000109.1:0-15496 GCA_036259355.1 Nocardioidaceae bacterium
ATCAACGCCCGCCCGGCGTAGGCGCTGCGGCCGATGCGCGGGCCGAACTCGGCGGCAGCGAACTCGAACACCAGCGGCGTGCCCACCCCACCGAGCCGCTTGGGCCGCTCCATCCCCGGCAACCCCGGCCCACCACGGTCAGGGCGGGAGTCGGGGTGGTGCAGGTCGGCGAAGGGCGCCACGGCCACGAAGATCCGCGCCTCACACTCGCTCTGCGTGGCGTGCCAGACCTCCACCGCGTCGAGCGTCTGCTCGACATCGAGGCCTCTCACCGCCGCACCGATCACGAACCAAACGCTATCGCCGACCACCGACAGTCTGTTCGAACACGAATAGTCGCGGCGGTTGCGTCAGATGACCTTGTCCAGGGCCGCGCTCAGGTCGCGCCACAGGTCCTCGACGTCCTCGATCCCGACCGACAGCCGCACCAGCCCCTCGGGGATCGACGACGGCTCACCCGCCCAGCGGCGCCGGCGTTCCAGCGTCGACTCCACACCGCCGAGGCTGGTCGCGTGGACCCACAGCGACGTCGAGCGGGCCAGCGTGTCCGCCGCCTCGGCGCCGCCGTGCACCACCACTGCGAGCATGCCGCCGAATCCGGGATAGCGCAGCTCACTGACCGCGGCGTGACCACGCAGCCTGGCGGCCAGGTCCTTGGCGTTGGCCTGGGCGCGTTCGACCCGCAGCGCCAGCGTGCGCATCCCGCGCAGCGCCAGCCACGCCTCGAAGGTCCCCGGAATCGCGCCCACTCCACGCCGACGGTTGTCGAACGCCTGGTACGTCGGGTCGTCGCGCGTCACCAGGGCACCGAGCACGACGTCGCTGTGCCCGGCGAGGTACTTCGTCACCGAGTGCACGACGACGTCGGCGCCCAGGTCGAGAGGTCGCTGCAGCAACGGGGTAGCGAAGGTGTTGTCCACGACTACGGTCACGCCGGCGTCATGGGCGCCCTTGCAGAGCGCCTCCACGTCGGCCACCTCCATTGCCGGGTTGGTCGGCGACTCGAGCCACAACAGGGCGGCATCCTCGCAGGCCCGCAGCACGGCGTCGGTGTCGGTGACGTCCACCAGCTGTGCGGCGACGCGCCCGCGCTGCTCCATGTCGGCCAGCTGCGCGAGGGTACCGAGGTAGCAGTGCTTCGGCGCCACCACGGTCTCGCCGTGCGCGACGAGGTCGAGCACGGTGTTGATCGCCGCCAACCCGGAGGAGAACGCCAGCGCCCGACCGCCTTCGAGCCCGCCGAGGACGTCCTCGAAGGCTGTCCAGGTCGGGTTGCCGTAGCGGCCGTACTCCGTCTCGCCGCCGGCCACGTAGGTCGACGCGAGTACCAGCGGCGGGTTCAGCGGGCTGTCCGGGACGTGGTCGGGTCGTCCGGCGGCGACCGCCACGGTCGCGGGGGAGAGTGCGGACATGTCGGCCGAGGGGTTACCTGTGGGGGCAGTCATGCGCACGATTGTCGCAGCGAGGCGCCCGCGCCGGAGCGGCGTGGGCGGGTATGGTCACCCCGATGTCTGAGCAGCGGTCACCCCAGCGCAAGCCCCGCGTCGCGGTCGTGTTCGGCGGCAGGTCCGCCGAGCACGGCGTGTCGTGCCTGACCGCGGGCAGCGTGATGCGCGCGATCGACCACGACCGCTACGACGTCGTGCCGGTCGGGGTCACCACCTCCGGGCACTGGGTGCTCGAGTCGGAGGACAGCCACCGGTTCGAGATCACCGCCGAAGCGTTGCCGGAGGTGGACGAGAAGGCCGACGCGGTGGTGCTCGCCAACGCCGAGCTGGTGGTCACCGAGCCCGGTGACGTGCCGCGCGCCCTCGGCGAGGTCGACGTGGTGTTCCCGGTGCTGCACGGCCCGTACGGCGAGGACGGCACGATCCAGGGCATGCTCGAGATGGCGGGCGTGCGCTACGTCGGCGCCGGTGTGCTGGCCAGCGCCATCGGCATGGACAAGCACTACATGAAGGTCGTGTTCCAGGCGGCGGGGCTGCCCGTGACGCCGTACACCGTGGTCACGCCCGAGCAGTGGCGGCACGACCGGTCCGCGTGCCGCGAGTCGGCGGCGGCCCTCGGCTACCCGCTGTTCGTCAAGCCGGCCCGGGCAGGCTCCAGCTTCGGCATCAGCAAGGTGCACGACGCCGACGCGCTCGACGACGCCGTCGCCGAGGCGCAGCGCCACGACCCGAAGGTGATCGTCGAGGCGTTCGCCGCCGGCGCCCGCGAGATCGAGTGCGGCGTGCTGCAGGGGCTCGCCGACAGTCCGGCGGAGGCGAGCGTGGTCGCCGAGATCAAGGTCGGCGGCGAACACGAGTTCTACGACTTCGACGCCAAGTACCTGCCGGAGCAGGCGACCGAGCTCGACGTTCCGGCCGACGTCGACGACGCGCTGAGCGACCGGATCCGTGCGCTGGCCGTGCGCGCTTTCGACGCGATCGGCGCGGAGGGGCTGGCCCGGGTGGACTTCTTCGTGCTGCCCGGCGGCGACGTCGTCATCAACGAGATCAACACCATGCCCGGGTTCACGCCGACCTCGATGTTCCCGCGGATGTGGGCGGCCACGGGTCTGGACTACTCCGCCCTGGTCGACCGTCTGCTCACGCTGGCGGCACAGCGGCCGCTGGGCCTGCGCTGACCGACCCGCCGGCTCACACGCAGGGTTGCACCTCCGGCACCGTCTGCCGGATCGCCGCGGCGACGTCGACGAGGGCGTCCGCCGCAGGCTCGTAGTCGTACGGCACCCGCATCTGCACGGTGGTCGTGCGTCCGATCGTGCTGAAGCGGTAACCCTCGTCGTGTTGCTCGGCGAACCAGCCGACGCCGTTCACCTCCGCGCAGCGCGACGACGGGCCGAGGGCCTCCGGCGCGGCGGCCCCGCAGCGCAGCACGATGGCCGGGTCGCCCCAGGCCGCGGCCAGCGCGTCGCCGGGCGCAACCTCTCGGCGTTCCTGTCCGTCGACCGTCCCGGGCAGCGCCGCCAGCAGCGCGGCGCACTCGGCCGGGCCACGGCTCGGGCCCCGCACCTCGACCGCGGACGTGCAGCCGCCGCAGGCCAACGCCGTCACGGCGGTCGCGCAGACGACGGCGCCCGCCACCCCGGTCGGATGTCGCGGGCGCCGCCTCGGAAGCCTCTGAGTGGTCGGTTGCCTCAGATGTGCACCACCGGGCAGGTGAGTGTGCGGGTGATGCCCGGCAGGGTCTGGACACGAGCGACCACGAGCTTGCCCAGCTCGTCCACGTTGCGCGCCTCGGCGCGGACGATCACGTCATAGGGACCGGTGACGTCCTCGGCGAGGGTCACACCCTTGACGTCGGCGATCGACTGGGCCACCTCGGCGGCCTTGCCGACTTCGGTCTGGATAAGGATGTAGGCCTGAACCACCACAGTTGTTTCCTCCGGTCCTCGTGTCGGAACCCCTGTGCTCGCGCAAGTACCGGCTTGGTCGAGCATGGTCGGGCACAGCGCACGCTACCGGTAAGTCGCGTGGCACCGTAAGCGCGGTTCACGAACACGGAGAAGGGCTTGGGTTGACGATGGCTTCGTCGCAGCAGGGGACCGTCGCCGACGTGGGGGAGTTCGGCCTGATCGAGGCGATCCAGCCGATCTTCCACCAGGGCAGCGATGTCGTCGTCGGGCCGGGCGACGACGCCGCCGTGCTCGCGGTTCCCGCGGGGCAGGTCGTGGTCTCGACCGACCTGCTGGTGGAGCACCGGCACTTCCGTTGCGACTGGTCCTCCGCGGAGGACATCGGGCACAAGGCCGCCGCCGCGAACCTGTCCGACATCAACGCGATGGGCGGCACCGCGACCGGCATGGTGGTCGGGCTCGGAGTGCCCGGGTCGCTGCCGATGGCGTGGGTCAGCGACCTCGCACGCGGCGTGGCCGAAGAGGTAGCGCTGACCGGCACGAGCGTGCTCGGCGGCGACGTCACCTCCTCCGAGCACATCGTGCTGGCGGTGACCGTGCTCGGCGCCTGCACCGACGGACCCGTACGACGGTCCGGGGCGCAGCCCGGCGACGTGGTGGCGGTTCGAGGCCGGATGGGATGGGCCGCCGCCGGCTACCACGTGCTGGGCCGGGGGTTCCGGTCGCCGCGTGTCGTCGTGGAGGCGCATCGGCGTCCACAGCCGCCGTACACGGCCGGTCCGGAGGCCGCGAAGCTCGGCGCAACCGCGATGATCGACCTCAGCGACGGCCTGCTCGCCGACCTCGGCCACGTCGCGCGGGCCAGCGGGGTCTCGGTCGATGTGCGCACGGACGCGTTCGACGTCGCGGAACCGCTGCACGCGGTGGGGGCAGCGCTCGGGACCGACCCGCTGCGCTACGTGCTGACCGGCGGTGAGGACTACGCGCTCGCGGCCACCTTCTCCGCCGACGTGCACCTACCCGACGACTGGACCGTGGTGGGACGTGTCGGTGACGGGTCCGGCGTCACCGTCGACGGCGTCGAGTACGACGCCGCTCGCGGCTACGAGCACTTCCGCTGACGCGCCACGCGGCTGTCGGGCGGCGGCGGGATCAGGCCGAGCGGACGACCTTGCCGGCCTTCAGGCAGGACGTGCAGACGTTGAGCCGCTTCGGCGTCTTGCCGACGACGGCGCGCACCCGCTGGATGTTGGGGTTGAAGCGCCGCCGGGTCCGCTTGCGCGACCACGGCCGGTTGTTGCCGAAGCCAGGGCCCTTGCCGCAGAGATCGCAGACGGCAGCCACGGGTGCTCCTCGAGACGTGTGGGTAAGAACGGCGTGCCCGGCACGCCGGGCAACCGCCCAAGGGTATCCGACCCGGTCCGGCCCACGCCAATCGACGGATCCGTAGGAGCCGGTGGCTACCCTTCCTTCCCAGAGGGCAGGCACGACCCCGGACGGAGCGCAGTGACCAGCACCACATCGGCCACGTCGAGGCGGCTGCTCGTCCTGCGCCGGTGGACCGACCTGACGCTGCAGGCGCTCGGGGTCGCGCGGGAGGAGATCGACGCCCTCAACGTCTACCCCGTGCCGGACGGCGACACCGGCACCAACCTCTACCTCACGTTCGAGGCGGCCCGCGCCGCGCTGTACGCCGCCGACCCGCAGGACGAGGCGGCCGCCTGGGACGCGCTGGCCCGAGGAGCGCTGCTCGGCGCCCGCGGCAACTCCGGGGTGATCCTGTCCCAGCTGCTCCGCGCCGGCGCCCGCAGCCTCGTGGCCGCCGGCGAGCTCGACGCCGAGCGGCTGGCCCGTGCCCTGGTGGCGGCCGCCGACGCCGGCTACGAGTCGGTCGGAGACCCGGTCGAGGGCACGATCCTGACCGTGGCCCGGGCAGCGGCCGACGCGGCCACCACCGCGGCTGCCGACGGAGACGTCGGCGTGACGATCCGTACGGCCACCGACGCCGCCCGCGAGGCACTGGCCCGCACTCCGGAGCAGCTGGAGACCCTGCGCCTGGCCGGGGTCGTCGACGCCGGCGGCCGCGGGCTGGTCGTCATCCTGGAGGCGGCCCAGACCGCACTGACCGGGCACCGGCCGGTCACGCCTACCCCCACCCGGGGCAGCCATCTGATCCCGATGCCCACCCCCGGCGTCGACCTCAGCCCCGGTGGTCCCGGCTACGAGGTGATGTACCTCCTGGACGCCGACGACGGCGCCGTGCCCGCCCTGCGCCGTGCGCTGGCGCCGCTGGGCGACTCGTTGGTCGTGGTCGGCGGCGACGGCCTGTGGAACGTGCACGTGCACGTGGACGACGTCGGCGCCGCCATCGAGGCCGGGATCACCGCCGGACGTCCCCACCGCATCCGCGTGACGCACTTCGCCGAGCAGACCGCGGCACGACGGCCCGGAGACGGCGAGCGCCCGGCGGGCACCGCGACGCGGGTCGTCGTGGCGGCGGCGGCGGGCCCCGGGCTGGCCGCGGTCTTCGAGGACGCCGGCGCGGCCGTCGTGCACAGCAGCCCGGGCCGGCGCTGCTCGACCGGCGATGTGCTCGCTGCGATCCGTGGCAGCGGGGCGCACGAGGTCGTCGTGCTGCCCAACGACTCCGACTCGGTGGCCGTCGCCGAGGCCGCCGCCCGAGAGGCGCGCGACGAGGGCATCCGGGTCGCGGTGGTCCCCACCCGCGTGCAGGTGCAGGGCCTCGCCGCGCTGGCCGTGCACGAGCCCGGCCGTTCGTTCGAGGACGACGTCGTACACATGACCGCCGCGGCCGGGCACACCCGGCACGGCGGGGTCACCGTTGCGGCCCGCGACGCGATGACGATGGCGGGTCCGTGCCGGGTCGGCGACGCCCTGGGCATCGTCGAGGGCGACTTCGCCGTCGTCGGCACGGACCTGACCGCGGTCACGCTCGATGTCGTCGACCGGCTCGTCGGGGGTGGCGGCGAGATGGTCACGCTGGTCTCCGGCGCGGGCGGAGACCCTTCGCTGGTGCGCTCGGTCCTCGACCACCTGCGTGACAGGCCGCACCTCGAGACCGTGGTCTACGACGGCGGCCAGGAGCGCTACCCGTTGCTGATCGCGGTGGAGTGAGGGATGACCGACCTGCTCGACACGCGGCTGGACCGGCTGATGGGCGCCAAGACCGCCAAGGCCCTCGACACGGCCTTCGAGGTGCGCACCGCGGGCGACCTGCTGCGGCACTACCCGCGCCGCTACGTCGAGCGAGGACAGCTCACCGACCTGTCCGAGCTCCGCGTCGACGAGCAGGCCACCGTGATCGCGCGCATCGACTCCGTGGCGACCCGTCCCTACACCGACCGGCGCAGCGGTCGACGTGAGCAGCGAGCCGAGGTCGTGGTCACCGACGGCACCGGCCGGCTGGTGCTCACCTTCTTCCGGATGCGCGGGTGGCGGCTCAAGCAGCTCGAGCGGGGCAAGCTCGGCATGTTCGCCGGCAAGGTGGGGGAGTTCCGCGGCAAGCGCCAGCTGACCCACCCCGAGATGCGGCTGTTCGACGAGACCACCGAGCGTGGGGAGGTCGAGGAGCTGTTCGAGGAGATCATCCCGGTCTACCCCGCGTCGAAGCAGCTCGCCTCGTGGCAGGTGCAGAGCGCCGTCCGGGTGGTCCTCGACCAGCTGCCTGAGCTCGACGACCCGCTGCCGCCTGCGGTGCGTGAGCACCACGGGCTGGTCGGCCTCACCGAGGCGTTGCGCCTGATCCACCGCCCGGCCGGCAAGGACGACTACCAGGAGGCCCGGCGGCGGCTGCGGTTCGAGGAGGCGATGGTGATGCAGGTGGTGCTCGCCCAGCGCCGCGAGGCGATGCGCGCACTGCCCGCCGTCCCTCGGACCGGACGCCCCGACGGGCTGCTCGACCGCTTCGACGCCAAGCTGCCGTTCGCCCCGACGAAGGCGCAGGACGAGGTCGGCGAGCAGATCCTGCGCGACCTCGGTGACCCGCACCCGATGCACCGGCTGCTGCAGGGCGAGGTCGGCTCCGGCAAGACGCTGGTGGCGCTGCGGGCGATGCTCCGGACCGTCGACTCCGGAGCCCAGGCGGCCTTGCTGGCGCCGACCGAGGTGCTGGCGCAGCAGCACCACCGCGCCGTGTCCGCGCTGCTGGGCGACATGGCGCAGGGCGGCATGCTCGGGGGTGCCGACGACGCGACGCGGGTGGTCCTCGTGACCGGCTCGTTGAGCGCCAAGGCACGCCGTGCTGCACTTCTCGACGCCGCCTCCGGGTCGGCGGGCATCGTGATCGGCACGCATGCGCTGCTCGAGGAGCAGGTCAGGTTCGCCGACCTCGGCCTCGTCGTGGTCGACGAGCAGCACCGGTTCGGGGTGGAGCAGCGGGCCGCGCTCAGCGCCAAGGCCGGTGAGACGCCGCCGCACGTACTGGTGATGACCGCGACCCCGATCCCCCGCACGGTCGCGATGACGGTGTTCGGTGACCTCGACGTCTCGGTGATGCGCGAGCTTCCACCGGGACGCGCCCCGATCCAGACCACGGTGGTGCCGGCCACCGAGCGGCCGGACTGGCTGGACCGCGCCTGGGAGCGCATCCGCGAGGAGGTCGGCAAGGGACACCAGGTCTACGTCGTCTGCGCCCGCATCGGCGAGGAGTACGACGGCCTCCGGCTGGTCGGCGACCACGAGGAGAAGCAGCCGCTCGCCGTGCTCGACGTGGCCCGCCAGCTCGACGACGGGCCGCTGCACGGCCTGCGGATCGGCCTGCTGCACGGCCGGATGCCGCCGGAGGACAAGGAGTCGGTGATGCGTTCCTTCGCCACCGGCGACGTCGACGTCCTGGTCTCGACCACGGTCATCGAGGTCGGGGTCGACGTGCCCAACGCCTCGGTCATGGTCGTGCTCGATGCCGAGCGCTTCGGGGTCTCCCAGCTGCACCAGCTGCGCGGGCGGGTCGGCCGCGGCGAGGTTCCGGGCCTCTGCCTGCTCGTCACCGACATGGAGGCTGGTACGCCGTCCCGGGAGAGGCTGGACGCGGTGGCCGCCACCAACGACGGGTTCGAGCTCGCCCGCGTCGACCTCGAGTCGCGTCGCGAGGGCGACGTGCTCGGTGCCGCCCAGTCCGGCCGCAGGTCGAGCCTGCGGCTGCTGTCGGTGGTCCGGCACGAGAACGTCATCGCCGACGCCCGCGAGGCCGCCGACGACGTGGTGGCCGAGGATCCCCAGCTGCTGCGGCATCCGGCGTTGGCGGCTGCCGTGGCCGCCCTCGTGGAGTCGGAGCAGGCCGACTACCTGGAGAAGGCGTGACCCGCATCATCGCCGGCATCGCCGGTGGCCGCCGGCTGGCCACCCCGCCGGGCGAGGGCACGCGTCCGACCACGGACCGCGTCCGGGAGGCGGTGTTCTCCACGCTGGAGTCCGCGTTCGGGAGCCTCACCGGCCTGCGGTTCCTCGACCTGTTCGCCGGATCCGGAGCCGTCGGGCTGGAGGCCGTGTCGCGCGGAGCGGCACACGCCACCCTGGTGGAGCAGCACCGGCGGTCCGCCGGCGTCATCCGCGACAACGCCCGCACGCTGGGGCTCGGGCACGTCGACGTCGTGTCCGCGCGGGCAGAGACGTTCGTGCGACGGTCGTCCGAGGATGCCGGGTGCTACGACGTGGCCTTCCTCGACCCGCCGTACACGATGCCGGGCGACGCGGTGAGCGCGCTGCTGGCCGACCTGGTCGAGCACCGGTGGCTGTGCCCGGACGCCGTCGTGGTGGTGGAGCGCTCGGTGCGTGAGGCCGACCTGCTGTGGCCCCAGGGGATCCGCGGCGACCGTGCGCGACGCTACGGCGAGACCGTGGTTTGGTACGGTCGCGCAGGATAACCCGGCGACCTCCGCCGCCCCACTTCCCCCTGCCGTGCCTGCGGCAGCATGCATCGCCAAGGAGTCTCCCGTGCGTCGAGCCGTCTGCCCCGGTTCTTTCGACCCGGTGACCAACGGTCATCTCGACATCGTCTCCCGCGCCTCCAAGCTCTTCGACGAGGTCGTCGTCGCCGTGCTGATCAACAAGAGCAAGAAGAGCCTGTTCACCGTCGAGGAACGCATGGACATGCTGCGCGAGGTGTGCGGCGACTTCCCCAACGTCAAGATCGACGCCTTCCACGGCCTGCTGGTCAACTTCTGCCGGGAGCGCGACATCATCGCGATCGTGAAGGGCCTGCGGGCGGTCAGCGACTTCGACTACGAGCTGCAGATGGCGCAGATGAACTCCAGTCTGGCGCCGGTGGAGACGGTGTTCGTGCCGACCAGCCCGGCGTACTCCTTCCTCGCCTCCAGCCTGGTCAAGGAGGTCGCGACCTACGGCGGTGACGTGGCAGGCCTGGTCCCCGCGCGGGTGCTCCCGCTGCTGACGGCGCGACTGCGGGAGACCGCGGGACAGGACGGGTAGCAGCGCAGCCGTATCTTGTGGGGGTACGGGGACTCGCAACAACCATCACGAAGGGCGACACCTGGGTGGACGTGCACGAACGACTGGCTCAGATCCGCAGCAGCGTGGAGAACGCACGGGCGATGCCGATGTCGGCATCGGCCGTCGTCAACCGCACCGAGCTGCTGGCCGACATCGACGAGCTGGCCACCGAGATGTCGAAGGCGTTCGCCGAGGCAGACCGGCTCACCGGCGACCGTGACCAGGTGGTCGCCGAGGGTCATGCCGAGGCCGAGCGCATCGTCGTGGCGGGCCGGCAGGAGCGCGACCGGCTGATCTCCGACACGGAGGTCTACCGGGTGGCCCGGGCCGAGGCCGACCGGTTGCGTGAGGAGGCCAAGCAGGAGGCCGTCGAGCTGCGGCGGGAGACCGACGAGTACGTCGAGCGCCGGCTGGCCGACTTCGAGGTGGTCCTCGGCAAGATCATGGAGGCCGTCGGGCGCGGGCGCGAGCGCCTGCACGGGCGCAGCAACCTCGACCCCTGGGCGCAGGACGACGAGAAGTTCCGCTTCCCGGGCGACGGCGAGTCCTGACGGTGCTCCGGGCCGGTTTGGGCGACCGGCCGCGCAACGGTTAGGCTGGGTCGCGGCCTTCTCCGGAGGGCCGCGGTTTGCTGTGCCCGACGTCGGAGGCGGTGACCGTCCCTGAGCAGTCTTGATCCCAGAGCGCCGCTCGTTCTCGACACCCGCGAGCTCGGCCGCCGCCCGGGGTCGCAGCGCAGGGTGTCCCGTTCCGCGCCGGCGCCGGCAGACCTGGGTATCGACGTGCTCGGCGTTCCCCAGGGCAGTCCCATCGAGCTCGACCTGAGACTCGAGGCTGTCATGGAGGGCGTGCTCGTGTCCGGTACGGCCCGAGCCCGGCTCGAGGGCGAGTGCTCCCGCTGCCTGGACCCGGTCGAGGACGACCTCGAGGTCGAGCTGCAGGAGCTGTACGCCTACGACGACGAGCACGACGAACCCGCGGACGAGGATGAGGAGGTCAGCCGGCTCGAGGGTGACCTGCTCGACCTCGAACCGCTGGTCCGGGACGCGGTGGTGCTTGCGCTGCCGTTCGGGCCGCTGTGCCGGGAAGACTGCCCGGGCCTGTGCGTGGAGTGCGGCGCGCGGCTCGCGGACGACCCGGGGCACGACCACGGTGAGAGGATCGACCCGCGTTGGACGGGGCTCACCGAGCTGACCGAGCTGAGTGACCAGGGCAACACCGACCGCCGGGCGTGAGGCACGACCGGTAATGACGAGGAGTAGATCGTGGCTGTTCCGAAGCGGAAGATGTCGCGCAGCAACACGCGCCACCGCCGGGCGCAGTGGAAGGCCACGGCGCCCTCCCTGGTGACCTGCGCAAACCCGGCATGCCAGGCCAAGCATCTCCCGCACCGCGCCTGCCCGGAGTGTGGTCAGTACGGCGGTCGGGGCGACCGCCGGCAGGTGCTGTGACCGCCGCCCGGCTGTGAGCGACCCGGCTTCGACCGAGGATGGCGCGTCACTCGACGAGCTGCGTGCGGACCTCGGCGTGCCCGACCTGGAGCTCGAGCTCCTCGAGCGTGCGCTGACGCACCGGTCCTACGCGTACGAGAACGGCGGGCTCCCCACCAACGAACGCCTGGAGTTCCTCGGCGACTCGGTACTCGGCGTGGTGATCACCGAGACGCTCTACCGTGCCCACCCCGACCTGTCCGAGGGTCGGCTGGCGAAGCTGCGCGCGGCCGTGGTCAACGCGCGCGCACTCGCCGACGTCGGGCGCACACTCGGCCTCGGCACCCACGTCCGGCTCGGGCGCGGCGAGGAGTCCACCGGCGGCCGGGAGAAGGCGTCGATCCTCTCCGACACGGTCGAGGCGGTGATCGGCGCCGTCTACATCGACGGCGGCTTCGCGGTGGCCACCGAGGTGGTGCACCGGCTGTTCGACCCTGTCCTCGCCGCGGCGTCGAAGATGGGTGCGGGCCTGGACTGGAAGACGTCGCTGCAGGAGCTGGCCGCCGACGCCTCGCTCGGCGTTCCGGAGTACCTCATCGAGGAGTCCGGGCCGGACCACCAGAAGACCTTCACCGCCCGCGTCCGCGTCGGCACCCAGATGTACGGCAGCGGCTCGGGGAGGAGCAAGAAGGAGGCCGAGCAGCAGGCCGCCGAGACCGCCTACCAGACCATCAAGGCCGCCGCCGGCGACACCTCCTGAGGCAGCGCGATGCCTGAGCTGCCGGAGGTCGAGGTGGTCCGCCGCGGCCTCGAGTCGTTCGTCGTCGGGCGGCGCATCCAGGCCGTGGAGGTCTACGAGCCGCGCTCGGTGCGGCGGCATCCGACCGGACTCGTCGACTTCGCCGCCGTGCTCGCCGACCGACAGGTCACCGGGGCCCGTCGCCGCGGCAAGTACCTGTGGCTGCCGCTCGACGACGAGGACGCTCTGGTCGCCCACCTCGGCATGAGCGGCCAGCTGCTGGTGCAGGCGGCCGCCGCGCCGCCCGACCGGCACCTGCGGGTGCGGATGTCGCTGTCCGACGGCAACGAGCTGCGGTTCTGCGACCAGCGCACCTTCGGCGGGCTGCTGGTCTCCGCGCACGGCGCGGTGCTGCCGGCCGAGATCGCCCACATCGGGCGCGACCCGCTCGACCCCGACTTCGACGACGAGGCCTTCCGGCTGGCCCTACGCCGTCGCCGCACCGGGGTCAAACGCGCACTGCTCGACCAGGGGCTGGTGTCGGGGATCGGCAACATCTACGCCGATGAGGCGCTGTGGCGGGCGCGGCTGCACTACGCGCGTCCCACCGAGACACTGCGCCGGTCCGAGGTCGCGCTGCTGCTCGCCGCCGTCCGCCAGGTGCTGCGGGAGGCGTTGGGGCAGGGGGGCACGTCCTTCGACTCGCTCTACGTGGACGTCAACGGCCGGAGCGGGTACTTCGACCGCTCGCTCGACGTCTACGGGAGGGGCGGCGAGCCGTGCCACCGCTGCGGCGCCCCGCTGCGTCGTGACCCGTTCATGAACCGCTCGTCGTACACCTGTCCGCGCTGCCAGCCGCGCCCACGCCGCGGCCGCTGGTGAGACCCGGGCGGCCCTTCCTCACCTTGACCCGAGGGGCACCGGGATGCCACCCTGAGAGGCAAGCCCCTCACCCTCAGCGCCCCGTGATTACGGGCTGAGGAACTGTGCACAATTTGGCATCCAGCGGAGGACATCCATGGCCAAGGCACTCCTCGGGTACGTCGGCTGGACAGACCCCCGCCTTCTCGAGGAAGCGCGGCGCCTGCGTATGCGCGTTCGCGATCTTGAGGCGCAGATCGTGCGCCTTCAGGACGAGAACGATTCGCTCGCCGCCGCTCTTCACGACGGTGAGCTGGTGGCGCTCGACGCGGAGCACGACCGCGAGCCGGCGCTTACCTGACATCACGCTGCACCGACAGCACCCGACGGGACGCCTCGGCGTCCCGTCTTTTTTGCGCCCGCGCATCCTGGTGACCGGCGTCACCTCCGGCACCCTGCCTCGTTGACCACCGAACGCACCCACCACACCCCGGTGGCCGACGAGCTTGGAGAAACCGATGACCCGGAGCCTCCCCCGGACCCGCCCGCGCCGCCTCGCGCGCGCCGTCGGTGTCCTGACCGCCTCCCTGGTGGTGTCCGTTTCCGTGGCGCTGGCAGGCGCCGGCCCCGCCGCCGCGCACGGCGACGACCACGACCGCGCCCAGAAGGTGCAACGGGAGTACGACGAGGGCACGAACGTGCCGCTGGTGAACAGCCCGAACGTCAACTTCGTCACGAACTTCCCGGAGAGCGCGGCGATCTCGGGCTGCTTCGCGAAGACCGCGCCGTACTTCTACGTCTCCAGCCTCGACTCGGTGAGCGTGTTCGACACCAGCGACCCGACCCGGCCGCAGCTGACCGGAACGCTCGACAACCTCACGTTCGAGAACGAGGCGATGACCTGCGGCGAGCGCAAGCAGGGCCGGACCACTCAGCGGTTCGTGCTGATCGGCGTCGATCTGCACCAGGCCTCGACCGACGACGTCGACCACGTCAACACCGGCGGCGGCCAGGAGCTGGTGGTCGTCGACGTGACCGACCCGAGCGACCCGACCATCCGGTCCCGGGTTCCCGCCGCCACGGGCACGCACACGGTGGCCTGCGTGGTCGACACCGACTGCCGGTACGCCTACAGCTCCGGCGATGACGGGGACGAGCCGGGCACGGGGTCGTTCTCGGTCTTCGACCTCACCGACCTGGACAACCCTCGCGAGGTGGACTCCGAGCCCGCGACCCCGGCCCTCGACCCGTTCGAGTCACCCACTGCGGGACACAAGTGGAACTTCGACAACGCCGGCTACGGCATCCACACCGGATATGACGGCTCCGGCATGTTCGACGTCAGCGACCCGCTGGACCCGCGGCTGGTGACGACCACCGGCACGGCTGGCCAGGGTACGCACGCGGACTACCCCGGTTACAACGACTTCATCCACCACAACTCCTTCCGGCCGAACGCCGACGGGTTCGAGCCGCACAGCGCGCCGTCGTACCAGAACGGCAACGTGCTGCTGGTGACGGAGGAGGACTACATGCAGACCGACTGCACCAAGGCCGGGTCGTTCCAGGCCTGGCACGTGAAGTCGCTCGACGGCACCCCGGACGCCGTCGTGCCGCTGGACAAGGTCGAGCTGTCGGACCTGGGCAGCTTCCCCGTCCCGGAGTACGCATTCTGCTCCGCGCACTGGTTCGACTGGCACCAGTCCGGCATCGTGGCCGTGGGCTTCTACGGAGGCGGGCTGCAGCTGGTGGATGCGCGCGATCCCGAGAACCTGAAGGCCTACGGCCACGCCAGCTGGGGGCTGTCGGAGGTCTGGGACGCCTACTGGGTGCCGGTGTACAACAAGCAGGAGAGGGCGACGGAGCAGAAGACCAACGTGGTGTACACGGTCGACCTGGCCCGCGGTCTCGACGTCTACACCGTCGACCTGCCCGGTGCCGGGTCGAGCAGCTCCGGCACCGTGCTGTCGCGGACCACGACGATGCCGGCCCAGGGGGTCCTGCCCACCCCGCCCGTGCTGACGACCGCTGCCCGGCTGGTGGACGCGATCCTCCCCTGGGCCTGACCGGGATCTGAACGGGCCCGATCGCGCGTGACCGGGCGTACGGCGAGGCTGCGCGGCGCCGTCGGAGCCGGCCGGTAGTGTGCGGGCTGGCCTTCCCCAGAAGACCCGGCACCGAGGAGCCTCGCCTGTGTACCTCAAGAGCCTGACGCTCCGCGGGTTCAAGTCGTTCGCCTCGTCGACCACGCTGGCGCTCGAGCCCGGCATCACCTGCATCGTGGGGCCGAACGGCTCCGGCAAGTCCAACGTGGTCGACGCGCTGGCGTGGGTGATGGGCGAACAGGGCGCGAAGTCGCTGCGTGGCGGCAAGATGGAGGACGTCATCTTCGCCGGCACCGCCGGACGCGCCCCGTTGGGCCGTGCCGAGGTCGTGCTCACGATCGACAACACCGACGGCGCCCTGCCGATCGACTACACCGAGGTCACGATCTCGCGCACGATGTTCCGCAACGGCGGCTCCGAGTACGCCATCAACGGGCACGGCTGCCGGCTCCTCGACGTGCAGGAGCTGCTCAGCGACTCCGGGATCGGCCGGGAGATGCACGTCGTCGTCGGACAGGGGCAGCTCGACGGGGTT
>DATABY010000110.1:0-24411 GCA_036259355.1 Nocardioidaceae bacterium
TCCCGAGGAGCCGAATCGCCTCGGGACCGCGCATCGTTGTGTCTGCCGCCGGACAACGTTGCGGGGAGGGCGTACTGTCGGACCTGCGAAGCCGGCCCCCGGCTTGCACCCAAGGAGCAGACCATGGCCGACAAATCGCCCCGGCAGCACCTGTCCAAGAAGGCGGGCAAGTCTCTGAAGGAAAAGCGTGCCGAGAAGCACGCGAAGGCAGCAGCCAAGAACAGCACGGAGATCGTGCCACCGGGAAAGCATCGCTGAGCCCGCTCAGCGCTTGCCGTGGTGGCGCAGTGACCGCTTGAGCACACCCATCCAGCGGTAACGCGCCCGGGCGGCGGCCTTGCACCGGCCGCGGCGCCCGGCTCGGTCGTGCTCGCCGCACTCGGCCAGCGTCTCCGAGAGCGTCGGGGTCCACCACTGGCGACCGTCGGACCACCTGAGGTCGAACCCGTACGCCGGCGAACCGGAGATGCGGACGACATGGCGGGCGGCGCCGGCACCGGCCAGCGCCAGGCTGGTGCCGGTCACGCAGACTGCGACGGCGCTCACGGCGATGACGACGGTGAGCAGCAGTCGCATGAGCGGGCCCTCCAGGCATGCCGCGGAACGGGACGTCTCATCGTCGGGCGTCCCGCCACCGCGAAGGGTGCGGAAAGGGCCGCTGTGGACGCGCGCCGGCTGTCCACAGCCGCCGCCGGCAAACCGACCCGTGCCACGATGAGCGCCATGCACACCGCCGAGAGGGTGACCCGTCTGCTCGCCGAGCATCCGCTCGTCGACGGGCACAACGACCTGGCGTGGGCGATGCGTGAGCTGTGCGGCTACGACCTCGACACCGTGGACCTCATCGCCGGCGAGCCGCGGCTGCACACCGACGTCCCTCGGCTGCGCAAGGGAGGCGTGGGCGGGCAGTTCTGGTCGGTCTACGTGCCGGCGACGCTGCAGGGAGATGCCGCGGTCACCGCGACCCTGGAGCAGATCGACTTCGTGCACCGGCTGGCCGCGCGACACCCCGACCACTTCACCGTGGCCACCACCGCTGAGCAGGTCCGGGTGGCCTTCGCCGCAGGACGGGTGGCGTCGCTGCTGGGCATGGAGGGCGGGCACTCGATCAACTGCTCACTGGGCACGCTGCGGATGATGCGCGCGCTCGGAGTGCGGTACATGACGCTGACGCACAACGACAACGTGCCGTGGGCGGACTCGGCGACCGATGAGCCGGTGCTCGGCGGGTTGAGCGACTTCGGTGAGGACGTCGTACGAGAGATGAACCGCATCGGCGTCCTGGTCGACCTCTCCCACGTCTCCGCCGACGTGATGCGGCATGCGCTGCGGGTCAGCACCCGGCCGGTCGTCTTCAGCCACTCGTCCGCGCGGGAGGTGTGCGACGTGCCGCGCAACGTGCCAAACGACGTGCTCGAGACCCTGGCCCGCAACGGCGGAGTGTGCATGGTGACGTTCGTGCCCAAGTTCGTGTCCCCGGTACACGCGCAGTGGCACGCCACGAGCGAGCAGGAGGCGCAGCGTCGCGGGACCAGCCCGCAGGACTACGTCGCGATGCAGCCGTTGCTGCGAGAGCTCGCCCGGAGCGACCCGCCGCCGGAGGCCACGCTCGAGGACGTCGTCCGCCACATCGAGCACGTGCGTGACGTCGCGGGCATCGACCACGTCGGCATCGGCGGTGACTACGACGGCTCGGCGTTCATGCCGGCGGAGCTGCCCGACGTGGGGTCCTACCCGCTGCTGTTCACCGCCCTGGCCGAGCGCGGCTGGAGCGACCGCGACCTGGCCAAGCTGGCCGGCGACAACGTGCTGCGGGTGCTGGAGGCCGCCGACTAGGGGCCGTCCACGAGGGACGGCCTGTCAGAGACGGCCCAGCGGGGCGACGACCGTGGAGGACTTCTCGCACACCCAGTGCGGGTCGGGCCCGAGCTCGGGCGCGATGTACAGGCCGTGGCCGTCCTTGTCCTCGCACCGCCGGCAGACCGGCCACCGGCCGAGCCGGTCCAGGATGCCGTCCTGGACGTCCTGCGCCACCAGCCCGGCGACGAGCTCCGCGCCCTCGGGCCACTGGCTGACCCACCAGCGCCGCTGCGAGACCGACTCCTCCAGCACCGAGACCGTCTCCGCGTCCGCGAGCTCGCAGGCCTGGAGGTCGGCGAGCACCAGGGCACGCGCAGCGAGCAGGTGATCGGTCATGGCCCCATGCTCCCCGCGCGCCTGAGGCGTTTCAAGCCGCCCGGCGATGGCACCCTGTACGAGTGCGTGAACGTGGCCTGCTCGAAGTCATCGCCCTCCACCCCGCGGACGCCGAAGCGGCCGAGGCCGGTGGCGCGGACCGCCTCGAGCTGGTGGGGACGATGGAGCACGGCGGCCTGTCCTGCGAGACCGCCACGGTCAGCGCGGTCACCCGTGCGACGTCGCTGCCGGTGCGGGTGATGCTGCGGCTGCGGGAGGGCTTCGGCACCACCGGCGGCGAGCTGGCCCGCCTCGTCGGACTGGCCGGTGACTACCTGGCCGCCGGCGCCGACGGGGTGGTGTTCGGCTTCCTCAACGGCGACCTCGACGTCGACGTCCCGGTGTGCGAGGCCGTGGTGGACGGCCTCGGCGGGGCCCCGTGGACGTTCCACCGCGCGCTCGACCACGCCCTGGACCACGACCGCGCCTGGCGCAACCTGCGCGAGCTCGACGGCCTGGACGCCGTGCTCACCGCCGGCTCCTCCCTCGGCGTCGCGCACGGGCTCGACGAGCTGACCAGGCGCGCCGCGGACCCGGTCGCCGCGCGGCTGCTGATGGCCGGCGGCGGCCTGGAGGCCGAGCACGTGCCGTGGCTGGTGCGCGCCGGCGTACGCGCCTTCCACGTCGGCAGCTCGGTGCGCCCGGACCGGTCCTGGGACAAGGCGTACGTCGACGCGGGCTACGTGCGCTCCTGGCGGCTGCTCGTCGACGACCACACCGCCCGGATGTCGTCGTGATCCTGATCGACCCGCCCCTGGTGCCGATGCGCGGCCGGCTGTGGTCGCACGTGGCCAGCGACCTCTCGTACGAGGAGCTGCACGTGTTCGCGCGTTCGGTCGGCATCCCCGCACGCGGCTTCGACCGCGACCACTACGACGTCCCCGATGACCTGTACGACGCGGTGGTGGCCGCCGGTGCGGTGCCGGTGAGCAGCCGGGAGCTGGTGCGGCGCCTGCGCGACCGGGGACTGCGACGTCCCAAGCCGGCCACGCGCCGCTTGTAGCGACGCTGGGGCCGCGGACGCGTCAGGGCGACAGCGTGGTCGCCTCCTGGTCGGCGCCGACGCGCAGGCGGTGCTCCCAGGCGTCCAGGTCGGCCGCGGACGCGGCGGGGGTCAGCAGGCTGACCGCCACGAAGACCACGAGGCTGGACAGCATCCCGTAGATGATCGGGTCGTTGGACAGCAAGCCCTGGGTAGCGAGAAGCACGACCACGACGGCGCCGCTCACCACGATCGACGCCAGCGCGCCGGCACTGGTGGCGCGTCGCCAGAACAGCGCGCCGACGATCGGCACGAAGAGTGCCCCCGTGAGCAGGTCGTAGGCGATCGTGAGCGCGCCGACGACGTCGCTGACCGCCACGGAGATCGCCAGCGTGGCCAGGCCGAGCAGCACGATCGCCACCCGGCTGGCCCGGACCCGGTCGTAGTCGCCACTGGCCACGAAGCCGCCGTACACGTCGTTGGCCATGATCGTGGACGCCGCGATGAGACCCGCGCTGGCGGTCGACATCACCGCGGCCATGGCTGCGGCGAGCACCAGGCCGCTGACGCCGAGCGGGAGCACGTCGGTGGTGATACGCGCGAACGCGTTGTCGGACACCTGCAGCCCAGGGAGGAGCACCTGGGCGGCGGTGCCGATCAGCGCGCCGGCCACGCCGTACAGCAGGCAGTAGGCGCCTGCGGCGATGCTTCCCCACCGCGCGACGCCCGGACTGCGGGCGGTGAACACTCGCTGCCAGATGTCCTGGCCGATCATCAGGCCGAAGAAGAACAGCAGGAAGTAGGTGAAGATGGTCTGCCCGCCGATCGCCGTGACGTCGAAGGACGACGCGGGTAGCTCGGCGGCCATGCCGTCGAGGCCGCCGGCCTCCACCACCGCGAGCGGGAGCAGCGCGAAGAAGATGCCCACGGTCATGATGCAGAACTGCGCGACGTCGGTGAGCGTGATCGACCACATACCGCCCGCCACGGTGTAGACGACCACGACCCCGCCGGCGAGCAGGATCGCCAGCTGTGGTGCGAGGCCGATGACCACGTCGAGCACGGTTCCGATGGCGATGGTCGACGTCACGGCGATCATCAGCGCGTAGGCGGCGATGATCAGCGCGCTGACCAGCCTGGTGCTCGGCCCGTACCGCTTCTGCAGCATCTCGGAGACCGTGTACAGCCCCAGCCGCGACAACCGGGTGGACAGCAGTACGCCGAGAGCGGTGACCCCCAGCCCGATCATGACCACGAGCCACATGCCGGAGATGCCGAACTCGTAGCCGAGGCCGACTCCGCCGATGGTGGAGGCACCGCCGAGGACGACGGCGCTGAGGGCGCCGGTGTACATGAACGGCCCCAGCCGGCGGCCGGCGACGAGGAAGTCGTCGGCCGTGCGGGCCCGGCGCAGTCCCCAGTAGCCGGCCGCGAGGATCAGAGCGAGGTAGACGACGATGACGACCACGTCGGCTGGACGTTCCACGAGACCACTCCTCTGCGCTCGGGCATCGTGGCTGCCTGCCCCACGAGAGTCACGATCGCCGGCGGCTTTGTCAACCCTTGTTTCATGACGCCCTCGTGTTGTTTCATGGCGTCCTCGCCGCCTCGGGGCAAGGAGGAGGACGTCGTGACGCATCCGGTGCTCGGCGCGGGACCGGCCGCCGGCAGCAGCGGACCGGGGCGTCTCGGCGCCAGGCTGCGCGAGGCTCGGCGGGCGCAACGAAAGACGCTGGCGCAGGTGGCCCAGGAGAGCGGGCTGACCAAGGGGTTCGTGTCGAAGCTGGAGAACGACCAGTCCAGCGCCTCGGTCGCCAGCCTGCTCCGGCTGTGCGAGGCGTTGGCGATCCCGATCGGGTCCCTGTTCGAGTCCAGCGTCGGGCAGGTCGTGCGCCACGGCGAGTATCCGCCGATCGCCTTCGGCGGCACCGGCATGCGCGAGTACCTGCTGACGCCGCGCTCCGAACGGCGCGTCCAGGCGATCCTCAGCGAGATCGAGCCCGACGGCGGCAGCGGCGAGGCGCGCTACACCCTGCCCACCGAGGTGGAGTTCGTCCTTGTCCTCGCCGGGGAGATCGACATCGACCTCGCGGGGCAACCCCTGCGGCTGGCGGCGGGCGACTCCCTGACCTTCCCGGCTGCCACCGAGCACGCGTTCCGCGCACTCGGGCCCGACCCCGCGCAGGTGCTGTGGGTCGTGACCCCCGCCCTACCCGACCAGACCCGGCGGGCGGCTCGTCCGCCGGACGACACCACGATGGAGCCACGATGACGCAGCCCTACCGGACCCAGCGCGCAGCCGAGTCCGCTCCGGTCGGACCGGTCGACTCCACGCGCGTCCCCCGCTTCGCCGGCCTGGCGACGTTCGCACGGCTGCCGCGCCTGGACGAGGTGGCGGCCGCCGACGTCGCCGTGGTCGGGGTGCCCTTCGACGCGGGTGTCTCATTCCGGCCGGGTGCGCGCTTCGGGCCGGCCGCGGTACGCGAGATCAGCAGGTTGCTTCGGCCCTACAACCCCGGGCTGGACGTCGCGCCGTTCGACACCGCGCAGGTCGTCGACGCGGGCGACATCGCCTGCAACCCGTTCGACATCGACGAGGCCATCGCCACCGTCGAGGAGCACGCCGGAGAGCTCATGGACACCGGCGCCCGGCTGGTGACCGTCGGAGGTGACCACACGATCGCGCTTCCGCTGCTCCGGGCCGCGGCCGCGCGGCACGGACCGGTCGCACTGCTGCACTTCGACGCGCACCTGGACACCTGGGACACCTACTTCGGAGCGGCCTACACGCACGGGACGCCGTTCCGCCGTGCGTTCGAGGAAGGGCTGCTGGACACCGAGGCGGTCAGCCACGTCGGCACCCGGGGACCGCTCTACGGCGCGGGCGACCTCACCGACGACGCCCGGATGGGCTTCGGGATCGTCACCTCAGCCGACGTGATGCGCCGCGGGGTGGACGAGGTCGTCACGGCGCTGTGTGAGCGGGTCGGCGACCGGCCGCTGTATGTGTCGATCGACATCGACGTCCTCGACCCCGCCCACGCCCCCGGCACCGGGACGCCGGAGGCGGGCGGCATGACCAGCCGTGAGCTGCTCGAGGTGCTGCGCGGACTGGCCGGCACGCGTCTCGTGGGCGCGGACGTGGTCGAGCTCGCCCCGCCCTATGACCACGCAGAGATGACCGCGGTTGCCGCGAGCCACGTCTGCTACGACTTGGTCAGCCTGCTCGCGCTGCAGGTCGGGGGTGGGGCGACGGCATGAGCGGTACGGGCGGAACGACGCGACGGCGCAACGGCGGTGACCTTGTCGTCGAGACGTTGCAGGCGCTGGGTGCGGGCACCGTCTTCGGGCTGCCCGGACAGCACGCGCTCGGCGCCTTCGATGCGCTGCGCCGCAGCGGACTGGCGTACGTCGGCGGCCGCACCGAGACCGGGGCGGCCTTCGCCGCGGACGGCCACGCCCGCATCACCGGCACGCCGTGCCCGCTGCTGGTCTCCACCGGACCGGGGGCGCTGTTCACGCTGCCCGCGCTGCAGGAGGCGAGGGCGGCGTCCGTCCCGGTCGTGGGCATCGGCAGCCAGATCCCCGCGGAGGGCTTGGGCAACCGTCGCCGCGGCTTCCTCCACGAGCTGCCCGACCAGACGGCGTGCTTTCGCGAGGTCGCCAAGTCGGTGGAGGTGGTGCGCACGGCCTCGCAGCTCGTCGACGCGGTGGCCACGGCGTGGCAGGTGGCGCAGTCGCCGCCGTACGGGCCGACATGGGTGGAGGTGCCCGAGGACCTGCTCCGCGCGGATACGACGCTCCCGGCGGTCGGCGCCATCGAGGTCGAGCCCAGCGTTCCGATGCCGCGAGCCGCGCTGGTCGCGGAGGCGGTGCGGCTGCTGGACGCCGCCTCGCGGCCGGTGATCCTGGCCGGCGGCGGTGTGCTGCGCGCCGGGGCCCAGGCGCCGTTGCGGAGGCTGGCAGAGCGGTTGCGCGCCCCGGTGGCCACGACCTTCGGCGCTCCCGGCGTCTTCCCGCGCGACCACCCGCTGTCGGTGCAGTCGTGGCTGGAAGACCGGGCCGTGACCGAGCTCTGCGAGAGCGCGGATGTGCTCCTGGTGGTGGGCTCGGGGCTGGGCGAGCTGTCCAGCAACTACCACACGATGGCGCCCCGCGGACGGGTGGTGCAGGTCGACGCGGACCGGGGCGTCCTGGAGGCGAACCTGCCGGCCCTGGGCCTCCACGCCGACGCCAGGGTGACGCTCGGTGCGCTGGCGGAGGCGGTGACACCCCGTCCGCCGGACGGGAACGCCGAGCAGCGTGTGGCGGCCGTGCTGGCGACTGTCCGGGACCGCATCGACGGCCAGGGACTCGAGAAGGAGCAGCGGGTGCTCGCATCGGTTCGCAAGGCGCTTCCGAGCCGGGCGGCGAGCTGCTGGGACATGACGATCCTCGGCTACTGGGCCTGGTCGGCATGGGATCCACGCGAGGGTCCGATGCTGTCGGCACAGGGTGCCGGCGGCCTGGGGTACGCGTACCCGGCCGCCCTGGGCACGGCCGCGGCCAGCCGTACCGACGCGCCGGCGGCGGCGCCGGTGCTCGCGGTGTCCGGTGACGGTGGAGCCATGTACGGCATCGCCGAGCTCGCCACCGCCCGCGAGCATGACCTCGACGTGACATGGCTGATCGTCGACGACGGCGGCTACGGGATCCTGCGCGAGTACATGACCGCTTCCTTCGGCGCCGCCACCGCGACCGAGCTGGCCCGGCCGGACTTCGTCGCGTTGGCAGAGTCGTTCGGCGTGCCGGCCACGCGCAGCAGCGTGGAGAGCCTCGCCGACGACCTCGCCCAGGACCTGGCGCGCCCGGGCCCGGGTGTGGTCGTGCTCCCCGCCGTTCTGCGCATGTTCGCGCCCACCCACCTCTAGGGCGCCGCGAGCCGGTCGAGCTCGGCGCTGAGGTTGGCGCGGGCCGGCTGCTCCCAGCGGGCGTGCGCGGCTTCGGTCCGGTACAGCCGGTCCAGGCCGAGCAGCGCCCGCAGCACGGCGGCGCGGCCGGCCCGGAACTGGTCGTCGGGGACGTGCGCGTACTCGCGCCGCACGTCGGCGACGTACTCCGCGTGCCGCGCAGCGTCGGTCGCGAGGATCCACAGGTCCGCGTCGCACAGCACCGCGCCGTTGGCGTCGCCCGGCTGCGCGTTGTGGGTCGCCGTCAGCCGCACCAGCCGGGCCACCTCCGTGACCCGCCCCGGGTCGTGGCCGAGCGCGGTGAGCTCGCGCTCGGCGAGCTGGGCGGAGCGTTCCTCGTTGTCGTCGCGGCGTACGTCGTACACGGCGTCGTGGAACCACGCCGCCCAACGCACCGCCTCCACGTCGTCGGCCTCGTCGGCGAGCGCGTCGACGGTCCGCAGCACCTCCTGCAGGTGGCGCACGTCGTGGTAGTACCGGTGCGGCTCGGCGTAGCGCTCAGCCAACCGGGTCCGCAGCTCCTCCGCGGCATCGTCCACGGCCTCCACCTTAGGAAGAGCACTGCGATAGTGGGGGCGTGGGCGCGCGCGTGGCGGGACTGGTGCTGGCGGCTGGTGAGGGGCGGCGGATGGGTGTGCCCAAGGCACTGCTGCGCGACGTGGCCGGGACGCCCTGGGTCGTCGGTGCCGTGCAGGTGCTGGCCCAGGCCGGCCTCACCGACATCGTGGTCGTGGTCGGTGCGGCCGCCGACGAGGTGCGTGCGGTGCTGCTGGAGGAGGACGTCCGGATCGTCCACGCCGAGGACTGGCCCGACGGCATGGGCGCCTCCCTGCGCGCCGGACTGCGCCACCTCGCCGGCACGTCCGGCGTGCACGCCGTGCTGGTATGCCTGGTGGACACCCCCGGGCTGACCGCCGCCGCTGTACGCCGGGTCGCCGCGCTGGCAGCGCCCGACGTGTTGGCCCGGGCCACCTACGACGGCGTCCCGGGTCACCCGGTGCTGCTCGGGGCCGACCACCTCGCCGCGGCCGGCGAGACCGCACACGGCGACGTGGGCGCGCGTGGCTACCTGGCCGCGCACCCGCCCGTTCCCGTGGAGTGCGGCGACCTCGCCGGCGGTGCGGACGTCGACACCGCGGCCGACCTGCCGCCGGGGCACCGCTTTGGCTGAGCAGCATGGCTGGGTCATGCTGGGGGAGTGAATGCCGTCAGCCCAGCGGGCAGCCCAGCGGCCAGCCCAGCGGTCGGGTCGCCGGGCGACCTCGCGGCCCGGCTCGCCCGCACCGGCTACCTCGCCGACGAGGGTCTCGCCACTGTGGGCTTCCTGGCGCTGACGATGCACCGGCCGCTGCTGGTCGAGGGCGAACCCGGCACCGGCAAGACCGCACTGGCGGAGGCGCTGGCCGAGTGCCTCGACCTGCCGATGGTCCGGCTGCAGTGCTACGAGGGCATCGACGCCAGCCAGGCGCTGTACGACTGGGACTTCCCGCGCCAGATCCTGCACCTCCGCACGGTCGAGGCCACCCGGCGTCCGGACGCGGACGTCGACGTGGAGGAGGTGGAGAAGTCCCTGTTCGACGAGCGCTTCCTGCTCGCGCGCCCGGTGCTCGCGGCGCTGCGGCAGAGCCCGTCGGTGCTGCTGGTGGACGAGATCGACCGGGCCGACGACGAGTTCGAGGCGTTCCTGCTGGAGGTGCTCTCCACCAACCAGGTCAGCATCCCCGAGTACGGCACCGTGCGCGCCGCGACGCCGCCGGTGGTGGTGCTCACCTCCAACCGCACCCGCGAGATCCACGATGCGCTGAAGCGACGCTGCCTCTACCACTGGATCGAACACCCGGGCCTCGCCCGCGAGGTCGAGATCCTGCGCCGCCGGCTACCGGAGGTGCCTGAGCGACTCGCCGCGCAGGTCGCCGGTGCGGTGCAGCGGATGCGCGCCACCGACGACCTGATCAAGCCGCCGGGCGTGGCCGAGACGCTGGACTGGGCCCGTGCCCTCCATGCCCTGGGGCAACGGGACCTCGACGTGGAGAACGCGGCGGAGACTCTGGGTGCGGTGCTGAAGTTCCGCGAGGACGCACAGCGCGTCCGCGACTCGCTCGGCCGTCTGCTGGCGCGGTGACGGGTCATGGCCTCGTGTCAGCCCGACCACAAACCGCCAGCCGGGGTCGACCTGCTCTTGGCGGGCTTCGCCCGCGCACTGCGGCACGCGGGTGTCGCGGTGACCTCCGACCGCACGCAGAGCTTCCTGCGGGCGGCCTCGGTCGCGGAGGCGGGTGCCGCGGGCAGCGTCTACTGGGCCGGCCGGGCGACGTTGTGCTCGGGGCCCGACGACTTCCCGCTGTACGACAGGGTGTTCGCGAGCTGGTTCGGGGGTGAGCTGCCGACCGGCTCACGTCGCCGTACGCCGGTGAGCCGGGTCGTCGAGGCGGGGCTGGGGTCGGACGGCGACGAGGCCGAAGGCGGCGAGGAGGCGGTTGCCGCCGTGGCGAGCGACGTGGAGGTGCTGCGACACCGCGACGTGGCAGAGCTCGCGACCACCGAGCGGGCCGAGCTCGCGCGCATGTTCGCCGCGCTGCGACCGCGCCCGCCGTTGCGCCGGGCCGCGCGCCGGGTGGCCTCACCGCGGGGCGAGATCGACGCTCGCCGGACGCTGCGTGACGAGCTGCGGTACGCCGGTGAGCCGGGGCGTGTCCGCTACCGCAGGCGCGGGCGTCGAGCCCGCCGTGTGGTGCTGCTGGTCGACGTCTCCGGGTCGATGTCGCCGTACGCCGACAGCCTGCTGCGGCTCGCGCACGCGGTCACCCGTGCCGCGCCGCGCAGCACCGAGGTGTTCACCGTCGGCACCCGGCTCACCCGCATCACCCGAGCGATGCGGCAGCGCGACCCCGACACCGCGCTGACGCAGGCGGGCGCCACCGTCCCGGACTGGTCCGGTGGCACCCGGCTCGGTGAGGTGCTGAAGGCATTCCTGGACCGATGGGGGCAGCGTGGCATGGCCCGCGGCGCCGTGGTCGTGGTCTGCAGCGACGGCTGGGAACGTGGCGACAGCGGCCTGCTCGGTGCGCAGGTGCAGCGCCTGTCCCGGCTCGCGCACCGGCTGGTGTGGGTCAACCCGCACCGCGGCAAGGCCGGCTACGAGCCCGTGCAGGCCGGCATCGCCGCGTGCCTGCCGCACCTGGACGACTTCCTGGCGGGGCACAGCTTCGCCACGTTCGCCGAGCTGACCGAGGTGATGGCCGATGCGTGACGTCGTACGCGAGCTCGCTGGATGGTGGCGTGCGGGCCAGGAGGTCGGGATGGGCACCGTGGTGGCGACGTTCCGCTCGGCGCCGAGACCGGCGGGCGCCTCGATGCTCGTCGGCCCCGGGGGCGAGGCGGTCGGCAGCGTCTCCGGCGGTTGCGTCGAGGGGGCGGTCTACGAGCTGGCACAGCAGGTCGTCGCCGACCGCGAGCCGGTGCTGCAGCGGTACGGCGTCAGCGACGACGACGCGTTCGCCGTCGGCCTCACCTGCGGCGGCATCCTGGACGTCTTCGTCGAGGTGGTCGACCAGCGGTCCTTCCCCGAGCTCGGTGGCGTGCTCGACGACATCGAGGCGCAACGGCCGGTCGCGGTGGCGACCGTGATCGAGCACGAGCACCGCGGGCGCGTCGGTCGCCGCCTCGTCGTACGCCCGGAGGGCACCACGGGCGCACCGGAGCGGGAGGGCTCACTCGGCTCCGGGCGTGCCGACGACGCCGTCACCGACGACGTGCGCGGTGCGCTGGCCTCCGGGCACACCGAGACGCTGACCTACGGGCCCGAGGGCCAGCGTCGCGGCGAGGGCATGCGGGTGTTCGTGTCGGTGTTCGCGCCGCCACCGCGCATGCTCGTGTTCGGAGCGATCGACTTCGCCGCCGCGGTGGCGCGGATCGGCTCGTTCCTCGGCTACCGCGTCACGGTCTGCGACGCCCGTCCGGTGTTCGCCACCCCGGCCCGGTTCCCGGAGGCCGACGAGGTGGTCAACGACTGGCCCCACCGCTACCTGAAGGCCGAGGTGGAGGCCGGCCGCATCGACGAGCGCACGGTCGTCTGCGTGCTCACCCACGACCCGAAGTTCGACGTGCCGCTCCTCGAGGTGGCGCTGCGCCTCCCGCAGGTGGCCTACGTCGGGGCCATGGGCTCCCGCCGCACCCATGACGACCGGCTCAAGCGTCTGGTCGAGGCGGGAGTCACCGACGATGAGATCGCCCGGCTCTCCAGCCCCGTCGGGCTCGACCTCGGCGCGCGTACGCCGGAGGAGACCGCGGTCAGCATCGCGGCCGAGATCATCGCCCTGCAGTGGGGCGGCCGCGGGGACCGGCTGAGCCAGCGGGAGGGGCCGATCCACCACGGCGCCCCGCGCTGACACCTTCTCGCTAACGTCGCGGGCGCCTGGGCCAGTGACAGGCTGTTTCCGTCCGGATCGAGAACGACGACGTGGCGCACGCCGTTCCTCGTAGGTCTCTACCGGTTCGTGGCCGATGCCTCGGGTGGCGAGGCGGCCCAGGATTTCGTCGAGGCTTTCCACCGGCCGCCCGAAGAACGTCGCGAACCACTCGAGCGCAGCAGCCCGATCAGTCAAGGGCACGTCGGAATACAGATGAGTGATCGCTCCCATACCGCTGGTCCCATCGGCTGACGGCTCGTTCGAACACACTGTCGGTGGTCGGTTATAGCGTTGGGTTCATGATCGGTGAGGCGGTGAAGGACCTCGACGTCGAGCAGACACTCGACGCGGTGGAGCTCTGGCACGCCGAGCGCACCGACCGTGACATCCGGATCTTCGTCGCGGCGGCGCACTTCGCCGATCTGCACCATCCCGACTCCCGTCCCGACCATGGCAAGGCGCTGCCTGGGATGGAGAAGCCGGTGCGGCTCGGTGGCGCCGGCACCCCGAGGGTGTTCGAGTTCGCCGCCGCCGAGTTCGGCCCCCGCATCGGCCGCAGCCCGTACGCGGGGCAGGCGCTGATGGCTGATGCGTTGGACTGCCGGCACCGGCTGCCCGCGTTGTGGGCGCGGGTGTGCGCCGGTGAGGTGCCGGTGTCCTACGCCCGCCACGTGGCCCAGCAGACCCGCGACCTGTCCGAAAAGGCCGCCGGGTTCGTCGACGCCAAGGTGGCCACCTACGCCGACGGGCGGCTGTCCTGGGGCCGGTTCGCGACCCTGGTCGCCGCCAAGGTCGTCGAGGCCGACCCCGAGGCCGCCGCCGAACGGGAGCGGACCGCCGCAGAGGAGGAGTTCGCGAAGGTTGGCCGGTCCAATGAGCACGGGCAAAAGACGCTGTACGTGCGTTCAGCCGCCGCCGCCATCATCCGCATAGACGCCACCATCGCCTACCTCGCCGACGCGCTCGCCGCGTTGGGCAACACCGACACCCTCGACCGGCGCCGCGCGCTGGCGATACTGATCCTGGCCAACCCCGCCCAGGCGCTGCAGCTGCTGCAGGCCTTCGCCGCCCACCGCGCCAAGGCGACCTCAGCCAACACCAGCAACAGCACTCCGAGCGACGGCGAGGGCGCAGACGATGCCGCCGACACGTCCGGCCACAGCGACGAGGATGCTGCAGGGTTCGGCGACGAGCCAGGCACCTTCGACGACCTCTACGACCTCGACGACACCGCCGACACCGACGACACCGACGACACCGCCGACACCGACGACGCCGACGACACGACCGATGACAAGGCAGGCGACCAGGCCGGCGCTGGCGGTGCTGGCCCGGTGGCGGCGTTCTGCAAGCCGTTCCGGCCCTACCAGATCGGCCCCGACAGCCGGTTCGGGTGCGGGTTCGACCCCAAGAAGTTGCTGCCGAGGGTGACGGTGTACCTGCACCTGTACGCGCGTACCGACACCGGCGAGGTCGGACCGGTGGCCCGCTGGGAGGGCGAAGGACCGATCAGCAGCCAGTACGTGCGCGACCTCCTCGGCCCATCAGCGCACTTCACGATCAAGCCGGTGCTCGACCTCGCCGGGATGGCCCCGGTAGACGGCTACGAGATCCCGGACCGGCACCGCGAGGCCGTACACCTGCGTACCCCGGTCGACGTGTTCCCCTACGCCGCCAACACCAGCCGCCGACAACAGCTCGACCACACCGACCCCTACATCCCGCCCGACCACGGCGGGCCACCGGGGCAGACCGGGCTGCACAACCTCGGCCCGATGACGCAGTTGCACCACCGGGTGAAGACGCATGGTGCCCACCAGGTCAAGCAGCCGTACCCCGGCATCTTCGTGTGGCGAGACCCGCACGGCCGCTGCTATCTGGTCGACCACACCGGCACCCGCAAGCTCGGCAACACCGAGCCCGCGACCGCGACGGCCGACCTGGCCACCAACGTGTACGAGGACGACCCCGGCCTCGACATCTACTACGACAGGCGGCACGCCGCCTAGGCGTTCGCAGGCGACAACGCGACGACCCCGGGGACCACATCCGCTTCGTCGGCAGCGGACGATATCTTCCGCGCTCACCTGCCGGGTGAGCTGACAGCAAACGCACGGGTGCTCCTCAAGCCGGAGGCAGCGTCTTGTGCATGAGGACCTCGTCGCGCAGATCGGTGGCACTGAGCCGGAGTGCACCTGGCCAACGACCCACGTCTCGCCACCCGAGGCGTTGGTAATAGCTCTCCAGCCCCATCCCGGCGCGTGCGGCCAGATGGAGCTGGGCGCGTCAGCCGGTCGATGAGCATGCCGCACTATCTCAAATGAGGAGATTGGCCCGAGGCCAAGCTCGGCGAAACCGCCCACCCCCTTGTAACCCCGGTCACAGCACACCAAGATCGGTGCAACGATCAACCAACGTGGAGGGCGCGGGGATGGCCAAGATCACCGTCAAGGTCGACGGCACCAACTACTCCGACGACGTCGAGCCGCGCACGCTGCTCGTGCACTACCTTCGAGAACGCCTCGGCAAGGTGGGGACCGTTGTCGGCTGCGACACCACCAACTGCGGTGCGTGCACCGTGCACCTCGACGGCCGCAGCGTGAAGTCCTGCACGATGTTCGCGGTGCAGGCCGACGGCCACGAGGTCACGACGATCGAGGGCCTGGCCGGCGACGGCCGGCTGCACCCGATGCAGCAGGCGTTCCACGAGAACCACGCCCTGCAGTGCGGCTTCTGCACCCCGGGGATGATCATGCAGGCGATCGACGTCCTGCACGACAACCCGAACCCCGACGAGGAGCAGGTGCGTGACGGGCTCGAGGGCAACCTGTGCCGCTGCACCGGCTACCAGAACATCGTCAAGGCGGTCCTATCCGCCGCCCAAGGATCGACACAGGGATCGGCACAGGGGAGGACCGTATGACTGCGACGCAGGAACGCCCCGGCGCCGAGGTCGGCAACGCGCGCCGCCGCAAGGAGGACCAGCGCCTGATCACCGGCCGGACCCGGTTCACCGACAACATCACACTGCCGGGGATGCTGCACCTGGCCATGGTCCGCAGCCCGGTGGCGCACGCGCGCATCACGTCGATCGACACCAGCGCCGCGAGTGCGTCACCGGGCGTCATCGCCGTACTCACCGGACGTGACGTCGCGGAGCGGCAGGGCAGCCTTCCGTGCGCGTGGCCGATCACCGAGGACCAGAAGGCGCCGCCGCACCCGGCGATCGCGGTGGACACCGTCAACTTCGCCGGTGAGGTCGTCGCCTGCATCATCGCCCGGTCGTCGGCAGAGGCGCGCGACGCGATCGAGCTCGTGGACGTGGAGTACGACGACCTACCCGTCGTGCTCGACCTCGAGGCGGCCGCCGCGGGCGGGGACCTGACACATCCCGACCTCGGCACCAACGTGTCGGCGACCTGGGTCTTCGACTCGGCCGAGATGGGCACCGGCGGCAACGTCGAGGACGCTATCCGCGAGGCTCGTGACGGGGGAGTGCTGGTCGAGCGCAAGTACCGCCAGCAGCGGCTGATCCCCGCGTTCATGGAGCCCCGGTCGACGGTCGTCGACCCGACCGGCGAGCAGATCACGATGTGGTCGGCCACGCAGGTGCCGCACATCCTGCGGCTGATGCTGGCGATGACGACCGGCATACCGGAGAGCAAGCTGCGGGTGATCGCCCCCGACGTGGGCGGCGGGTTCGGCGGCAAGCTGCAGGTGACGCCGGAGGAGATGATCACGCTGCTGGCCGCGCAGCAGCTCGGCAAGCCGTGCAAGTACACCGAGACCCGCAGCGAGTCGCTGATGGCGGCGCACCACGGCCGCGACCAGGTGCAGAAGCTGACGCTGGCGGCCAGGCGGGACGGCACCGTCACCGGTCTGAAGGTCGAGCTGCTCGCCGACATGGGCGCCTATCTCGGCCTGGTCACTCCCGGGGTGCCGATCCTGGGCGCGTTCATGTTCAACGCGATCTACAAGTTCCCCACCTACCACTTCGCGTGCACGAACGTGTTCACCAACAAGGCGTGGACCGACGCCTACCGCGGTGCCGGCCGCCCGGAGGCGACGTACGCGATCGAGCGGCTGATGGACGAGCTGGCCCACGAGGTCGGGATCGACCCGCTGGAGGTGCGGGAGAAGAACTGGATCAAGCACGAGGAGTTCCCGTTCACCACGGTGGCGGGCCTCGAGTACGACTCGGGCAACTACGAGGCGGCCACGGCCAAGGCCAGGGAGCTGTTCGGGTACGACGAGCTGCGTGCGGAGCAGAAGCGGCGCCGGGACGCCGGCGACCCGGTGCAGCTCGGCATCGGCATCTCCACCTTCACCGAGATGTGCGGGCTCGCGCCGTCGCGGGTGCTGGGCTCGCTGGCCTACGGCGCCGGCGGCTGGGAGCACGCGTCGATCCGGATGCTGGCGACCGGCAAGGTCGAGGTCGTCACCGGCTCCAGCCCGCACGGGCAGGGGCACGAGACCGCGTGGAGCCAGATCGTCGCCGACAGGCTCGGCGTTCCCTTCGACGACGTCGAGGTGCTGCACGGCGACACCCAGATCTCGCACAAGGGCATGGACACCTACGGCTCCCGGTCCCTGACCGTCGGGGGGATCGCGGTGGTGAAGGCCGCCGACAAGGTGATCGAGAAGGCACGCACGATCGCGGCGCACATGCTCGAGGCCAGTCCCGACGACCTGGAGTTCACCGGTGGGCGCTTCGGCGTGCGCGGGACCGACAAGGGCGTGGCGATGGGCGAGGTGGCGCTGGCGACGTTCGCCGCACACGACCTGCCCGACGGTGTCGAGCCGAGCCTGGACTCCGACGCCACCTTCGACCCGGAGAACTTCTCCTTCCCGCACGGCACGCACCTGTGCGCCGTCGACGTGGACACCGAGACCGGGGAGAGCAAGATCCGCAGCTACGTGTGCGTCGACGACATCGGCACCGTGGTCAACCCGCTGATCGTCGAGGGGCAGGTGCACGGCGGCCTGGTGCAGGGCATCGCGCAGGCGCTGTTCGAGGAGGCGGTCTACGACGAGGCGGGGACGCTGGTCACCGGGTCGTTCGTCGACTACCTGGTGCCCTCGGCCCCCGACATGCCGAAGTTCGTCACCGACCGCACCGAGACCCCGTCGACCACGAACGACCTCGGCGTCAAGGGTGTCGGCGAGGCCGGCACGATTGCCTCGACGCCCGCGGTGGTGAACGCAGTGGTCGACGCGCTGCGCCCGTACGGCGTCGACGACGTCGAGATGCCGTGCACACCGCACCGGGTCTGGCAGGCCATCCAGGGACACGGCCAGACCACGCCACCGGCGCCGAGCAGCGCCCAGTCGGTGGCCGGCCAGGAAGGGGGAGTCGCATGATCCCGGCGGCGTTCGACTACCACGCACCCAGCAGCCTCGAGGAGGCGCTGCGGCTCCTCGGCGAGGCCGACGACGCCAAGGTCCTGGCCGGTGGGCAGTCCCTCATCCCGGTGATGCGGCTGCGCCTCGCGGCCCCGGAGATCGTGGTGGACCTCGGCAGGATCGACCAGCTGCGCGGCATCCGCGAGGAGGGCGACGTCCTCGTCATCGGCGCGATGACGCCACATGCCGAGGTCGCCCAGAACCCGCTGGTGCGCGAGCACGCGCGGGTGCTCAGCGAGACGGTGCAGACCGTCGCCGACCCGCAGGTCCGGCACCGCGGCACGTTCGGTGGGTCGCTGGTGCACGCCGACCCGGCCGGCGACCTGCCGGCCCCTGCGCTCGCACTGGAGGCGGAGTTCGTGATCGCCGGGAGCGCGGGCACGCGCACCGTGGCCGCGGACGACTTCTTCCAGGGCTTGTTCACCACCGCGGTCGGCGAGGACGAGATCCTCGTCGAGGTGCGCGTGCCCAAGTACACCGGTTGGGGCGGTCACTACGAGAAGTTCACCCGGGTGGCGCAGCAGTGGTCGATCGTGGCGGTCGCGGCCGCCGTACGGGTCGACGGCGGCAGCATCGCCGACGCTCGCGTCGGGCTGACGAACATGGGCGCCACACCGATCCGGGCGCGGGCCGTGGAGCAGGCCCTGCTGGGTCAGCCCGCGGCCGCCGAGACGGTGCGCTCGGCCACCGCCCGCGCGGCCGAGGGCACCGACCCGCCGAGCGACACCAACGGCGACGCCAACTACCGCAGGCACCTGGCGTCGGTTCTGACCGCCCGCGCGGTGCTGGCCGCAGCCGGCGTCTGAGCGCCGTACCGGACGAAGGGAGCCCATTCGTGCAGCTGGAGCACCGGTTCACCGTGCCCGCGCCGATCGACGTGGCGTGGGAGGCGCTGAACGACGTGGAGGGCGTCGGCTCGTGCTTCCCGGGAGCGGCGGTCACCTCCGTGGAGGGCGACGAGTTCAGTGGGACCTGCAAGGTCAAGCTCGGCCCGATCTCGATGCAGTACTCCGGGTCGGGCAAGTTCGTCGAGCGCGACCAGGACTCGCACCGCGCGGTGATCGAGGCCAAGGGCAAGGACCGCCGCGGCAACGGTACGGCCTCGGTCACGGTCACCACCGTGCTGTCGGCCGACGCGGAGGACCGGACGACGGTGTCCGTCGACACCGACCTCAACATCACCGGCAAGCCGGCGCAGTTCGGCCGGGGTGTGATCCAGGACGTGTCCGACAAGCTGCTCGGCCAGTTCACCGCGTGCCTCGAGTCGAAGATCGGCGCGTACGAGGACCGGACGGTAGCCGCGGAGTCCACACCGGCTGCGGTCCCCGAGTCGGGTTCGTCGGTGGCGCAGCCGTCGGCCGACGAAGGGGTGCCGCCGCAGCTGGCCGCCGAGACATCGCTCGGCGCCGCAGAGACCGAGGGCGCCGAACCGCCGGGACCGGTTCCCGCACCGCCGTCCTCAACGGCGTCGCAGGGCCGCGGCGCGGCGCAGTCGTCAGCTCGGCCGTCGAGCACGGCGGAGTCCGCGCTGGACCTCGGTGCGACGGTGCTGCCCGTGCTGGCGAAGCGTTACGCGCCGTACGCCCTCGGGGCGCTCGCCGTACTCGTCCTCCTCTGGCGCTTCCTCCGCCGCTGACGCACTTTTCGAGTGGCGCGTTCCGGTGCGGTTGACGACAGCCGAACCAACCGCTTCGCGCCACTCGACGTTTGCACGGTGGGAGTAGCGTCTCGGCCATGGTCGGGGGATTCGCCGCAGTACGACGCGGCCTTGCAATGATCGTGCTCGTCGCGGTGACGGTGTTGCCGGCCGCCTGCTCGGGTGCCGGTGCCTCGCCGTCTCCCGGTGCCGATGGCAGTGCCGACCGCAGTGCCGACGGGGCGAGCACGCCGGCCGCTGTGACGGCGCAGACGCCTGTCGTGGCGTCGGTCCTGTCCGCGCCGGTCCCGTTCGAGGGCTCGGACGGGCGTACCCACCTGGTCTACGAGCTGCAGGTCACCAACTTCACCCAGGGCAACGTCACGATCGAGCGCCTGGACGTCCTCGACTCCGCAAGCGCGGAACCGGTGCTGCGCATGGGCCGTGCCGCGGTCGCGGGCCGGCTGCAGCCGGTGGGGCTACGGGAGGGCGCCCGGCAGCTCACGGCGTCGCAGGCCGCCACCCTGTTCCTGCACGTCACCGTCGCCTCGGCCGACGACGTGCCTGCGGCGCTGGAGCATGAGCTGACCGTGACCGCCGAGGTGGTGCCGCCGGACCTGAACCCCATCACCGCCAGCATCGCGCCGGTCACGGTCGACGAGCGCAGGCTGCCTGTCCTCGGGCCTCCGCTGAGTGGTGAGGGGATCATCGCCGCCGACGCCTGCTGCGACGCCGTCCGCCACACCCGGGCCATCCTGGCGATCAACGGCCAGCCCTACGTCGCGCAGCGCTACGCCGTCGACTACGAGAAGGTCGACGCCCAAGGGCGCATCTACGTCGGCGACCGCGTCGACCCGAGCAGCTACACCATCTACGGCGACCAGGCCGTCGCCGCCGCCGAGGGCACCGTGGTCGAGACGATGAACGACCTGCCTGAGCAGACGCCGGGCACGTTCCCGGAGAACATCTCGCTCGACGAGGCGGACGGCAACTTCGTCGTGATCGACCTCGGCGACGGGTTCTTCGCCAACTATGCGCACCTGCAGCCGGGTAGCGTACGGGTGGAGCCGGGAGACCGCGTGGAGCGGGGAGACGTGCTCGGCCTGATCGGCAACTCGGGCAACTCGGTGGCTCCGCACCTGCACTTCCACGTGATGGACGGGCCGTCACCGCTGGCCGCACAGGGCCTGCCCTATCTCATCGACGCGTTCACGGTGACCGCGCAGAGCGCCAGCACGGAGGCGTTCGACACGGCCGAGGCCGAAGGTACGCCGCTGCAGACGGTGCCGTCCGCTGACGCCGGGTCCCACACCGACCAGCTGGTGCTGGACCAACGCATCGTGACCTACCAGCCGGGCGGCTGAGCCCTCACTCGAACGTGACGACGACGATCCGCTCGCAGCCCGCCACGGAGTCGCGCCTGTCGCGGGCACCGAAGTAGCGCAGCACGTCGCGGCCGGGTCCGCACCGGATGACGTCGCGCACGCCGTCGTTCTCGAGCCGCACCTCGTCGCGCCCGGGACCGGGGAAGACGCGGTCACGGCCGTCGGTCACCCCGATGTGGTCGCGTCCCGCACCGCCGTGGACGGTATCCGCGTTGTCGGGGAAGTCGGCGCCGAACTCGGTGGCGGTGAAGTCCTGCAGCTCGTCGCGGCCGCCACCGCCGAAGATCCGGTCCGGCCCACGGTCACCGAACAGCGTGTCCGGGCCGCGGTCGCCCTGCATCCGGTCGGCTCCACCGCCGCCCAGCACGAAGTCGGCGTGCCGTCCGCCGACGAGCCGGTCCGCCCCGATGCCGCCGTGCAGGCGGTCTCGTCCGGACAGTCCCACCACGATGTCCGCGCCGGCCCGGCCGTTGATGGTGTCGGGACCGGCGGAGCCTCGGAGCCGGTTGTCGCCGGAGTCGCCGTTGAGGGTGTCGGCCAGAGCCGGAGCCATGACGCCCATGGCCAGCATTCCAGTCACCGCGACGACAGCTACCACCCTCATGCCGATCCTCCCCACCCGGTCGTCGGCCGTCGAAGGACGGCCCCTACTGAGAGTGACGTTAGCGGAGTGGGCCCGGTTCTACGACGGGAGTGCCACTTCTGCGGTCTCGGCGCGAGGGGACGGTCAGTCGGGGACGGTGCCGTTCAGGACGTCGTCGGCGTCGACGATGCGGTAGGCGTAGCCCTGCTCGGCGAGGAACCGCTGGCGGTGCTGCGCGAAGTCGGCGTCGACGGTGTCGCGCGACACCACGGCGTAGAACCGTGCCGCCCGGGCGTCGGCCTTGGGCCGCAGCAGCCGGCCGAGCCGCTGCGCCTCCTCCTGCCGGGAGCCGAACGTCCCCGACACCTGGATGGCGACGCTGGCCTCGGGCAGGTCGATGGAGAAGTTCGCGACCTTGCTGACCACCAGCAGCGAGATCTCCCCGGTGCGGAACGCCTCGAACAGGCGCTGCCGCTCCTTGACGCTCGTGTCGCCCTTGATCACCGGCGTGTCCAGCATCTCGCCGAGTTCGTCGAGCTGGTCGATGTACTGCCCGATCACCAGCGTCTGCTGGCCGCGGTGCTGCTCGACCAGCGAGGCGACCACGCGCTGCTTGCTCCCGGTCGTCGCCGCCAGCCGGTACCGCTCGTCCGGCTCCAGCGTGGAGTACGCGAACCGCTCGTGCTCGGTGAGCGTCACCCGCACCTCGACGCAGTCGGCCGGTGCGATCCACCCCTGCGCCTCGATGTCCTTCCACGGCGCGTCGTACCGCTTGGGACCGATCAGCGAGAACACGTCACCCTCGCGGCCGTCCTCGCGGACCAGCGTCGCGGTCAGCCCGATCCGGCGCCGCGCCTGCAGGTCCGCGGTCAGCCGGAAGATCGGCGCCGGCAGCAGGTGCACCTCGTCGTACACGATCAGGCCCCAGTCGCGGGCGTCGAACAGCTCCAGGTGCTGGTAGACGCCCTTCCGCCGCGACGTCATCACCTGGTACGTCGCGATCGTGACCGGCCGGATCTCCTTGCGTGCACCGGAGTACTCGCCGATCTCGTCCTCGGTCAGCGACGTCCGGCGCACCAGCTCGTCCTTCCACTGCCGCGCTGCCACGGTGTTGGTCACCAGGATCAGCGTGGTCGCCTGGGCCTGCGCCATCGCGGCCGCGCCGACCAGCGTCTTGCCCGCGCCGCAGGGGAGTACGACGACCCCGGACCCGCCGTGCCAGAACGAGTCGGCGGCCTCGCGCTGGTAGGTGCGCAGCGACCAGCCCTCCTCGTGCAGTGCGATCGGGTGCGCCTCACCGTCGACGTAGCCGGCGTTGTCCTCGGCCGGCCAGCCGATCTTCAGCAGCGCCTGCTTGATGTTGCCGCGCTCGGAGGGATGCACCACCACCGCGTCGTCGTGGACCCGCTCGCCGAGCATCGGTTTGATGCGCTTGCTGCGCAGCACCTCCTCCAGCACCGGCCGGTCGGTGGTGCTCAGCACCAGCCCGTGTGTCGGGTGCTTGTCCAGCCGCAGCCTGCCGAAGCGGGCCATGGTCTCGGCCACGTCGACCAGCAGCGAGTGCGGCACCGAGTAGCGGGAGAAGGCCAGCAACGTGTCGACGACCTGCTCGGCGTCGTGGCCGGCGGCCCGGGCGTTCCACAGGCCCAGCGGCGTCAGCCGGTAGGTGTGGATGTGCTCGGGGCTGCGTTCGAGCTCGGCGAACGGCGCGATCGCCTTGCGGCAGTCGTTGGCGCGCGGGTGGTCGACCTCGAGCAGCAGGGTCTTGTCCGACTGGACGATCAGCGGGCCGTCGTTCATCACCCCAGTGTGCCCACTGGCCCCTAATCGGCGTGGACGGGCGAGACCGCGCTGATGCGGTGCACCGCGAACGTGCGGGCGTCGTCGGCGCGGTGGTCGTACGCCGTGAGCCAGCCGCCCTCGACGCGCAGCGGGTCCACCAGCCGCTCGGTCAGCCCACCGCCGCGGTCGACGTAGGCCAGCCACACCGTCGCGCCGGCGGAACGACCGAGCGGCTGGTGGACCCGCTGCGGATCGAGGGCGGATGGCTCACCGCCTACGACCATCGCGCCGACGACACCCGCACGTTCGGCATCCACCGCATCAGCGCGGTCTCACCGGTCCGCGCCAAGTAGCCGCCAGGCCGGCAGCCGCACCTACGGTGCGTCGTGCCGGTGCAGCACCCGACCGGTTAGACCCGACTCGGCACACTGGGGGGATGAACGACGGCCCGCTGATCGTCCAGTCGGACAAGACCCTGCTGCTCGAGGTCGACCACCCGCGCGCGAACGACTGCCGCAAGGCGATCGCGCCGTTCGCCGAGCTCGAGCGCAGCCCGGAGCACATCCACACCTACCGGCTGACGCCGCTGGGGCTGTGGAACGCGCGGGCCGCCGGCCACGACGCCGAGCAGGTCGTGGACTCGTTGCTGGAGTTCTCGCGCTACTCGGTGCCGCACTCGCTGCTGGTCGACGTCGCCGAGACCATGGCGCGGTTCGGGCGGCTGCGGCTGGAGAAGCATCCCTCGCACGGGCTCGTGCTGAGCACCACCGACCGGCCCGTGCTGGAGGAGGTGCTGCGCAGCAAGCGGATCAGGCCGATGCTGGGCGAGCGCCTCGACCCCGACACGGTCGTGGCGCACCCGTCGGAGCGCGGCAACATCAAGCAGGCGCTGCTGAAGATCGGCTGGCCGGCCGAGGACACCGCCGGCTACGTCGACGGCGAGGCCCACCCCGTGGCCCTGCGCGAGGAGGGCTGGTCGCTGCGCACCTACCAGCGCGAGGCCGCGGACTCGTTCTGGCACGGCGGCTCCGGCGTGGTGGTGCTGCC
>DATABY010000111.1:0-3607 GCA_036259355.1 Nocardioidaceae bacterium
CCTTCGACGCCGACATCGCGCCGCTGCTGTGCCTGACCAAGGCCGACCTGGCCTCTCCCGAGCCGCTGCTCGAGGTGTACCGGCCCCTCGGTGTCCCGTACGTCGTCACCCAGCGAGAGGCTGACCTGACCGAGCTGCGCGGGCACCTCCGCGACCGCGCCAGCGTCCTGCTCGGCCACTCCGGCGTCGGGAAGTCCACCTTGGTCAATGCCCTGGTGCCCGGGGCCGCCCGCTCGACGGGCGTGGTCAACGAGGTCACCGGCCGCGGCCGGCACACCTCGACGTCGGCGTACGCGCTCCGGCTCCCGTTCGGCGGCTGGGTGGTCGACACGCCCGGCATCAGGTCCTTCGGCCTGGCGCACGTGGACCCGAACCACCTGATCGGGTCGTTCGCCGACCTGGCGCCGCTGACCGCCGACTGCCCGCGCGGCTGCACGCACGGCAGCCAGGAGCCCGAGTGCGCGCTCGACGAGGCCGTGCGCGCCGGAAGCGTCGACGTCGCCCGCGTCGAGTCCTTCCGGCGCCTGTTGGCGAGCCGGGAGGCCCCCGTACCCGGCTGATCAGCCCGGCACGTCGCTCCAGACCACCCGCGAGCCCTCGTCGCCGGTGAGGATCACCATCACGATGACGCCCACGGCCGCCACCGCGAGCAGCACGCCGATGCCGATCTGCACCGGCCGCGCCGCGCTGCGTCGGCTGCCGGCCCCGGAGATCAGCAGCGACGGACCGCCCATCGTGAACGCGGCGACGAGGGCGAGGACGCCGAACGCCACGGTGATGAGCAGCAACGTCTCCGCACGATCCTCATGCGTTCCGATCACCTCGTCCGGCAGCCCCAACTGGTCCTTGAGCGACTCGCCCGCCTGCACCGTGACCCAGGTGAGGACCGGGGTGGCCACTGCTGCCAGTACCAGCGGCCACCGCATCAGCCACCGCCACGACGGCAGGGCGATGTAGGCGATCGCCAGGGAGGCGACCCCGGGGAGGACCACGAGCGTCGCATGGACGATAAAGGGGTGAAACGGCAATCCGAAGAAGTCGTCGAACATCCACCTGCTCCGTTCGTGGGAGGGTCTCGCTCCCTATCTAACCCATACGTCCCGAGTGTCGTCCGGGATTGCCCCGGACGGTTGAAGATTCGATCGAGCCGCCTGCGCCGCTGCGGGGGTCCCCGACCGGAGGCCGCCGACGCCGTACCCTCCTCCCATGCGCTCGACTCACACCGACGACCTGCGGCTCGCGCACGTCCTGGCCGACGACGCGGACTCGCTCACGATGGACCGGTTCAAGTCGCTCGACCTGCACGTCACCCGCAAGCCCGACCTGTCGCCGGTGAGCGACGCCGACCAGGCGGTGGAGACCGCCATTCGGCGCACCCTCGGCCGCGCGCGCCCGCGCGACGCCGTGCTCGGCGAGGAGCAGGGCTCCTCCGGCTGGGGACCGCGCCGCTGGGTCATCGACCCGATCGACGGCACCAAGAACTACGTGCGCGGCGTGCCGGTGTGGGCGACGCTGATCGCACTGATGATCGAGGACGAGGTCGTGGTCGGCTGCGTGTCGGCGCCCGCGCTCGGGCGCCGGTGGTGGGCCGCCAAGGGCGACGGCGCGCGCACCGGCAGGTCGCTGATGAACTCCCAGCCCTGCCAGGTCTCCGACGTGCCGGACCTGGCCGATGCGTCGCTGTCGTACTCCTCGCTGTCGGGCTGGGAGGAGCGCGGGCGCCTGGAGGACCTGCTCAACCTGGGACGCCGCTGCTGGCGCACGCGGGCCTACGGCGACTTCTGGTCCCACATGCTGGTCGCCGAGGGCGCCGTGGACATCGCCGCCGAGCCCGACCTCGAGCTCTACGACATGGCCGCGCTCGCCGTGGTCGTCGAGGAGGCCGGTGGCCGGTTCGGCGGTCTCGACGGACGGCCGGGCCCGCACAGCGGCAACGCCATCAGCAGCAACGGCACGCTGCACGACCAGGCCCTGGGCTTCATCGGAGGACTCGCCGACGACGACGGTGACCCCGACAACCCGCCGCGGGGCGGCGGTCAGGTGCACGACCTGTCGTCGCGGCGTCGGCCGCAGCAGCAGGCCGAGCGGCCGCCGACCAGCTGAGACAGTGCGGGCCTATCGCTGGCGCGTCACTCCGCATTAGCCTTGCAGAGACAACACGTCGTGGATCGGAGGGCCAGGGATGCGGATCAGCGATGTGCTGCGCGCCAAGGGCAGCCAGGTGGTGACGATCGGGCCTGAGGTCACCGTACGGGAGCTCGTGGCCATGCTGGCCGAGTACAACATCGGTGCCGCGGTCGTGGCCTCCGACACCAGCCATCTGCTCGGGATCGTCTCCGAGCGTGACGTCGTCCGCCGCCTCGCGGCCGGCCCGGAGGTGCTCGAGCAGCCGGTCGAGTCGATCATGACTCCGGAGGTGCACAGCTGCGAGCCGCAGGAGACAGTCGACTCGCTCATGCACCTGATGACCGACCGCCGCATCCGCCACGTGCCCGTCATGGTTGACGGCGAGCTGCACGGCATCATCAGCATCGGCGACGTCGTGAAGTCGCGCATCGGTGAGCTGGAGTTCGAGCGCGACCAGCTGACCAGCTACGTCAGCAACACGCAGTAGCTGCGCCGCGCCCGGACTCCCGACTCCCGCGGATCAGCCGACGCGGACCTGCTGGCCGGGTAGCGCGACCAGGTCGCCTCGGGCCAGCTGACGGCCCCGGCGGGTCTCGACCTGCCCGTTGACCGTGACGTCTCCGGCCGCGAGCAGCGGCTTGACGTCGGCGCCGTTGTCCACCAGGTCGGCGAGCTTGAGGAACTGGCCCAACCTGATCCCGTCGTCGCGGATGTGCACGGTGCGCATAGGCCCATCATGGTGCACTGGCGCGCACCGGCGTGTCCTACCGTGTCGCCATGACCCTGGACGGCGACTCGCTCTACCTCGTGGCCGGGATCGCTCTCCTGGCCGGCGCCGTGCTCCCCCGGGTGCTCGCCGACTACGCGGTCTCGGCGCCGATGGCGTTCGTCGGAGCGGGTCTGCTGTTGGGCGCCGTCGCCGAGGCAGCACCGATCGACCCGGTCGCCCACCACGAGTACGCCGAGCGCCTCGCCGAGGTCGCCGTCATCGTGGCGCTGATGGGTGTAGGGCTCGCGATCGACCGGCGACCGGGCCTGCGGACCTGGCGGACCACCTGGCGACTGCTGCTGGTGGCGATGCCGCTGTGCATCGCGGCGGTCGCACTGCTGGGCTGGGGCCTCGCCGGACTGACGCCGGCCGGCGCGCTGCTGCTGGGCGCGGTCCTGTCGCCGACCGACCCGGTCCTGGCGTCGGACGTACAGGTCGGTGCGCCGTCGACCGGTGGGCACGCCACCGGTGACGAGCAGGACGAGGTGCGTTTCGCGCTCACCTCCGAGGCCGGCCTCAACGACGGACTGGCGTTCCCGTTCGTGGCCGCGGCGATACTCCTCGCGGCCGAGGGAGACCCGTCCGGCTGGGCGGTCCGGTGGGTCGCCTGGGACCTCGCGGGGAAGATCGCGATCGGCCTGGTCGTCGGTGCCGCGGCCGGCTGGCTGCTGGGCAGGATGGTCTTCACCGCACCACTGCCGAAGCTTCGGG
>DATABY010000112.1:0-3920 GCA_036259355.1 Nocardioidaceae bacterium
CCGGCCTCCGATCACGCTTGGTTCTTCGACGGGTGCTATTCGACGACCTCGAAGGTGAGGCTGCGAGTGTACGTGCGGCCGTGGACGTCGGTCGCGGTGACTTCGGCGGTGTGCTCGCCGACGGAGAGGTCGGCGGGTAGCTCCACCCTCCACAGGTGCATCGTGCGGTCGGCGAGGCTGCCGCCGTGTGGGATCTGCTCTTGTACGGCGACCGGGTCGGACCATTCGGCACCGATGCGCTGGCTCTCGCCCTGCATCGGCTGGGTGCGCATGGCCTCGATGGGCTGCTCGTCGTCGAGGGACACCTGCACGGTGGAGTCGGTGCTGCCCATCCAGAAGTTGGTGGTCAGCCAGGTTGTGCCGGCCAGGTCGTCCCTGCTCACTGTCAGCGGGTCTGAGAAGTCCGGCCCGGATCCTCGGTTGGCGTGGAACCGGGCGTAGTAGTCGCGGTACCGCGGGGAGTTCAGGCCGAGGTTCATCTGCCGCGACGGGTCCTCCCCGCGTACCGTGAACCGCTCGCGCAAGTCGTTGTGCCGGATGTCCAGGGTGAGCACGCCGGGCAGGCCGCCGTCACGCTGGATGGCGGTGGGATATCCCTCCGGCAGCGACCGGCCGGAGTACCAGTCGCCGGAGATCGCCCCCGCGGTGAGGTGGGTGAACGGCAGCCCCTCGACGCCGAACAACTCCGCCCAGCCCTGCAAGCTGTCCCCGGCCCGGAGGTTCTCGATGCTGTGGGTGTGTCCCCCCAGGGCCACCGCATTGCGGCCCTCGAGGATCTCGTAGACCTCCTGGACCTGGTCGACTTGATGCCTGGTGGAGCCGTGGTCGGCGTAGTCGAGCAGCGGGATGTGCCCGGCCAGGACGATCAAGCGGTTGTCCGGCACCTGGGCTAGGTCGTGGTGCAGCCACTCCAGCTGCCGGTCATCCAACGCTCCGTTGTAGCTGCCACCCGCCGCCGGGTACTCCACGGTGTTCAGTGCGACGACGTGCACCTGGCCGACGTCGTAGGAGTAGTACTCCGGGCCGAGCTTCGCGCGGAAGGTGTCGAAGCTGTGTTCGCTGGTCTGGGCGTCGAAGTCCAGGTCGTGGTTGCCGGGAAGGAATCGGGCGGGTCCGTTCAGCATGCCGGTCAGGTCGCGGACGTGGGAGTACAGGGACAGGTCGTCCCCCACCACGTCGCCGATGAACAGGGCGCCGCAGCCGGTGTAGTCGCGCCGTGCGGCCAGGTCGGAGAAGGCGCCTCGCCGGGCGTAGCCGACCTGCCTGGTGTTGTAGGGCTGGATGTCACCGCCGATCACGCAGTGCTGCTCCGGCGACGCGGTGAGGGGGCTCGCGCCGAGCGGGAAGTTCACCTGGTCCGGCAGCGGCCCGGTCGGCTCGATGCCGCCGTAGCGCAACTCGGGAGAGCCCTGGGGCAGGTGGTGGTAGAAGAACTGGGCGACGTTGTCGTCGTCGACGGGCACCTGGTAGCCGCGCGGCTGGGTGACGAAAACGGTCATGTTGTCGAAGGCCGGTAGCCGGTACCGGCCCTGGTTGTCGGTGGCGGTGACCTCGCGACCGTTGGACACCAGAACGCCGCCGAGTCCGCGCTCGGACGGGTCCTGCACCGAGTCGCGGTCGGCGTCGACGAAGACTGTGCCGTCGATCGTCTTCTGGTCCTGGTCCGGGCCCTCGACGACGTGGACGCCGCCACGGTAAGTGACTTCGTTCCAGCTGTCGTCGGCTCGGGCGCTGTCGGGAGCGGCGGAAGCACTCGTGGAGCCCACGAGTGGCCCTGAAAGGACGAGCGCAGAGGCGCTGACGGCCAGCAGCAGCGGGCGTGGTGAACGACTGTAGAGCGGGTTGGGCATCGAGCTCACAGACTCCTATCGATTGGTCCGACCGGCCCCTGTGGCCGGCCGGACCTCACTCTGGTGACTGGCTGTGAACGGAGTTGCGCGCTCGGTGAACACGAGGGCAAACTGCCTGAAACCACTCGATTCGCTGCACTGTGTCGGTCAGCGGACGGCGTTGCCCCCTCGGAAGGCGACGACCACCGACGGGCGTGGGTAGGTCCCCGGGTGCGGCCAGGTGGACGCCGGATTCTCGAAGGTGGCCCCGTCGACCTCACCGGGGTGTTGCACCGCGACAAAGACGCTGGTGTCGTCGACGATCAGGGGCCCGCAGGTCTCCGCGCCGATCGGCACGCTGAGGAACTGCCGTACCCGGCCGCGTTCTGGCCCGGTGGTGGGTACGGCGAACAGTCCGTCGTTGGCGCCGAGTGCGTTGCCGTCGGTGGAGATCCACAGGTTCCCGGCGGCGTCGAAGGTGACGTTGTCCGGGCAGGAGATGGGGCTGACCTGGTCCTTGGGGTAGCCGCCGAAGTAGGTCTCGGCGGCCTCGGGGTCGCCGCACACCAGCAGCAGGTTCCAGGTGAAGGCGGTCGCAGCGCCGTCATTGCCACCCTCGGTGAGCTCGAGGACATAGCCGTTGCGGTTCCCCGACGCGGGTTGCAGCGGAGCCGAGGGCGCCTCCCGCACCATGCTCGAGGCGATCGGGTTGGCCTCGTCGACCCGGTGCGCCGTGCCGCGCTGGGAGTTGTTGGTGAGCGCGCAGTAGACCCTGCCGGTCACCGGATTGCGTTCGATGTCCTCCGGTCGATCCATGCGCGTCGGGCTCATCCGGTCCGCAGCGAGTCGCGTGTCGATGAGGACGTCGGACACCGTCATGTCGTCCACGTACGACTCGGTGTCGGTGCACAACGCGATCCATTCGCCCGCACCGTCGTACTCGCCGTCCTCGAGCCCGTCACCGCGGAAGCGCGCGACGAACAGGGTGCCGTGGTCGAGCACGGTGAGGTTGTGGCGCCGCGCCGCCCACCCGGCTCCGGGTGCCACGACGTCGCGGGAGACGAACTTGTAGATGTAGTCGCCGCGCTCGTCGTCGCCCATGTACACCACGGCACGCCCATCGGCGCTCAGGCTGGCGTTGGCGCCCTCGTGCTTGAACCGGCCGAGCATCGTGCGCTTCCTCGGGACGGAACGGGGGTCGTAGGGGTCGAGCTCGACCACCCACCCGAACCGGAACGGCTCGTGCGGCTCCGCGGTGAGGTCGAACCGCGGGTCGACGGTGTGCCAGCCGCGGCCTGTTCCGGTGATGCCGTAACGGGCGTAGCTGTCGGCATAGCGCGGGGCCAGCCCACCGGTGGCGTCGAAGTAGCCGTTGAAGTTCTCCTCACCGTGCAGCGTGGTTCCCCACGGAGTCGTGCCGCCGGCGCAGTTGTTGACCGTGCCGCGCACCGTGCGGCCTCCCGGGTCGGCGCTGGTGCGCAGCCGAGCCGCTCCCGCAGCCGGACCGGTGAGCTCGAACTTTGTGTGCACGGTGATCCGACGGTTGTGCCGAGTACGCCGCACGGGCGTACGACGCCACGATCCGCTTCGGGCGCCACCGTCGATCTCCACCACCGAGATGCCGTGCGCTGCCATGGCGATCCGCTTGATGGTGTCCTCGTCGTTGGACCCAGACGGATGCATCAGCACCTCGTCGGTGTACTCGTGGTTGACCACCAGCAGGGCGCGTTCACGACCCGGCAACGGCAGCACGCCGACGTAGTCGCAGTTGTAGCCGAACTGCTTCATCTGCGCCTCCGGGGTCTGCCGGTGCACATCGAACCGGGGGGCGCCAAGTTCCACCGGATCGCCCCATCCCACCAGCACGTCGTGCCGGAATCCCTCGGCGACGGTCACATTGTCCCGCCGGTTCGGCGCGACCGGCTGGAACGCCAATGCCGAGATGCCCGCCCCCGCAGCACGTCCTTCGTGCGTTCCTGCTCCTGGGGTCGCAACCGCCGGGACGCCACCCAGACCGGCCAGCACCCAGCCGCCCCCGGCTGCCGCGCCGGCCTTGAGCAGCGACCGACGCGCAACAGTGCGGGCAACGAC
>DATABY010000113.1:0-2024 GCA_036259355.1 Nocardioidaceae bacterium
CGCCTTGCCACCCTGAGCGACGTTCACCGAGGCAACGCCCTTAGTCCCGAAGCTCTCGTCGAGCTGGCCGTCGGCCCGAAACCGCGCCACCGCCATGAGCTGGTCGGCTCCCTGCGCCACCCATCCCGCGCCGTAGAGCCGGTTCTCGGCATCGAAGGCGGCTCCCAGCAGCCGGTCGTGCTCACTGGTCGAGAGCGGGACGGTCCGTACCGTGTCGAACGGCGGAACCTCCAGGCTGGCCTCGCCGTTGCGGCTCTCTCGCGCAGCCGTCGGTGACGAGGTGTCCCCGTCGGAGGCGCACGCAGTCAGCAGGAGCAGGGCGGCTGCACCTAGAGCGGCCCCTCGGTGAACACGGATCCTCGGCATGGCCCCCCCCAATCGATGGGGAGGGCGGGTATCCCTAACAGATGATGCAAGGTAGCCCTAAGATAGGCCCCCCGGCGTGGAAAGCCCCGACAGGTCATCGCGGTACCCTGGGAGTCGGATCTGGCCCTTCGGGCAGGCCGCAACGAGGGGACGTAGCTCAGTTGGCTAGAGCACCTGCTTTGCAAGAAGGGGTGCGTCCCGGTTCCCAACGCTCTGACCCTGCTTGTTTGACGCCTTCCCCCTTTGAGTGAGGGGGCTTTTCCCAAACTGTTCCCCACGCCTGCCGGTGTTGGGACGACTCGTCCGGCGATGCATGCGCATCTTGAGGAGCAGGAGTCACGCGCCCACAACCCCGAGAGGTAATTCACCTCGACGGTGTCTGCTCTACGGGCCGGCCGAGCCAGGCGCATTCTGGCGGATCCGATGGACGGAGCTGGGTCGGCGCCGCGATACGACAGCTCGCTCGCGGGACCAGGCCTTCGCGAAGGCAGACGCGCTCACCGAGCGTCTCAGCCATGGGACGCCAACGGCTCACCTCCGGGCCAAGGGTCGACGCTTGATCACCTCGATCCCCATCGCCGTCCCGCCCGTGGCACCGGATGGTCGGACCGCCATCGCGACGACCAGACGTCGTACTGCGCACGCTTCGTCCTACCGGTCATTGCGGACGTGGCCCTCAAGGACCTTCGTCCCTGGCACTTCCAGCGCATCCTGGATGATGACCCGACCGCGTCGGTCGGTGCGCACCTGCGGACTTGCCTTTCGGCGATGGTCTCGGCCGGATTTGGAGGAGGGTTTGCTCCTCGCCCGGCAGGACGTGCTCCGAGAGCTGCGGTGGTACCGACCCTCCAGTGCTGGGATCGTCGCTGAGGACACCGGGAAGTACGTCGACGAGGCCGACATCCCGACGGCGGCATGCGTCCACGCGCTGGCCTGCGCCGCCGCGTCTCACACGGGAGTGTGGTGGCGCGAGCTCCAGCAGCTCGCACGCCTTCGAGACGTTGCGACGCTGCGCCTTCTCCGCCTCGACGAACCGATAGCGGTTCACCGGGTCTCCCGGGCGAAGAAAGCCACCGCACGCGCTTCAGATGTCGCGCTCCTCGCGCGTCTCTCGCTGCTCCTTGGGGAGCTTGGCCAGCTCCGCCCGCTCCGCCGTCGTCAGCCCGTCGGTGCGACTGCCTTCGTTCCGCTCGGCCTGCTTCACCCACTCCCGCACGGCCGTCTCGGTGAGGTCCATCACCCTGGACACGCTGCCGACCGTGTTGCCGGGCTGGCGGAGCGGACACGCGGGATTCTGGGAGTGACGAGAGAGCGAGGGGGAGGCCGGTGCCGGCCTACCCCGTGGCCACATGAGCCGAACCGGCGGTCAACCCCAGACGATCGGCAAAGAGGCGGGTGACCAGCGTGTCGGTGATCTCGCACCTTTGCCTAGGTCGGGTGTCGAGCCCGATACGCACCCGCCGGAGTTTGGCGGGGTGGAGAGCCGCCCGAATGAGAAGCCCCGAAGCCCGGGCGGTCGCGGTCGCACCTGCGGTTACCTCCTAAAGGGCGGGCTCGCAGGCCGCCCCTCGATCGCACGAGTGACGGCAGGGCCGGCGCCCATCGGCCCGGCCCTGCCACCCTGCAATGGGTTTCGGTTAGTTCACGTAGGCGCATAC
>DATABY010000114.1:0-9436 GCA_036259355.1 Nocardioidaceae bacterium
CGCCGGGTCAGCAGCAGGCCGAGCGACCGGCCGACGGTGATGCCGCGGCCGACCACGCAGACGTCGGCGCCGGCGATCGGTACGTCGTGGCGGCGCAGCAGCTCGATGATGCCGCGCGGGGTGCACGGCAGCGGCGCGGTCCGGCCGAGCACCAGCCACCCCAGGTTGGTGGGGTGCAGCCCGTCGGCGTCCTTGGCCGGGTCGACCAGGCCGAGGACGTGGTTCTCGTCGATGCCCTTGGGCAGCGGCAGCTGGACGATGTAGCCGGTGCACGCGGGGTCGTCGTTGAGCCGGGTGACGGCCTGCTCGATGTCGTCCTGGGTCGCGGTCTCGGGCAGGTCGATGCGGATCGACTCGATGCCGACCTCGGCGCAGTCGCGGTGCTTGCCGGCCACGTAGGTGCGGCTGCCGGGGTCGTCGCCGACGAGAACCGTGCCGAGGCCGGGCACGACACCGCGCTCGCGGAGCTTGTCGACCCGCTGGGTCAGCTCGGACTTGATCGCCGCCGCGGTGGCCTTGCCGTCCAGGATCTGCGCTGTCACGGGTGCAGTCTGCCACCCCTCCGCCGTGCCACCGTCGAGTGGCGCGAAGTGGCTGGGTTGCGGTCGGCAAACCGACCACTTTGCGCCACTCAATGCAGGGGCGGGCTGTCATCCACAGGCGGATGCGTGACCGTCGCGCCGAAGCTCCGGAATCCCCATCCTGGGTCGGGTGCACGAGCCACCAGACACCCTCGGGAAGAACCTCGTCGGTGAAGCGCTCTTCCGGCCGGTGCGACTCGCTGATGCTGCCGCAGACGGGCTGTCGCGCGGCCAGCTGCGGTCACTGCGCTGGCGACGGCTGAGCCACGGGGTCTACGCACGTCGAGGCCAAGACCCGTCCCCGGACGAGATGTGCTCGGCGATGAGTAGCGTGCTTCCTCGTGACAGCGGGTTCGGGAGCCTGACCTCGGCCGCCCTTCGACGATGGTGGCGGCCGAACCGGCTCGGCCGCCACGTGATGCTCGCGACCACGACCAGCGGTGTCCACGTGCAACGGCACGGGCTCTACGTCCGCCGGTCCAGGCATGGAGAGTTCGAGGAGATCGACGGCATCCCGGTGGTGTCGGCGCCCCAGACGCTCGTCGAGCTCGCCCGCGACCTGTCACTGGTCGACCTGGTGCCGATGGTCGACTGTGCCCTGCGCGACGGCGTCAAGGCTGACGACATCCTGGCTGCCGCTCGTCCTCGCATCCCGGGCACTCGCCGACTGCGCCGAGCGGTCGACCTGTCCGATGAACGCAGCGAGTCGTGGTGGGAGTCGATGCTGCGGCTGCTGCACGTGTTGCCCGGCCTAGGCCCGGTCGAGAGTCAGGTGCCGCTGTACGACGGCGGGCTGCTCATCGCCCGCGCGGACCTGCACTTGGTCGGCACCTCGCGATTCCCGGAGTGTGACGGCGGCAGGCACCGCGAGAAGGAGCGGCATGCCAGCGACCTGCGTCGCGAGAAGGGCATGAGCCGGCGCAAGTTCGAGCGCTACGGCTACACCACCTCAGAGATCGCGGGCCGTCCCGGGATGGTGATCCGCGATGCCGAGGACGCCCGCGGCTGGGAGCACGACCCCCGTCGCTTACGTGTGTGGTGGAGCCACGCCAAGGCGTCGACCCTGACGGCGTACGGGCGAACCATCCTGGCCGCACGCCTCGAACGCTACCGCCTCGCCGCCGACCGTTGAGTGGCGCGAAATGGCTGGGTTGCTGCCGGCGAACCGACCACTTTGCGCCACTCGACGCGGGGCGCCGGGTCAGTGGAAGAAGTGACGGGTGCCGGTGAGGTACATCGTCACGCCCGCCTCCCGAGCGGCCGCCACGACCTCCTCGTCGCGCACCGACCCGCCCGGCTGTACGACGGCCCGGACGCCGGCGTCGAGCAGCACCTGCAGCCCGTCGGGGAACGGGAAGAACGCGTCGGATGCGGCCACCGAACCAGCAGCCCGTTCCCCGGCCCGCGACACCGCGAGGCCCGCTGCGTCGACGCGGTTGACCTGGCCCATGCCGACGCCGACGGTGGCACCGCCCGAAGCCAGCAGGATCGCGTTGGACTTCACCGCCCGGCAGGCCCGCCACGCGAACCCCAGGTCGGCCAGCCCCGCGTCGTCCGGCGGCTCACCGGCGACCAGTCGCCAGGTCGACGGCGCGTCGCCCTCCGCGTCGACGGCGTCGCGCGCCTGCAGCAGCAGTCCGCCGGAGATCGGCCGGAACTCGATGCCGCCGCGCTGGGCGCCGGCGCAGATCAGCAGCCGGATGTTCTTCTTCGCGGTCAGCGCCTCCACGGCACCGTCCTCGTACCCCGGGGCCACGACGACCTCGGTGAAGATCTCCGCCACCTGCTCGGCCAGCGCCGCCGACACCGGCCGGTTGGTCGCGATGACCCCGCCGAACGCCGACACCGGGTCGCACGCGTGCGCCTTGCGGTGGGCCTCGGCCACGTCGGCGCCGATGGCGATGCCGCACGGGTTGGCGTGCTTGACGATCGCCACCGCCGGCGCGTCGAAGTCGTACGCCGCCCGGCGGGCCGCCTCCGCGTCGACGTAGTTGTTGTACGACATCTCCTTGCCGTGCAGCTGCTCGGCCTGGGCCAGTCCCGGCTGCGGGACGAAGCCCGACGTGTACAGCGCCGCCCGCTGGTGCGGGTTCTCGCCGTACCGCAGGTCGGTCGCCTTCTCCCAGGTCGCACCGACCCAGGCGGGGAAGCCGGTGCCGTCGCTGGTGTCGGTCACCACGCTGCCCATCCACGAGGCGACGTTGACGTCGTAGGTCGCGGTGTGCACGAACGCGTCGGCGGCCAGGCGCTGTCGCTGGGCCAGCGTGAAGCCACCGGCGGACACCGCCTCCAGCACGTCGCCGTACCGCGCCGGCGACACCACGATCGCCACGTTGGCATGGTTCTTCGCGGCCGCGCGCACCATCGACGGCCCGCCGATGTCGATCTGCTCCACGCACTCGTCGGCGGTGGCGCCCGACATCACGGTGTCGGCGAACGGGTACAGGTTCGACACCACCAGGTCGAACGGCTCCACCCCCAGCTCGCGCAGCTGCTGCTCGTGGGACGGCTGCCGCAGGTCAGCGAGGATCCCGGCGTGCACCCGGGGATGCAGCGTCTTGACCCGGCCGTCGAGGCACTCGGGGAACTCCGTCAGCTCCTCCACCCTGGTCACCGGCACGCCGGCCCCGGAGATCCGCTCGGCGGTCGAACCCGTGGACACGATCGCCACACCCTCGTCGTGCAGCCCGCGGGCCAGGTCCTCCAGCCCGCTCTTGTCGTAGACCGAGACCAGCGCGCGCCGGATCGGGCGCCTGGCGTCATCTGTCGTGCTCACGAGCCGATCCGAACCTTCCTGCCGGTGATGGTGAAGCCTTCGCGGACCATGCGGCCCACGGTGTCGACGAGCATCCGCCGCTCGGCGCTCTTGATGCGCTCGGTGAGCGAGGCGACGTCGTCGTCCTCCTCGACGGGTACGGCGACCTGGTCCACGATCGCGCCGGTGTCGACACCCTCGTCGACGACGAACAGTGTCGCCCCGGTGATACGCACGCCGTACTCCAGCGCGTCGCGCGGACCGTGGATGCCCGGGAACGACGGCAGCAACGCGTTGTGGGTGTTCACGAACCGCCCGCCGAAGCGGTCCAGGAATGTCTTGCCCACCAGCTTGAGGAAGCCGGCCGACACGACCAGGTCGGGCCCGAACTCGGCGCAGGCGGCGGTGAGCGCGGCGTCCCAGTCCTCCCGCGACTCGAAGTCACGCACCCGCCGGACGAACGTCGGCACACCGGCGCGCTCGGCGCGCGCGAGCCCCTCGACGCCGTCGCGGTCAGCGCCCACGGCCACCACGCGCGCGCCGTAGGTCCCGTGCTCGCAGGCGTCGAGCAGCGCCTGCAGGTTGGTGCCGGTCCCCGAGACGAGGACGACGAGGCGTGCGGTCACCGGCGGTCGGCTCCCTCGGTGGTTCGTGGTGGCGGCGCCGACACACTATCGACGGCGCGCGCGCCAGCACACCAGGACCCCGGACAGCACCCCGGTCAGGGTCATCGCCAGCATCGCGATGCCGGTGCAAATCAGCACCGGGGCGCCCACGTCGGCCATGCGGCCGGGGCCGACCGACCCGCCGGCCAGTGCGAGCAGTCCGCCGGTCGCAGCGCCGGCAAGAAGCCCCGCGAGCCCGCCGCGCAGGGCTGCCCGGTCCAGGGCCGAGACCGGGGAGTGCCGCAGCGCCACGACCGCGGCCAGCAGCCCCGCCAGCACCGGCACGGCCAGCAGGGCGGGCGCCCACACCGGCGCGGCGCCCTCGTCGGGCAGCGCGGCCAGCAGCGGGAACGCCGGCACCCGGCCGAGCGCCACTCCGCTCGGCGCGACCACGGTGTCGGTGCCGAAGGAGAACCCGGGACCGAGCAGGTACGCCACCGCGAGCAGCGCCGCGTTGGGCAGCAGCAGTACGCCGGCCATGGTGAGGATGGCACCGCCGACGATCCCCGCTCCCATCGCGTGGGCGATGTTGGCGGCCTCTCCGAACCCCGCCACCAGCGCCCCGGTCGCCAGCAGCGCGCCGGCCGCGAACAGCGCGAGCACCGCCGCAGCCCCACCCCGCAACGCCGCACGGGCGTGGTCGGGCAGCCAGCGCCACAGGTCGTCGAGAAGCCCGGCACCGCGAAGCATCCCGAGCGCGGAGGACACCCCTGCCAGCAGCAGCGCGCTCACAAACGCCCGGACCGGCGAGGCGCCCGACGACGCGGTGCCGCTGAACAGCGCTGCGGCGGTGGCCACGGTGGCGTACAGCCCTGCGACGATCGCCGTACCCGAGCACGCGGCGCGCACGTCGGTAACCTCCGCCGTGGACGCCGCCCAGACGCTCGCCCGCCAGACCAACAGCGCGAGGAGCATGGTCAGGCCGAGCGGGATGGCGCTGACCGCCGTCGCGCCGATGTGCAGACCGCTGCCGTGGCCGAGCAGCCACACCTGGGCCCCGACCCGCGTCGCGTCGGCGGCCGTGCCGGTCGACCCGGCCAGCCAGCCGACCAGGGCCGCGAGCACGCACAGCGCCAGCCCGGTCGCCGCGGCGGAACCGGCCGCCAGCCCGGCCCGGGACGCCAGCCGCCGCGGCTCCTCGGCGTTCTGACCGGTGAGCAGGCGCGCACGCGTGCGGTCGAGGAGATCGGACATCGCGTCCATCGTCGCCCAGCCCGCTCGCGCCGCGGCCCAGACACGCCGCCGGCCCCGACCGGCCGGCCACTGTGTCGGTGGTCACCGCCCATTGGTCGCCCGCCCCATCGTCGTCTACCGTCGAGGACCGGTCGCGGTCCGCGGGGGCCCGCGAACGAGCCCGCGCACCCACCATGAGCCGATACGCCGAGGAGCTGCACCGATGGCACGTGTCGACGACTTCGACGCGTTCTATCACGCGACCCGCAGGCCGCTGCTGCACCAGACCTACGCGCTGACCGGGGACGTGGAACGCACCGCCACCGCGGTCGAGCACGCCTACGCGCAGGCGTGGAGCCAGTGGCGCAAGGTCCGGGGCCTGCCGGACCCCGTCGCCTGGGTGCGCACCGAGGCCTGGCGGGCGGCCCACTCCGCACGGCCGCGCTGGCGCCGCCGCTCGGGACGGCGCCGTTTCGGCGGGAACCCCGACGCGAGTCCGCACCGAAACCACCTGCGCACGCTGCACGCCCTTCCGGATGGTCAGCGCCGCGTCGTCGTCCTGCACCACCTCGCCGAGCTGCCGGTCGACCGGATCGCGCGCGAGGTCGGCATCTCCGAGACCTCCGCCGCCTCGCTGCTGATCCAGGGCGAGCAGGCGTGGGGCACCGGCGGTACGTCGGTCGGCACCGCGCTGGCCGAGGTCGAGGAGGACATCGCCGGCGTACGCCTGGCCCGCGCGCCGCACCTGCGCAGGTCCGGCGACCGGCGGTACCGGCAGCAGGCCGTGGTCGGCGTGGTGACCGCGGCCGCCCTCATGGTCGGCGGCGGTCTGCTGATCGTCAACGACGAGCCCGCCTCCATCGAGCAGGCCTCGACCGCGGGTGGCGGCGCGCCGCGGTCCTCCGGCGCCAGGTCGCCGGGCGCCGGCTTGTCCGGCAACGCACCCGAGCCGTTCCTGCTGGGCGAGGACGCGCTGCTCACGCCGGACGAGCTGCGCGGCCTGAGCCCCTCCGCGGACCGCTGGACGGTGACGTCCACGACCGACGGCACCACCGGCGACCCCTTCTACGCCGCCTGCCAGCCGGAGCCGTTCGCCGACCCCGACGGCGAGCAGTCGCTGCTGCGCCGGTTCCGCTCCGACGGCGACGGGCTGAGCGCCGTCCAGGTCATCGAGGAGTCGCGGAGCGAAGCCGAGAGCGCGAAGGCGTTCGCGACCATGGAGGACTGGTACGCGCGCTGCGGCGACGACGGCGTACAGCTGCTCGCGACGCTTTCGGTGGACGGACTCGGCGACCAGGCGCGCGCCTTCCAGCTGCGCGACCTCGGCCCCCAGCACAGCTACCTGACGGTCGGGATCGTGCGGACCGGCCCGATCACGACCGCGGTGATCGCCTCCACCCGCGCCCCGAAGCCTGTGTCCGTGCGCCGGGTGCTGGACCGCGCCGGCGTGTCGGTGACCCGGACGTGCCTGCGGGTCAGCGGGGACTGCAGCACCATGCAGAGGCTGACGCGGGTGCCGCCGATGCCGGCCGAGGAGCACCGGGGCTTCCTGTCCGCCTTCGACCTCCCCAAGGTCTCCGGCGTCAGCGCGCCGTGGGTCGGCACGGACCCGGTGCGCAGCCTCGACGACCCCGCGGCCACCGCGTGCGAGCGGGCGAACTTCCGCCGTGGGCAACGGCCGCGCAGCCGGGTGTTCGTGCTCCCCACCGCGAAGGACGTGCCACGCCGGTTCGGGCTCACCGAGACCGTCGCCACCTTCGACACCCGGGCCGACGCGCGCGCGTTCGTTCGGCAGGCGTTCGCGAGCGCGGACAGCTGCGCCGATCGGGAGCTCAGCGCCTCCAGGCCGGTGTCCCGCGAGCTGCCGGGCGACCACCACGGCCGTGCGTGGCGCTTCGAGTTCGAGGTGACCGAGCAGCGCAGCGCCTCGTACCGGATGGGGCTTGTCCGGACCGGGCGGCGGGTGGCCCAGCTGACGCTGTCGCCGACGAAGGGCTACGACGTCGACCAGCGGGAGTTCGGCGCCCTGGTGGTCCGCGCCGGTCAGCGGCTGACCGAGGCGGACGGCTGAGTCGCGCCAGTCGCGCCAGTCGCGCCAGTCGCGCCGCCGTGGCGCTGGCGTAGGTTCTGTCGGGTGACCGACATGCCTGCTGCACTCACCCGCGACCGCGCGCTCCAGCGCGACGTCGACGACCCGTTGGCCTTCGCCCGGGAGCGGTTCGCGCTGCCGGACGGGTTGGTCTACCTCGACGGCAACTCGCTGGGAGCGCTACCCCGGACCGTGAGCGGGCGCGTGCGGCGGGTCGTGGAGCAGGAGTGGGGCGGCGACCTCATCGGCGCCTGGAACAGCGCCGGTTGGATGGACCTGCCGGCGCGGGTCGGTGCCCGGCTCGCCCCGCTGGTCGGCGCGCGTCCCGACGAGGTGGTGGCCGCGGACTCCACCTCGGTGAACCTGTTCAAGCTGCTGGTCGCGGCCGCCCGGATGCGACCCGACCGACGCGTCATCGTCACCGAGCCGACCACGTTCCCCACCGACGGCTACATCGCGGCGTCGGTGGCAGGCACACTCGGCCTCGAGCTGCGCTGGTGCGACCCCGCGGACCCGCTGGCGGCGGTCGACCGTGACACCGCCGTGCTGGCCCTCACCCACGTCGACTTCCGCACCGGCCGGATGTACGAGATGGAGCGCATCACCGCCGCCGCCCACGACGTGGGCGCCCTGGTGCTGTGGGACCTCTGCCACAGTGCGGGCGCTGTCCCCGTCGACCTCGACGGCGTCGGCGCCGACCTGGCCGTCGGGTGCACCTACAAGTACCTCAACGCCGGTCCGGGTGCCCCGGCGTACTGCTTCGTGGCGGCCGGCCTGCAGGCGCAGGTGGACCAGCCGCTCACCGGCTGGATGGGGCACGCGGAGCCGTTCGCCATGGACCGGGAGTACACGCCGGCGCCCGGTGTCGACCGGATGCGCGCCGGCTCGCCGCCCATCCTCGGGCTCGCGGCGCTGGACGCGGCCCTGGACGCCTTCGACGGGGTGGGGATGAGCGACCTGCGCGACAAGTCACTCGGGCTGACCTCGCTGTTCATCGCGCTGGTCCGCGAGCACAGCGACCTCGAGGTGGTCACCCCCGACCAGCCGGAGGTCCGCGGCAGCCAGGTGTCGCTGCGGCACCCGGAGGCCTACGGGCTCGTCCAGGCGCTCATCGCCCGCGGCGTCGTCGGTGACTTCCGCACCCCCGACATCGCCCGCTTCGGGTTCGCGCCGCTGTACGTCCGGCACGTGGACGTATGGGACGCCGTCGACGCGCTGCGCCGGGTGCTGGAGAACCGGGAGTACGCCGACCCGGCGTACTCCGTCCGGGCCGCCGTCACCTGACCCACCACCAACGCCTTTCCCTCGCGCCGGGAGGAGGGTGGGGCCTCAGCCCCCCTGGATCACCTGGCGCATCAGCCGCGCGGTCTCCGAGGGCGTCTTGCCGACCTTGACCCCGGCCGCCTCGAGGGCCTCCTTCTTGGACTCCGCGGTGCCGGACGACCCGGAGACGATCGCACCGGCGTGGCCCATCGTCTTGCCCTCCGGGGCGGTGAACCCGGCGACGTAGCCCACGACCGGCTTGGAGACGTTGGCCTTGATGAACTCGGCCGCGCGCTCCTCGGCGTCGCCGCCGATCTCGCCGACCATGATGATCGCGTCGGTCTCCGGGTCGTCCTCGAACGCCTGCAGGCAGTCGATGTGTGTGGTGCCGATGATCGGGTCGCCGCCGATGCCCACCGAGGTGGAGAAGCCGATGTCGCGCAGCTCGTACATCAGCTGGTAGGTGAGCGTCCCGGACTTCGAGACCAGGCCGATGCGGCCGCCGGGCGAGATGTCGGCGGGGATGATGCCGGCGTTGGACCTGCCCGGCGAGGCGACCCCGGGGCAGTTGGGGCCGACGATCCGCGAGGTGCCGCGGGACTGGGCGTGTGCGAAGAAGTGCGCGGTGTCGTGCACCGGCACGCCTTCGGTGATCACGACGATCAGCGGCATCGAGGCGTCGATGGCCTCCACCACGGCGGCCTTGGTGAACTTCGGTGGCACGAAGACGACCGAGACGTCGGCACCGGTGCCCTCCATGGCCTCGGCGACGGTGCCGAACACGGGCAGCGTGGTGCCGTCGAAGTCGACCTTCTCGCCGGCCTTGCGGGCGTTGACGCCACCGACGATGTTGCTGCCGGCGGCCAGCATGCGGCGGGTGTGCTTCTGCCCCTCCGAGCCGGTCATGCCC
>DATABY010000115.1:0-17814 GCA_036259355.1 Nocardioidaceae bacterium
GGTTGATCCGGAAGCCGCTGGACAGCTTCTCCAGGCTCTTGGCCATCTGGCCGTCGGTGACGGACAGGTTGCGGTAGGCGTTCATCGCCGCAACGTTCTGGTTGATGCGAAGACCCATGATCTTCCTCCTTGATTCGGGTCGACGGCCCATCCGTGGGCCGTTCTGGTGGGTTGTTCGGCCGTTGCCGGCCCGGGTTGAGGGGTATGCGCGGGGAAACTTCTGCGATCTGGGCGCGAGGTCTCAGGCGGTCTCGAGGCGCTCGTGGGCGCCCGGGACCAGCCGGCTGGTGTACGAGCGGTGCGACGCGACCGCGGCGAAGTAGGCGTCACGCCGGCGGGCGGCGCAGCCGTTCGGCCGGGCGTGCGGGGTGACCATCGCCGGCTCGAGGGCGGAGTTCAGCGCGTCCTTGAGCAGCACCAGCGCCTCGGCCCGCATCTGCGACACCCGTGACTCGGTGACGCCCAGCTCGGCCGCGATCTCGGCCATCGGCCGCTCGCCGTAGAAGTAGCCCTGCACGACCGCGTGCAGCCGCTCCGGCAGCTGCGCCACCGCGTCCTGCAGGTAGGCCACCTTCTCGCGGTGCTCGAGCAGGTCCTCCGGGCCGGGGATGTGCGAGGCGAGCATGTCGTCGATCGGCGTCTCACCGAAGCCCTGCAGCGACATCACCACCGCGCGCGAGACGTCGTCCTCGTTGGCGGCGATCTCGTCCACGCCGACGCCGAGCGCCGACGCGACCTCACCGTCGGCGGGGATACGACCCAGCTGCGCGGCGAGGCGGTTGCGGACGTCGTCGACCTGGCGGGCGCGCCGGCGCACCGAGCGGCTCGCCCAGTCGACGCTGCGCAGCTCGTCGAGGATCGCGCCACGGACGCGAGTGCTCGCGTAGCGGCTGAAGGAGACGCCGCGCTCGGCGTCGTAGGCCCGGGCGGCCTGGACCAGCGCGGCCAGCCCGGCCGAGGTCAGGTCGTCACGGTTGACGTGGGCCGGAACGCGGGCCATCGTCTCCCGGACGATGTGCCCGACCAGCGGCATGTGCTGGCGGACCAGGGCGTCGTCGTCCGACGTGGCGGTGGATGCGATGTGGTCTGTCACGCTGCGTACTCTTGAGGAATCCGCAGGGTCACATGGGTGGAAACCGACAAAATAGGCCCAAGGGCACCCAGAAACGCACCGATAGGATGACTGTGCGTAGTCACAGAGGACTATTCGGACATATGTCGTGGCTCACACCGCGGCCTTGATCACGGGGTGTAGCCGACTGCACACGCTGATCGGCACCGGTCGTCACTCTCCGAGAAGTTTCGGCAACTTTGCGGCCTCTGCTCAGGACGGCTCCGCCCGTGCCGATGAGTGGTCTCGACGACGTCGAAGGCCTGGAAGGAGCGCCACATGTCGATGGAGGAGCTCTCCCGGGTGCTCTGGCGGGAACGCGAGCTGCTGGACATGCTGCTGTTCAAGCTGGAGGAGGAGCAGCTGGTGCTGGCGAGCGGTCGCAGCCGCTGGCTGGCCTACGCCGCCCGGGAAGTCGAGACGGTCCTGGACAGCATCCGGCAGACCGAGGTGCTGCGGGCGACGACGGCGGACGCCGTGGCCACGGCCATCGGCATGGAGACCAACCCCAGCCTGCGCGCCTTGGCCGAGTCCACCGACGAGCCGTGGCGCACGATCCTGCTCGACCACCGCGAGTTCTTCGTGGCCGTGACCGCCCAGATCACCGAGATGGCGACCACCAACCGCGAGCTGCTCACCGCCGGCTACCAGGCCGCGCGGGACACCATGCTGTCGCTGTCCGACGGCGCCGAGACCTACACACCGGACGGGTCGGCCGTCGTGGCCGGTCGCCGCAACCGGCTGGTGGATCGGAGCATCTGACGTGACCGGCACGTTCTCCTCTCTGTCCACCGCGCTCTCCGCGCTGCACTACAACCGTGTGGCGATGGACGTGCACGGCAGCAACGTGGCCAACGTCGGCACCGAGGGCTACACCCGGCGCCGAGTCGTCGGCGAGTCGGTCGGCGCACCCTCCGTACCCGCGCTGTGGTCGAGGTTCGACGGCGCCGGCACCGGCGTGCGCGTCGGCAGCATCGACCGGATGGTGGACCCGCTGCTCGACGCCCGCGCCCGTACCGAGCACGGCGAGCAGTTCCTGCTCGACGGGCGCTCGGAGGTGCTGCTGCGCGTGGAGTCCGGCCTCGGCGAGCCCGGGGACAACGGCGTGGCCGCCGCCTTGTCGGCGTACTGGTCGGCCTGGCACGACGTCGCCAACAACCCCGGCGACTCCGCCGCCCGCAGCCAGCTCCTGGCCCGGGCGAACGCGCTCACCAGCGCCGTCGGCTCCCAGGCCCGCCTGGTCGGCACCGAGTGGTCCGACCAGTCGGTCAAGCTGGACGCGGTGAAGACCGAGATCAACACGATCGCCACGGACCTGGCCAAGCTCAACGACACCATCCGGATCGGCAAGGCGTCCGACACCCAGGTCGGCACGCTGGAGGACCGGCGGGACCAGCTGACCCTGCGCTTGGCCGAGCTCGCCGGGGCCACCAGCACGGTGGCCGGCGACGGTACGGTCGAGGTGAAGGTCGGCGGTGCCGTGCTCGTGAGCGGTTCGACGGCCCACACGTTCGGTGTCGGCGGCGCGACCGCGCTGGGCGACCCCGTGACGCTGAGCGTCGGCGGCAACGCCGTGAGTGTGGCCACCGGCACCGTCGGCGCCGTGGTCAGCCTGATGGACCGCACCCTGCCCGACTACGTGCGCCGTCTCGACGAGTTCGCGCAGTCGCTGGCCACGACCGTCAACGCCCAGCACACGCAGGGCTTCGACCGCGCCGGCGCCGCCGGTGGTGCCTTCTTCACCGGTACGACGGCCGCGACGCTGCAGGTGGCCCTCACCGGACCCGACCAGGTCGCCGCCTCAGCGGTGCAGGGCACGCTCGACAACTCCAACGCGGACGCGATCGCGCAGCTGTCGACGGTCGACGAGGGCTATCGGCGCCTGGTCACCGACTTCGGCGCCGAGGTGGCGTCGGCGCAGCGGGTCGCGGACAACCAGCGGGTCCTGACCAACCAGGTCGATGCCTCCCGGGAGTCACTCTCCGGGATCGACCTCGACGAGGAGATGGTGTCGATGCTGGCCCACCAGCGCGCCTACGAGGCGGCGGCACGGGTCTTGACCACGGTCGACTCGGTGCTGGACACATTGATCAACCGGACGGGACTGGTGCGCTGACATGACGATTCCCTCCCGCATCACACAGCGGCTGATGGTCGGCAACTCGCTGGCGTCGCTGCAGAACGGCCTCGGCCGGCTGGCCAAGACCCAGGAGCAGCTGCACACCGGCCGCGTCATCAACCGGCCCTCCGACTCGCCCATCGGCACCAACAGCGCCATGCGGCTGCGCTCAGAGACCGCGACCCAGAGCCAGTACGCCCGCAACGCCGAGGACGGCCTCGGCTGGCTCGGCCGGGTCGACAACACGCTGATGTCGATGCTCGACTCCGTGAACAGGACCCGCGGGCTTGCGCTGCAGGGCGCCACCGGCAGCACCAACGCCCAGTCCCGCGAGGCGCTGGCGGCCGAGGTGGAGCAGATCCGCGAGGCGCTGCTCGCCTCGGCCAACACCCAGCACCTCGGCCGTCCCGTCTTCGGTGGGACGACTGCGGGAAAGCAGGCCTACGACCCTGACACCGGTGCCTACCTCGGCCAGCCGGTCGCGGGTCCCGGTACGACGGTAGAGCGCTCGGTCGCCGACGGCGTGCGCATCCGCGTCGACGTGACCGGACCGGAGGCGTTCGGCCCCGCCGGCAACGACCTGTTCAAGGTGCTCGACGACGTGGTGACCCACCTGCGCACCGACCCGGCCGCGCTGGGCGGCGACCTGGACAAGCTCGACGGCGCGCTGACGCGGATGCGCACGGCGCTGGCGGACGTCGGTACGCGCTACGCGCGCCTGGAGCAGGCGGCGCAGACCGCCAAGGACGTCACCCTGAACCTGCAGGCGTCGCTCTCCGACGTGGAGAACGTCGACCTGGCCAAGGCCATGGTGGACCTGCAGCTGCAGGAGGTGGCCTACCAGGCATCGCTGGCCACCACCGCGCGCGTGCTGCAGCCGTCGCTGATCGACTTCCTGCGATGATGGACGCGACCGTGACCATGCTGTTCGGCCGGCCTGCCGCCGGTGCGGCGACCCGCGAGTCGAGGAGAGTCATGCGCGCTGATGACGCCGTCCGGGACGAGATCCCCGTCCTGGAGATGGTGGAGCCGCTGCCCGGCTTCCCCGAGCACCGGCGCTTCGCCCTCGCCCGGCTCGACGACGCCGGCGTACTCTGTGCGTTGCGTTCGATCGACGACCCTGATCTGCGTTTCCTCGTTGTGCCCCCGGCGGCGTTCTTCACCGACTACGCTCCCGTGATCGACGACCAGACGGCGGCGGCGCTCGAGATCAGCTCGGCCGACGACGTGCTGGCGCTGGTGCTGGTCAACCCCGGCGAGTCGGCCCGGACCGCCACGGTCAACCTGCTGGCCCCGGTGCTGGTCAACCACCGCACGCGCCGCGCCACGCAGGTGGTGCTCGACGACCCGACGTTGCCGTTGCGGGCGCCGCTCGTGACCTCCTGACCCGCACCGACCGCTGCGAGTACGGTGAGACCGGGACAGGAGGCGATCGCATGCTGGTGCTGAGCCGACGCGTCGGTGAGAGCATCGTGATCGGTGACAACATCACGGTCACGGTGCTGGATGTTCGCGGTGACGTCGTCCGCGTGGGGGTGGACGCCCCGAGGCAGGTCGCCGTGCACCGCGAGGAGCTGTGGCGGGAGCTGGAGGAGGCCAACCGGGCCTCGGCCTCGCCGAGCGACAACGTCATTGCCGATCTCACGCGGGCCGTCTCGGCCCGTCGCGACTGAACCTGTCCTTGTCTTGGGGGGAAATCCGATGAAGCGAATCGCTCTGAGCGCGGCCACCGCCGTCGTGCTCGCAACCGGCGCCGTGGCCGCCGTACCAGCAACCGCGGCCGGCGCTCCGGCCGGCTACCTGCAGCCCACCACCTCGATCGAGCCGGCGAAGGGCTGCGTGCGGCTCTCGCCGGGCATGAACGGCATCAAGGTCAAGATGGTGCAGCGCAAGCTCGGCCTGGGCTCGCGCTGGGAGACCATGGACAGCACGACGATCCGACGGGTGAGGACGTTCCAGCGCCGCCACGGGCTGCGTGCCAGTGGTGTGGTCAACCGCAGGACCTGGAACGCCATGGGTTTCCGCGAGCGTTTCTGCTTCGACAGGTGGCAGGCGAGGCCGGCGCTGCCGGCCGACGCCACCCGCAGGCAGCGTGTCCGCACCATGATCGCGTTCGCCATGGAATACCGCGGTGCGGAGTACGTCTGGGGCGGAGCGGGACGGCCGAAGTACGGCGTGGACTGCTCGGGGCTGGTGCTGCAGTCGCTGTACCGGGCCGGGCTCGACCCGCAGCCCATCTCGATCGACAAGCACGTGCTGCCCGCCTACCGCACCTCCAAGGAGATGTACGAGCACGGGCGGCTGCGGCATGTGCGGCTGGCGCGCAAGAAGCGCGGTGACCTCATCTTCTACCGCAAGGACAGCACCGGCGACATCAACCACGTGGCGATCTACCTCGGTCGCGGCCGGATGGTCGAGGCCAAGGGCGACGACGTGCACGTGACCCGGGTCGGGAAGCACTACTACAACCAGTCGATCGCGCGCACGGTCGTCCGGCCGTTCAGCTAGAGGGTCAGCGGCCCAGCACCTCAGCACCTCAGCGGCCCAGCACCAGGGACAGGCGCCCCTCGCCGTACGCCCGGACCGACACCGTGACGTCCAGACGGAGTCCCGGTGCCGCGGCCAGCGTGGCGATGTCGGGCGGTGGCCGACCCCCGGGCAGCACGGCGTCGTAGAGGCGGATCTCCGCCTCCTCGGTGCCCGCGGCCCGGTCGAACAGCTGCGCCCACTCCTCCAGCACGGAGCCGAAAGGAGTGCGGAGCAGCGCCGGCAGGGTGTGCTCCTCGACCGCGGCGGCGGCCACACCGACCGGGATGAGCGTGGACGCGGCGCCGATGTAGGCCGCCGCGGCCAGGTCGGCGACCACGACGGCGTGCGTCGTCAGGTGCGCGTCGACGTAGATCGCGAACGACAGGCCCGGAGCGGTGGGCGCCAGCGGCGCGCCTGGGCGCAGGCGCACCTCGCGGCGCAGCTGTGCCTCGAGCCGGTCGCGAAGTCGCCTTGTGCTCGGTAGCCCCACCTGGCCAGTATGGAGCCATGTCCGAGCTCGACCCGGAGACCCAACAGCTGCACGACAAGACGATGGCCGAGGAAGCCACGCTTCAGGAGGCGGTCAACGCCGTGGCGGCGCTCCGGCTCGGTCAGGACGTGCCGGCCACCATGACGGCCCTCAGCCAGGCGATCGCCTCCCGTGGACTCGTCCAGCCGACCCGTGACTGGCTCACGGCCGTCGCCGTGGAGATCTCGCACGGCAACCGCTACGTCGTCGGCACCAGCTCCGAGCACGACGCCGCGGAGCGGGAGCGGCACGACCGGCGCTGACCCCCGCTCCGGGCGCCGTCCTCCTTCAGCGCTGCCTCAGCGGTAGCGGCGGGCGACGTTGTCGGCCTTGGACGGCCCGGTCTCCCATCTCGCGATCCATGGGCCCGTGCCCTCGGACGGGTCGACCACACCCTCCTCCAGCCAGGTGTAGTCGCCGGCGAGCACGCGACGTGCGAGCCTGCTGTCGATGTCGTCGGTGTTGTCCCACAGGCGCTCGAACAGGTCCTCCGTGCGCTGGCGCGCCTGGGCGCAGAAGGCCTCGGCGAGCTGGTAGGCGGCCCTGCCCTGTGCCTCGTCCTGCTGCCGGAGCATCTCGGCGCGCGTGCAGGCCGCCGCGATCGCGAACAGCTCGGCGCCGATGTCGACGATGCGGCCCAGGAACCCCTGCTTGTGCTCGAGCTTGGCCTGCCACCGGCCCATCCCGTAGAAGGTGGACCGGGCCAGCTTGCGCGACGAGCGCTCCACGTAGCGCAGGTGCCTGGCCAGCGGCCCGAACTCGGCGTACGACGAGCGCTTGTTGCCTTCGCCGGTGACCAGCTGGGGCAGCCACTTGGCGTAGAACCCGCTGGCCTGGGCGGCCGCCTTCGCCTTCTGCTGCAGGCTCGCGTCCGCGGACGCGAGGTCACCGGCGGCGGACAGGTGGGTGTCGACCGCCTCACGGGCGATCAGCAGGTGCATGATCTCGGTCGAGCCCTCGAAGATGCGGTTGATCCGCATGTCGCGCAGCACCTGCTCGACGGGCACGGCACGCTCGCCGCGGGCAGCCATCGACTCGGCGGTCTCGTAGCCCCGGCCGCCGCGGATCTGCACCAGGTCGTCGGCGATCTTCCAGGCCATCTCGCTGGCCCACAGCTTGGCCAGCGCCGCCTCGATGCGGATGTCCTTCGTGCCGGCGTCGGCGAGCTGGGTGGACAGCTCGACGACGGCGTCCAGGCCGAACGTGGTCGCGGCGATCGAGGAGATCTTCTGCTCCACCGCGGCGTGCTGGCCCACCGGCTTGCCCCACTGCACGCGGGCGTTGGACCACTCGCGGGCGATCTTCAGGCACCACTTCCCCGCGCCGGCGCAGATCGCGGGGATGGACAGCCGGCCGATGTTGAGTGTCGTCAGCGCGATCTTGAGCCCCTGGCCCTCCTTGCCCAGGCGGCTCTCGACGGGGACCCGCACCTGGTGGAACCGGGTGACGCCGTTCTCGATGCCCTTCAGACCCATGAAGGCGTTGCGGTTCTCGACCGTGATGCCGTCGCTGTGGGCGTCGACGATGAACGCGCTGATGCCGCCCTTGTGGCCTTCGCTCTTGGGCACGTTGGCCATCACCACCAGCAGCTCGGCGATGACGCCGTTGGTGGTCCACAGCTTCACGCCGTCGAGCAGGTACGCCGAGCCGTCCTCGGTGGGTGTCGCCGTGGCCGCCAGCCGGGCCGGGTCGGACCCGACGTCGGGCTCGGTGAGCAGGAACGCTGAGATCGCACCCTGCGCGCAGCGCGGGAGGTACTCGGCCTTCTGCTGCTCGGTGCCGAACATCTTGACCGGCTCGGGCACGCCGATGGACTGGTGGGCCGACAGCAGGGTGCCGATGCTCGGGTGCACCGAGCTGGTCAGCGCCAGCGCCCGGCCGTAGTAGGCGGTGGACAGCCCGAGCCCGCCGTACTCACGGGGGATCTTCATGCCGAAGGCGCCGAGCTCGTTCAGCCCCGCGACGTACTCGTCGGGGATCTGCGACTCGCGCTCGATCCGCCCGCTGTCGAGCGACTCGCAGTACGTGCGCAGCTCGGCGAGGAACTTCTCGCCCCGCTCGACGTCCTCGACCGACTGCCCGGGGTGCGGATGGATCAGCGACAGGTCGAAGCGCCCGAGATAGAGCTCCTTGGCGAAGCTGGGGCGGGTCCACTCGGTCTCACGGGCGGCCTCTGCCACCTCGCGAGCCTGCTGTTCGGTCACCTCGGTTGCCACGTCGTACTCCCCTTCCGTCGCAGGTCCTCCCCAGTGTTACCCGGAAGTAGCCTCGGAGGGAAGGGGTTAGCGCTGAGGGTTCGGTGTCCGTCGCCGGGGGCGACCGACGGTTCTTGGTGCTGGGGCACCGATTTCGGTCGGTTGCCTCGGCCGCGGAGCATCGGCGGTGCTCCGTCAGGTGAGCGTGGCGCCCCAGGTGTTCGTGACCGACTCGCCCGGCTCGAGGCGCAACAGGTCCGTTCCGCTCCGGAAGGCGTTCGGCGGCGCGGTCATCGGCTCGACACCGAGGCCGGCGCGGCGCCGCTGCGGCGCGAGGGTGTCGGCGGTGTAGACCTCGAGGTACGGGTAGGTGTCGTCGACCCAGACCCGCGCGGTGCACCCGTCGACGCCGGTCAGGCTCAGCCAGGCCCGGCCGTCCTCGTCGCGGGGGAGGTCTCCGAAGGCGTAGTCCATCGCGAGGTCGCCGAGCTGCCGAGGTGCCCCGAAGTCGTACGGCGTGCCGGCGACCTCCACGTCTCCGGTCGGCAGCTGGCGCGTGTCGTCGGTGTCGACGCGGAAGCCGGCGGCGAACTGCAGCGTGCACGCGTCGATGAGGCCGGTGCCGGGGGACAGGTAGGGGTGCTGGCCGCTGGCGTACGGGCACGGTGCGTCACCGATGTTGGTGGCCGTGGTCGCGACCGTGAGCCCGTGGTCGTCCAGCGTGTACGCGACCCGCACGTCGAGCGTGAACGGGTAGCCCATCAGCGGATGCAGCCTGGTCGCCATCACGACCCGGTCGGCGGTGTGCTCGGCGCCCTGCCACGGGCGCCACATCAGGAAGCCGTGGATGGCGTTGGCCTTGGCCGGCTCGGTCAGCGCCACCTGGTGCTGGGTACCGTCGAACTCGTACCGCCCGTCGGCCAGCCGGTTCGGCCAGGGGATGAGCGGGGCGCCGTGCGCACCGTCGCACATCGCGTCGACGTCGTACGGGTGCAGCACGTCACGGTCTCCGACGCGGTAGGCGCGCACCCCACCGCCCACCTCGACCACGGTGGCGTGCTGCTCCCCGTGGCCGATGTCGAACTGCCGGCCGGACGGCGCCGGCGTCATGCCATCGCCATCGCCTGCGCGGGCAGGGCGCCTGGGTAGGCCTGCGGCAGCGGCATGCCGCGGTCGGCCATGACGTCGCGCAGCACGTCGGGGTAGTTGGTGATGATGCCGTCGACGCCGAGGTCGATCAGCGCGTGCATGGTCGGCGGGTCGTCGACCGTCCACGGGATGACCGCCATGCCGCACTCGTGGGCGTCGTGCACCATCGTCTCGGTGACGAAGGGGCGGTACTGCGGGTTGTCGACTCCCATCCGTACCGGCTCGCCGTGGGCGGGTGACACGGCGTCGACACCGATCTCGGCCGCGGCGGCCACCAGGTTGCCGTCGAAGTCGTCGATGTCCAGTCCGGCGAGCCAGGGCGAGGGACCGGGCACGCCGTGCTCCAGGTAGTAGCTGCTGGTGAGTGCGTTGAGCCTGACCCGCGGCTCCACCTGCCGCATCCGTCTCAGCAGCGCCCAGTCGAAGCTCTGCACGGACACGCGGTCGCACACGTCCGCCATCTGCACCTCCGCCGCGACGACCCGTACGAAGCGCTCCGGCGGCGCTGTCTCGGTGGGCGCGACCGCCTCGAACTTCGTCTCGATGTTGAGCTGCACGTCGTCGGCGCCGCGGTCGCGCACGAGGTCGAAGAGCTCCGGCAGCGTGGGCATCGTGACACCGGGGACCGTGCGCTGCCGGGGATGCAACGGATGCCTCAGGGACCCGCAGTCGATCGTGCGCAGCTGGTCCTCGTGCAGCCTGGTGACGTACTTGCCGACGTACGGGAAGTCACCGTCGCCCGGCCAGGCGGGTCCGGTGTCGCGGCAGTGCGCCGCGTTGATCTTGCGGTCGTGGGTGACCATCGCGGCGCCGTCGGCGCTCACGTGCACGTCGCACTCCAGCGTGGTCACGCCGAGATCCAGCGCGGTGGCGAAGGCCTCCAGCGTGTTCTCGACGGTCAGGCCGAGGCCACCGCGGTGTGCCTGCAGGTCGAGTCGTGCCCGTTGAGTACCCACGCGGACCCCGTACCCACCCGGGAGGATCCCTCAACCTTCGCCGGCGGCCCGCCGCGACGCTGCCGCCGAGGGCCGTCAGCGGATCTTGACGACCTCCCGGTTCAGGCCGCGGCGGCTGTCTCCGTCCGGTGCGTACCCGCCCTCGACGTTGCCGGCCTCGTCGACCGAGAACCACTGCAGGACCGTACGGCGCTCGGTCAGCGTCACCGGCTTCGGCCCGCCGCGAACGCCGTCCTGGTCCACGGTGGGCGAGTCCCAGGTCGGGCGGGAGCCGTCCAGCGTGTAGTGCACGGTGGCCGGCTCGGTCGTCTCGAAGACGACATCCACCGGCCCGTCGTACGTCCCGCGACCGTCGACGTTGTTGGTCGACGCCGGTGCGTCGTCGTCGAGCGCGTACTGCCGGGCCACCTCGAGGATGCCGTACCAGCCGTTCGCGAACTCCATCGCCTGCGCGAAACCCTCGGTCTCGAAGTCGGGCCAGAAGAACCCGCCGGCCGAGGTGTCCCAGGTCTGCGTGGTCTCGTTCCACAGGGGTACGCCGACCTCGAAGTCCCAGGCGTAGATGTCGGGGTCGGTGGTCAGCGCGTCGTCGTAGAAGTGCTCGTCGCCGGAGTTGCCGGCAGCCGAGTACAGCACGTCCACGACGGGGCCGGTCCGTCCCGGCCAGACCACGGTCCCGCGGAACTCCTTGATCCGCGACAGGATCGTCTCGGAGGCCTCGAAGAAGTACTCCTCGGTGGCCAGGTCGGGCCGCGGCAGCGTGGTGCGGTCGTCCCGGTACGCCGCCGGCGACCACATGAAGTACCCGCCGAAGCTGTGGGTGTTCATCGCGAACTTGATGTTCGGGAACTGCTCGGTCAGCCACACCTCGTTGGCCGACTCGGCCTCGGACACCTCCGACGCGCCGGCGTACACGGAGTCGCGGCAGTCGGCGGACGCGCCGACGTACCCGTCGCGCAGCGAGCCCACCGAGAAGTTGCGGTTGACGTCGGTGCCGGCGTTGAGCGGCGTGGTGTAGGCGCACTCGTCGACGTTCATGTTGGTGCGCTGGAACAGGTTGTCGTAGAGCGAGTACGCCACCCCGTCCGGGTTGGTCATCGGCACGACGAAGATGTCGAGGTCGTCGACGAGCGCGGTCGTGGTCGGGTCGGTGCCGTAGTTGTGCAGCAGCCGCTGCGCGCTCTCCAGGGCCACCAGTGAGGTGACCCACTCGCGCGCGTGCTCCTGCGCGTACAGCAGCACCCCGGTCTTGGACCCGTCCCGGTCGGCGCCGATGCGGAGGGCCTTGACCGTGTAGGGGTCGCGCGGGTAGCTCGCCGGCCCCAGCAGCGGCCCGCCGTCGGGGAGGTTGTAGCCGTGCGTGCGGTTCGGCAGCTCGACGACCTCGGCGAGGTGCGGGAACTCCGCCGCCAAGCGCTCGATCACGGCGTCGGACTGGGTGGCGTCGACGTACCCGTCGTCGGTGAAGCCCCACTCGAACCCCGCCGGGTAGTCGGCGACCGCTCCACCGGCCCACGGCGTGGTGGGGCTCTCGACCGCGGTGCCGTCGGCGGACGTCGCGGTGATGTCCTGCACTGCGCCCTGCGTGGGCACGGGTTCGGTCATCCGGTGGTAGAGGTAGACCCCGCGGTCGGTGAACGCGCTGAGCTCGTAGGTCTCGCCGGTGTCGGTCTCGACGGTGACGGTGTCGTCCGATCCGGCGTCCGAGCGCACCTCCACCGACAGGAAGTCGCCGTCCGGGGTGCTCCACCGGTCGGCCCGCAGCACGGTGAGCGTGGTGTCGGGCACCTGCGGCGCGGGTCGCTCCGCCGCCCGCTCGGCCTGCCGCCTGGTGGTGGCCGGTGGCTTCGCGCGCAGCTTCTGCGCCCGGGTGAGCTCCGCGGCGTTGCCCTTGAGCTCTGCGGCCGCCTCCGCCTGGGTGGGAGCCGCGAGGGTGTCCAGCACCGTCGCGGCGTACCGGTCCAGCCCCTCCACGCCGGCCTGCGGAACGATGACCGTGGCCTCGATCGTGCCGTTGGGGCCCTGGGAGACCTCGTGAGTGACGTCGATGCCGTTCGCGGCCATCCGCCGCAGCGCGCCCGTCGACGGCACCCGTACCCGCACGACCGTCTCGATGGAGTCGTCCGGCGCGGAGTCGGCCGGAGGGGCCGGCTCCTGGGCGGCCGCCACGGGGATCATGAGGACCAGGGCGAGGACCGGCAGCACTGCAAGCCCGAGACGACTACGCATGGCGCTCTCCTGAGTACGGAATGTGACGACAGTAGTGAGAACACCGCCCGAGCGGAAGCCCTCGAGGGACCCGGTCAGCGCAAGGGTACGAACGCGTAGTGCCCGTGCCGGTGCACCGTGACGTCGCCGCCGGGCCCGCGTTCGACGCTGAGTAGTCGTCCGGCCACCGGCACGACCATCAGCCCACCGTCAGCGAGCTGGTCGACCAGCGACTGCGGCAGCTCCGAGGCCTCGGCCGACACCAGGATCCGGTCGAACGGCCCCTCCGCGGCGAGCCCCAGCTCGTCCTCGCTGGCCTGGTGGATACGGGTCCACGGCATCGCGTAGGCGCGCAGGTTCTCGCGGCTCCACGCGACCAGCTCGGGGACCAGCTCGACCCCGTGGACCGCGCCGTCCGGGCCGACGAGCGTGCCCAGCAGCGCCGTGGTCCAACCGGAGCCGCTGCCGACGTCGAGCACGCGCTGCCCCGTACGCACGTCGAGGAGAACCAGCATGTTCGAGACCGTGCGGGGCTGGGAGTTGGTCTGCTGGTAGCCGATCGGCAGGGCGCGGTCCAGCGCGGCGTTGGACCGCTGGTCCGCGGTCAGGAAGTCCTCGCGACGCACGGCCTCGAACGCCGCCTCCACGCGCCGGTCGGCCTCATGCACGTCCCGACATCTCCTCTCCGGCGACCAGCGGCTCGGCCGCCCCGTCAGCGGCAGCGGCCCCGTCAGCGCCCCCGTCGGCGGCCCCGTCGGCGCCGCCCGTCGGGGAGGTCGGGTCGAGGACGCCCAGCCGCTCGAACAGCGTGCGCGCCATCTCCAGGTGCCCGGTGGCGTTGGGGTGGATGTCGTCGCTGAGCCAGGCGTCCGGCGCTGTGCCGTCGCTGGACTCGAGCCAGTGGGCGTGGTGGTCGACCAGCACGATGTGCTCGGTGGCGGCGAGCCCGCGCACCAGGTCGGCGTAGGCGGCGAGGTCGGCGTGCCCCGGTGACGCCGCGGTGTCGACGGCGTTGGGCGTCTGCAGCACGGGTACGGCGCCGGCCGCCCGGACCCGGGTCGTGATCTCGCCGAGCCGGGACCGGAAGCCGTCGCGGCCTGCGGGGCCGTCCACGCTGTCGTTGGTGCCGAGCATGACCACGACGACGTCCGGGCCGAACCGGCGTACCCGCGCGTCGAAGCCGGCGAGCACGTCCTGCGTGCGGTCGCCGGTGACACCGGTGTTGATCACGACGTCGCCGACCCGGCCCATCTCGGTGCGGACCCGCTCGGCGAAGTGCTCGACGAAGCTGCGACGGCCGGCGGTGTGCGAGGACCCGTGGGTGATGCTGTCACCGACGAACACCCAGGTCAGCGGCTGCGCGCCGTCGAGTCGGCTGCGGATCGTCTCGTCGTCGACGAGGGTCGGGGTCGGCGTTGACAACGGCACCACCTCACGTGCGGCTCCTCCGCGCGGGCTCGCGGACGCGGTGAGGAGTACCGCGGCCACCAGGACGGACACGGCTACCACGCCCGAGACAACCACAGCGGTCCGCTTCACGACTACTCCCCGACGTCGTCCGGAGGACAGTCTCCCCCAGGTCGGGTCAGGACCGCAGGCGGTCGCGCAACGCGGCGGTGTCGGCCCGCTCCCACCCGTGCTGGCGCAGCCAGCGCTCGGTTCCACCGTGTGCGTCGACGTACCGGAGCACGTCCTCGATGCCCTCGGCCCGCGGCAGGTGGCTGTCGCGGGAGCGCTCCCGCAGGTTGGACGCGTAGGCGCGGGCGTTCAGCAGACGGCGGATGATCGCGTCGAGCCGGTCGGCGGTGAGCAGGTAGTCGGCGATGATCGCGTCCCGGTCGACGGACACCAGGTCGAGGGCCAGGGCCACCAGCACACCGGTGCGGTCCTTGCCGGCTGCGCAGTGCACGACCACCGCACCGTCGGAGTGCGCCACCGTGCGCAGCGCACCGACCACCGAGTCGGGGCGGTCGTGCAGGTAGGACACGTAGACGTCGCGGGTCTCCGAGCGCGGTGCCGGCACCTCCTCGGGGCCCGCCTGCCACGGCATCAGCACGTCGCCGTCGACCTCACGGGCCCGGTCGCCCTGCTCCGGCAGCAGGGACCAGTGGAGCACCCGTACGGCAGGCGCGTCGTCGAGCGGCCCCGGCCCCTCGACCTGGCGTTCGCTGGTGGTGCGAAGGTCCACGACGTCGCGGACGCCGACGTCCTCGCGCAACGTGCGCAGGTCGGCCTCGGTCAGGTCCTGCAGGTTGTCGGCACGCACCAGGCGCCGCGAGCGGGTCACACCGCCGCCGTGGATCGGCAGGCCGCCCAGGTCGCGGACGTTGACGGCCCCTTCGAGGTCGATCCAGCGGTCGGGCGCCTGCTGCAGAAACGAGGTCATGGTCGTCAGAGTCTAGGTCTAGGTTGGCACCATGCCGGACGCCGAGGTGCTCGACCAGCGCAGCCTCAACCGGGCCCTGCTGGCGCGGCAGCTGATGCTGCGCCGGCACCGCATGGGCCCGGCACAGGCGGTGGAGCACCTGGTCGGCCTGCAGGCGCAGGCGCCGAACCCGCCCTACATCGCCCTGTGGGATCGGCTGGAGGGCTTCCGGCCGGAGGAGCTCGGCCGGCTGCTCACCGACCGCGAAGCCGTCCGGGCGACGCTGATGCGCGGCACGATCCACCTGGTCACCAGCAAGGACGCGCTGGCGATCCGGCCGCTGGTCCAGCCGATGCTGGAGCGCTCCGTGCACAGCAACGCCACGTTCGGGCGGCACCGGCTCGACGGCGTCGACGTCGCCGACCTGCTCGCGACGGGACGGGCACTGGTGGAGGAGGAGCCGCGGACCGTGGCACAGCTGCGGGAGATGCTGGCTCCGCGCTGGCCGGACCGCGACCCGGCGGCGCTGGCGCAGGCGGTCCGCGGGTTGGTCCCGATGGTGCACGTGCCACCGCGCGGCGTGTGGGGACGCAGCGGCCCGGTGGCGCTCACCACGTTCGAGTCCTGGCTCGGCCAGGGCGTCGAGGACGGCGGTCGGCTGGACGGGCTGGTGCTGCGCTACCTCGCCGCGTTCGGTCCCGCCGCGGTCGCCGACGCGCAGACCTGGTCCGGGCTGACCCGCCTCGGCGAGGTCTTCGAGCGCCTTCGGCCGCGGCTGCGGGTCTTCCGCGACGAGCGCGGCCGGGAGCTGTTCGACGTGCCGGAGGCGCCGCGTCCGGACCCCGACACACCCGCCCCGGTGCGCCTGCTGGCGGAGTTCGACAACCTCACGCTGTCGCATGCCGACCGCGGACGCGTCATCGCCGACGAGCACCGCCGGCGGATCGCCACCAAGAACGGCATGGTGCCCGGCACCGTCCTCGTCGACGGCTTCGTGCAGGGCATGTGGCGGCTCGTCCGCGAGCAACGGTCGGTGCGGCTGCACGTCGAGACCTTCGCCGCCCTGTCGCGGCGTGACCGAGCGGCGGTCGTCGACGAGGGAGCCGCGCTGCTGGCCTTCGTGGCCGCTGATGCGGACACCACGGACGTGGTGCTCACGTGACGGCGTACGTCTCGCTGCTGCGCGGGGTGAACCTCGGGCCCAGCAGCCAGGTCCCCATGCCGGAGCTGAAGCAGGCCTACGTCGACCTCGGCTATCGCTCGGTCGCGACCTACATCCGCAGCGGCAACGTCGTGTTCGCGACCGACGACGACGCGAATGCCGTACGCCAGCGGCTCGAGACCGTCATCGAGCAGCGTTTCGGCATGGCGGTGGACGTCGTCCTCCGCACCCACCGGGAGATGGCCGACGTGGTGGTTCGCAACCCCTTCCCACGTGACGACTCCGCGCACGTGGCCGTGGTCTTCCTGTCCGCGCCGGTGCCGGGCGAGCTGGTCGAGCGGCTGGTGCGCACCGACTTCGGCCGTGACCGCTACGTCTGCGACGGCCGGGAGATCTTCCTGCACCTGCCGAACGGCTTCGGGAGGTCGAAGCTGGCGACGCGGATGAGCGCGTTGCGAGGCCCCGTGGTGGGCACGGTCCGCAACTGGCGCACGGTGAACAAGCTCATCGACATGAGCGCGTCATCGGTGCCACCATCGAAGGCATGACGGTGCGGGCGCTGTCCGGGCTGCGCCACTCGATGGGGGAGTCGCTGTTCGGGCTCGTCGCCGGGGAGGAGGGGCCGGCCAACCGCGAGCGCATCCACGACCGGCCGGGACCCCGCTGGTTCGCCGAGGACCGGCCGATCCGGCGGGTGCACGCCGACGCGTCGATGTTCGTCGGTGGCCTCAGCGCGCTGCTCCTGCAGTCCCTGCACCCGCTCGCGATGGCCGCCGTCGAAGCGCACTCGGGCTACCGCGGCGACCCGTGGGGCCGGCTGCAGCGCACGAGCACCTTCCTCGCGGTGACGACGTTCGGGGTCGCCGACGACGCCGAGGCGGCGGTGCGTCGGGTGCGCGCCGTTCACCGGCGCGTGCAGGGCATCAGTCCCGACGGTCGCTGCTACCGGGCCTCGGACCCGCACCTGCTGTCCTGGGTCCACGTGGCCGAGGCGGCCTGCTTCCTGCGCGCGCACACGCGCTACGGCTCCCACCCGCTGGACCAGGAGGGCCGTGACGGGTACGTCGCGGACCTGGCCGAGGTGGCGCGACGGCTCGGCGTGCTCGACCCTCCGACGACCGAGGCGGAGCTGACCGAGCAGCTCGACGGGTTCCGGCCGGAGATCCGGTCGACCCCGCAGAGCCGTGCCGCAGCGCGGTTCCTGCTGCTCAACCCGCCCGTCGCCTGGCCGCTGCGCCCGGCCTACACCGCGCTGTCCGCGGCCGCGGTCGAGCTGTTGCCCCGGTGGGCGCGACTCCCGCTACGGGTGCCGTACCTGCCCGTGTTCGAACCGACCGTGGTGCGCGCGTCCGGGCAGGTGCTCGTCACCGGCCTGCGGTTCGTGATGCAGGGCTGAGGGCCGGTCAGCTCGCGCGCACCTGCGGGCCCACGGCACGGTCGGTGCGCCGAGCCAGCCGGTCGACGCGCGCGGCGCGGTACCACCGCGCCGCC
>DATABY010000116.1:0-9831 GCA_036259355.1 Nocardioidaceae bacterium
GGGTCGTCGCAGGGGTGTCACCGACGGCGCCGACGCCGCGGAGGCTCCTCCTCCTCGGGCTCCTCCTCGTACTCCTCCTCCTCGGCCTCGGGCTCTTCCTCGTACTCCTCCTCCTCGGCCTCGGGCTCTTCCTCGTACTCCTCCTCCTCGGCCTCGGGCTCTTCCTCGTACTCCTCTTCCTCGGCCTCGGGCTGTCCCTCCGCCTCGTCGTACTCGGACTCGGGCTCCTCCTCGCCGCCGGACTCCTCGCCCTCCTGCTCCTCTTCCTCGACTACCTCGTCGTGGCTGCGCTGCAGGTCTTCGTCGCGCACCTCGCCGCGCCAGCCCTCGAGCTCCTCTGGTGCATGCATCGCGTTCATCATCACGTGTCGCCGGAAGTGCTTGAGCTCCAGGCGCGCGCGCCTGCCCTGAGCCCGCCAGAGGTTGCCGGTGCGCTCCATGAACCCCTGCGGGTAGTACTCGAGGACCACCAGCACGCGGGTCAACCGCGGTGCGAGCTCGTGGAAGGTCACGGTGCCGTCCACATGGCCCTTCTCGCCCTGCGAACGCCAGGTGATGGTCTCGTCCGGCACCTGCTCCTTGATGGTCGACTCCCACTGCCGGTGGGACCAGAAGACCTGGGCCTTGAAGTCGACCTTGACGCCGTCGTCCTGCTCGTCCAGCTCGGCGTTCTCGACCTTCTTCATGAAGCCGGAGTAGTCCTGGAACTGCGTCCACTGGTTGTAGACCACGCTCACCGGCGCACCGATGTCGAGCTCTTCGATGATGATCGTGGCCTTCGTCGCCTTGCTGCCGCCGCCTCCGCCGCCACCGCCGAAGGCACTCTTGACCTTGTCCTTCAGACCGCCGGCAACGCCCTTGGCGGCGGCCTTGCCCGGGCTCTCCCCCTCAGCCATCCGCTTGGCGCTCTTGCCGATCACGCCACCGTTGTCCGCGGTGTCCTGCAGCTTGCCGGTGACGTCCTCGAGCTTGCCGCCGAGGTTCTTGGCCAGGTCCTGACCGCGTGCCTGCAGGTAACCGCCGGCCTCCTCACGCAGCCGCCCGAGGGCGGGGTTGTTCTTGGCGGCCTCGCCGAGCTGGCCCATCATTGTTTTGTCGTCAGCCATGACTTCCCTCCTCGGTCAGCGTGACGAGCGCCGCGAGGACGCCTGTCGCTTGCGTGTGCTCGAGCTGCCACCCGAGGACTTCTTCGCGGGTGCCTTCTTGGTGGCCGTCTTCTTCGCCGGGGCCTTCTTGGCCGTCTTGGCCGTGGACTTGGCGGGCGACTTCCTGGCCGTGGACTTCTTGGTCGCCGAACCCGATGACTTCTTGGCGGTCGACCTCGCCGAGGAGGACGACTTCTTCGCACTGGAGCCACTCGGGGACGACTTCTGGGCACTCGAGCCGCTCGAGGACGACTTCTGGGCACTCGAGCCGCTAGAGGACGACTTCTTGGCCGGGGCCTTCTTGGCCGCCGACTTCCTCGCCGGCGACTTACGGGCAGCGGAGCCGCTGGACGGCTGCCGGCGCGGCCGGCGGCGAGGAGGCTCCGGTTCTTCCTCCTCCTCTTCCTCCTCTTCCTCCTCTTCCTCCTCCGGCTCTTCCCCCTCGTCCTCGGGCTCCTCGTACTCGTCCTCGGACCGACCCTCGTCGTACTCGCCCTCGGACTCCTCCTCGTCCTGCTCGTCACCCTGCTCGATCGGCTCCGCCTTGCCGGTGAGGACACCGGTGCGCCGGTTGATGTCGTCGGCGAAAGAGCCGAGCTGGGCGTTGAACGTCGACGTCGCGGCACCGCGCGCCGACTCCAGCAGCGGACCGCGAGCCTGCTTCAGCAGGTCCTGCACCTCCGGCGTCTGCGCCAGCTTGAGCATGCCCTCACGGAGCCAGTCCTTGGGACGGCCCTTGCCGGTGAGCCACATGGCCAGGCCGATGGCCATCTTTGCCTTCTTGGTTCTGCCGAGCAGGTATCCGCCGGCGAGCGCGGAGCCGATCTTGGCGGCATCGCTCATCGTTGTCGTCCTCCCTCAGGAGCCCTCCCGGCTCCAGTCCGTGTTGTACCTGATGTGTCGAGGCTGTGCCGGCTCGCCGGCATGGGTGGGGTTCACCAACCCCAGGCGGAGCCCGACCGTGTCGGCGGTGCCTCCCAGTTCGACCGGGGTGGCGCCGTATCCGCCTGGACCTGCCCCAGGAAGCTGTAGACGGGCAGCGGACCGACGTACTCCACGGCCGCGGCGTTCTGCAGGGACGACCGCAACCTGCCGACGGTGTCGTCGAGCCGTTCCAGCGCGTCTGCGCGGACCAGGAACGCCCAGCGTTGTTGCAGCGGCTCCGACGACTCGGTCTCCACGATGTCCTCGACGGCCGGAGCGAGCGTTTCGAGCAGTGCCTCGGCCTGCTGCTGACGCCACGAGGTGAGCTGCATCGACACCGCCTCACCCAGCGCGATCCGCGCGTCGAGGCTGCTCGCCCCCTGGGTCTCGGCGGCCAGTGCCCGCACGTCGGGGTCGGCCTCCATCACCTCGCGCAGAGCGGTCGGCTCGTCGAAGAAGATCTCCAGCCGGGTCTCGACGTACCCGTCGACGGCCGCCAACCGCTGCGCGAGGTCAGCCGCGGCCGGGTCGAGCACCTCGGCACGTACGGCGTCCTCGTCCGGCGACAGCGTCCCGAACGCCAACGGCAGCACCGGTCCGTCACGCAACAGCAGGATGAGGATGTCGAGATGCCGGGCAGCGTCCTCCTCGCGGAGCTCCGATCCCTCCTCGATCTCGCCGACCGCCGCGGCGAGGTCTCCGCTCTCCACGAGCCGCACGCCGACGCTCTCGCGGTCCCGGCCCGATCCCGGCAGGGGATGCCCCTGGCGAACGACGCCGAAGACCTGGAGCGGCATCAGCCCTCCTGGCGCCTACGGCGCGGGGAGCTCGACCGGCTGGAGCTGGTCCGCTTGGCGGCGGTCTTCTTCGCCGGCCGACGGCGGGGCTGCTCCTCCTCGTCCTCGTCCTCGTCGCCGGTGAGCGACGACATCGCGTCCTTGGCCTTGTCCGCGGCGCCACTGAGCGCGCCCTTGGTCTTCGACGAGGCGCCGCCCTCGGTGATCTCCTCCATCAGCCCGGGGAGCCCGGACACCTGGCCGTCGGGTTGCAGGTCGAGCCGGTTCACGGCCTCGGCGAAGCGCAGGTAGGTGTCGACGCTGGCGATGACGATGCGCGCGTCGATCGTGAGCAGCTCGATCCCGACCACGGCGACACGCACGTAGGCGTCGATCACGATGCCCTTGTCGAGCACGACCTCGAGCACGTCGGCAAGGCTGCTCGGACGTGGCGCGCGGTTGATCGACTGGGTGGCGACGGTCATGTCGGTTCCCTCCTGTGGGTCTGACTCGTGGTCAGGTCTCGCGCCGGTGGGGTCGGCGCTTGGCTGGGTCTGCGTCGTCGAGCAGACGTCGTACGTCGATGGGCAGGAACAGATCCTCCTCGCGGACCCCGAACGTGTCGCGCAGCTCGTCGAAGGTCTCCTCGAGATCGATCAGTGCCCGGCCGAGGTTTTCCACCTGCTCATCAGTGAGGTCCCCCACATCGACGCGGCGTAACGCCTGCCGCTCGATTACTTGCCGGACCACCTCGAGCAGTGTCACGACGAGCCGGCCCAGGCTGCGGCCCACGTCCTCGCCCGAACCCTCGAGACGTTGACGCGCGGTGGCCGGTCGTCCGGCCGGGCCTCCCGGCCAGGCGGCCTCGCCGGAGGTCATCCGGTGGCCTCGGTCATGCGCCGGTCCCTGATGACCCTCGCGGCGTTGGGCTCCAGGACCGGCCCAGCCTCGACCCCGGTCAGCAGCAGCCTGAGGTCCAGCCGGGCCAGGTCGATCCCGGCCAGGCAGATGACCACGTCACCGCTGACGTAGGCCCCACGCTGGAGCACCCGGTCGAGCACGTCGACCAGGCTGGTACCGCTCGTGTCGCCGCCGAAGATGCCGCGCTGCTCACGCACTGCCGACCACCCCCGTCCGGGCTCCGCCCTCGAAGCGGTCGGACTCCAGGGTCGCGAAGGAGTACGGCGGCCAGGGGCCGGTCACCTCCAGGACCAGGCCCTCGTGGGCGACCTCACCGTTCAGCCGCTCGGCGGCTGCGAGGAAGGCGTCCTGGCCCGCGACCGGCACCAGGTACGCCAGGTCGGCCAGCACGCCGGAGCCCGGGCCACCCCCGCGGTAGGCGATGTCGACCGCCTGCTCGCCGAGCGCCTCCTCCACCCGCGCGCTGAGCGCGGCGGTCTGCTGCTCGGCCTGCTGCGCCTGCTCCAGCGCCTGCCGGCGGGAGGCGAGATAGGACGTACCCGTCATGCCGCGGCGGTCGTCGGTGCTCCCGCCGGTGTCCTGGTCCACCGCGGCGGGGTCGCGGCTCAGCCGCACTCCCCACTCACGGTGGGTGTCGAGGTGGGTCAGCCGCTGCCGCGCCGCGCGGGACTGCTCCTCGAGCAGCCGGCGGGCACCGTCCTCGTCGGCGACCACCGTGCCGAAACGTAGCGGGAGCACCGGGCCGGTCTCGAACACGCTGCGCACCACGTCGTCGTGACGGCGGGCCAGCCGGGCGAGCGGTCCGGTCTCGGACAGGTCGTCCTCGGACACGTCGTCCATCAGGTCCATGGGCATCTCGCTGACCACCAGGCCGAGCTCGCCGTGCTGGACGATCCGCAGCGGCGCGTGCCCGTCGATGCCGGCAACACCGGCGAGGTCGACCGGGCGGGCCGGGATGATCGCGAAGGCGTACAGCGCCGTGTCGGCGTGCTGTCCGGACCTGGGTGCTGCAGCGGGGGTCGGGGGAGTCGCCGTGGGTGCCGTGTCGGCAGGTTCCGGTGTCCGGGCCGGGGCCGGCGGTGGCGCCGCCGCAGCGCCGGAGGCGAGGGCACGGTCGACGATGCCTCGCGCGAGACGGGTGGCGAGCTCGTCGCGCGCCTGCTCCACGGCCTGCTCCAGCGCCTCTTCCACGACCCGCGGCGTCACTGCCGCGACCAGGTCGTCGAGGGACCGATCGCGGGGACTCATGACGGCTGCGCCTGGTCCTCGCCGGACTCCAGCGCCGCGAGGCGCTGGCGCAGCCACTGGTTCTCCTCCTGCAGCTGGCGCCGAGAGCGCGGCTGTGAGCGTCCCTCGACCTGCCGCTGCCCGTTGCCATCGGTCTCCGCGATCTCGGGCGGCGCCTGCGAGCTGAAGAACGGGTCGGTCGTCCACCAGTCCATGCCCATCTCCCGCGCGGTGTCGGCGGAGGCGATGAACAGGCGCAGCTTCAGGGTCAGCAGCTCGATGTCGAGCACGTTGACGACGACGTCGCCCGCAATCACGATGCCCTTGTCCAGCACCCGCTCGAGGACGTCGGCGAGTGAGTCGGGCTGGCGGCGGCTGTGGACCGGCTGGATGCTCATGTCGGGTCGGTGGCTCCCCGCGTGTAGCGGCGCAGACGTTCGTACGCCGTGATGGACCCCTCGCTGTCGAGGTCGACCCGGTAGGTCGCGAGCACGCTGGTCGAGGAGGGGATGCGGTCGAGCTCGACCACGTCGACGAGAACCGACCAGCCCTGGCCGTCCTCCAGGGACCGTGCCCCGGTGACTGCCTCGGGGGTCCGGCCGGTCAGGGTCTTGAACTGCTCCATCGCGCCGCGCACCGCCGTAGCAAGGTTCTGGGCGCCCCCTTGCCCGGACTCCTGGGACCGCCGCTGCGACGACGTACCGGACCGCGACGAGTCGCCGGAGCCCCGTCCCTTGGCGCTTGCCGCGCTCATACCTCTCCCAAGGCGCGCTGCTGCGCGCGTCGACTGCTCCCCGATCACACAAGCCGTGCCCCGCACCTCGTGGGGCTAAACGTCAGTCGTCGAGGGGGATGAAGGCGTCGGACACGACGCTGAAGCCGCCGGAGTCGTCGCGGCGGGTGTACGTGCTCGCCGACACGATCAGGTGGTCGAGCAGGCGGGCGTGCTCCGACTTGGCCTCGGGAGACGGCCGCTGCGACCCGCGAACCGACACGCTGACACGAACCTGGCTCTCCAGCACCCGGAACAGGCAGTGCACCTTCGCGCCGTGCTCGGCCAGCACGAGCAGCGCACACGTCAGCCTGCCGACCACCTGGCGGACCTTCTCCACGTACGCCCGCTCGGCGCCCTCCCGGTGCGCGATCTCCGCCGCGACAGAGCGCGCCAGGGTCACCTGTCCCTGGTCGGCATCGAAACAGAGCTCGATGTCCACGTATGGGGCCGTGGTGGTGCTCGTACGGCCCCTCGTCGGCGACTGCACGTCTCCTCCGAGCCGACGGCATGCCCGTCCGTGCTGCCGCCGCTAGTCGTCCGCTGCTGGCCGGTCGCTATGACTCCGCTGGCCGGGAGTGTCTCCCCCGCCCCTGCTGGCCGGTCACTTCTCCTGCTCGCGCGAGTCGACCTCCTGTACCTCGTCGTGGTCGTGCTCGCTGCTGACCCCCATCCCGTGCGGGGTGTCGGTCCCGGCCTCGGCCGGTGGAGCCGGCTGCACTGCCTTGTCCTCCGGGCGTCCCATGGCCGGGGGGTACCCCGGCGTGGGCGGCTCATGCGCGGAATGCGACCTCGAGGTGACAGCCTGGTCACGGTTTCCGCGCCCGTGGGCAGGGCACTGCGTGCTCATGCGGACGATCTCTGGCGACCACACGGTGGCGCTGCTGCGCAAAGGCTACGCCCTGCTGCCCGACCTGCGTCGCCAGGCCGGCGACCCGACGGTCCGGACCCGGCTCCTGGGCATGCGCGTGGTGTCCGTGTGCGGCCCCGAAGCCGCACGACGCTTCTACGACGAGGACCAGTTCGTGCGGCACGGGGCTCTACCGGGCGCGGTCCAGCGCACGCTGACCGGCGTCGGCGCCGTGCACACGCTCGACGGCGACGCGCACCGGCAGCGAAAGAGCCTGTTCCTGGCACTGCGGGACCCGGTCGCGGTGAAGGCTGTCGTAGACCGGACCGCCGAGGAGTGGGACGCCGCGGCGAAGCGGTGGCAGCAGGCCGACCGGGTGGTGCTGCTCGACGAGGCCGCCGAGGTGCTGATGCGCGCGGTCTGCGCGTGGGCCGGGGTGCCGCTGGGCGACGCGCACGCCCGCTCCGCGAGCGCCGACATGGTGGCGCTCGTGGACGGTTTCGGCACCCTCGGGCCGCGGCACTGGCGGGCGCGGCTGGCGCGGCGACGCGCCGAGCAGCGGCTCGAGGACACGGTGCTCCGGGTGCGTGCCGGGCGGGAGACCGTTGCCCCGGGCTCGATGTTCGAACGGGTGCTGCAGCACCGGGACCAGCGGGGTGACCTGCTCGACGCCCGCATGGTCGCGATCGAGACGCTCAACGTGCTGCGCCCGGCGGTGGCGACCACGTGGTTCGTCGCGTTCTCCGCGCATGCGCTGCACCGATGGCCGGCCCTCCGACTCAGGCTGCAGGAGGACGACGAACCGTTCGCCGAGGCGTTTGCGCACGAGGTGCGCCGCTTCTACCCGTTCGCGCCGTTCATGGGTGCCCTGGCGCGACGCGACCTGTCCTGGGACGACGACGTGGTCGAGGCCGGGACGCTGGTTCTGCTCGACCTGTTCGGACAGAACCACGACGAGAACCTCTGGGAGCAGCCGTACGTGTTCCGTCCGGAGCGGTTCCTGGGACGCCGGCCCGGCGCGTTCGACCTGGTGCCGCAGGGTGGCGGCGACCCGGCCACCGGCCACCGCTGCCCGGGCGAGGACATCGTCGTGGAGACGCTCAAGACCCTCGTGCCGCGGCTGGCCCGACTGAGGTACGACGTCCCCGAGCAGGACCTGGCCATCTCGCTGTCACGGATGCCGGCCCGGCCCCGCAGCGGCGTGGTGATCTCGGACGTGCGCACCGGCGGCTGAGGCCCCGGCTTTGCCCTCGGGGTCGCTCAGCGGCGTACCAGCAGGCTGTGGTCCGCGCGCGCGACCAGCTCCCCGATCACCGGGTGGCCGGGAAGCTCCCCCGCGACGAGGAGTCCGCCGGAGGTCTGTGCGTCGGCCAGCAGCAGCAGCTCGTGCTCATCGACGTCGCTGCGCAGATGGGGCCGCACCCAGTCCAGGTTGCGGCACGAACCGCCGGGCACGTGGCCGGCGGCCAGCGACTCACGAGCACCGTCCAGGTAGGGCACCCGGGCCGCGTCGACGACGGCGGTCACGCCACTGGAGCGGGCGAGCTTGTGCAGGTGCCCGAGCAGGCCGAACCCGGTGACGTCGGTGGCGCAGCGGATGCCCGCGTCGACCGCTGCCCGGGCCGCGTCCCGGTTGAGAGCCGTCATCGTGGCCACGGCCTCCTCGAACACCTCGCCGGTGGCCTTGTGCCGGTTGTTGAGGATGCCCACGCCGAGCGGCTTGGTGAGCGTCAGCGGGACGCCCGCGACGCCCGCGTCGTTGCGCAGCAGCCGTGAGGGGTCGACCAGGCCGGTGACGGCCATGCCGTACTTCGGCTCCGGGTCGTCGACGCTGTGCCCGCCGGCGACGTGGCAGCCCGCGCCCACCGCCACGTCCGCCCCGCCGGCGAGGACGTCGCGGGCGAGGTCGAACGGGAGCTGCCCGCGCGGCCAGCCGAGCAGGTTCAGCGCCACCAGCGGCTCGCCTCCCATCGCGTAGACGTCGGACAGCGCGTTGGCGGCGGCGATGCGTCCCCAGTCGTAGGGGTCGTCCACGACCGGCGTGAAGAAGTCGGCGGTGGCCACGACGGCCCGGTCGCCGTCGATGCGTACGACGGCAGCGTCGTCGCCGTGCTCGAGTCCCACCAGCAGGCCGTCCCCGGCAGGGACGCCGAGCCCCTGCACGACCTCCTCGAGCTCGCCGGGTGGGATCTTGCAGGCGCAGCCGCCTCCGTGCGCGAACTGGGTCAGTCGGACGTCCGGCTCTGCGATGGTCACATGAGCACCCTAGACGGGGATCGCCGCTACGAACCCGTTGCGTCGCAGGGGTCCCCTGCAACGCTAGGTCCGTTGCGGGGGAGCCCTGCGCCGTTCGGGGTTCGTAGTGACGGCGCCCATGGGAGCGGGCCGGCGACCTCAGTGGCCCGGGACGGTGGCCGTCTCACCGCGGTCGAGGCGTTCACGCTGGGGTGCGACGGTGTACTTGGGGTCCTTCGCCGAGGCCATCCCGGCCTGGAACACCCCGAAGCGGATCAGCAGCGACCCCACCGTCAGTGCGGCGCCGGAGGCGACCGACACGGCGCGGGAGCGGCGCCCGACGAGGGTGCCCGCTGCGCCGGCCACGGTGAAAGCGCGCGCCGCCTTCATCAGCCGACCCGGCCGGCCCTCCTGGTACGGCTCGCCGAGCATGCCCAGCCGGCGTTCGATCAGCTCGGTCGCGGCGACGTCCGCGGTGGCGCCCAGGACTGCCAGGCGCCGCGCCGGGGCAGCCTCGGCCACCGGCACCGCCATCATCGCCAGTCCGCCGGCCGCGGACGCGCCGCCGCCGGCGAACAGGAACGGCATCTCGCGGTACGCCTCGTGCCACGCGGGTACCGCGGTGTCACAGAGCAGGGCCGCGGTGTAGGTGACCAACGGCGGCCCCAGGACGGCGGATCCGAGGCCCGCGAGCCGGCCCAGTGGCCGCGCGAACCCGGTGACGGCCGAGACGGCGCTGGCCGCGCTCAGCGCGCCGAACGGCGCGAGCAGCCAGGAGCCCACCGACAACGGCGACGTCGGCTTGAAGACCCGCAGCATGTTCAGGAACCGCGACGGCGTGCCGAGGTCGTGCACGAGCGCCACCGTGCCGACCGCGGCACCGCCGGCGGCGGCGAGCCGCGCCCAGCGCTCCAATCTGGGCCGGCCGCTCAGCGCGGCGCCCTCGGCGAGCGCCGCGGACACGCCCGCGACCCCGCCGAC
>DATABY010000117.1:0-13045 GCA_036259355.1 Nocardioidaceae bacterium
TGATGCCGGTCTCGGCCTTCTTGACGTCGTAGTCGGCGGCCTGGATCAGCTTGAGCAGGATGTTCTCGACGTCCTCCCCGACGTAGCCCGCCTCGGTCAGCGCGGTGGCGTCGGCGATTGCGAACGGGACGTTGAGCATCCGCGCCAGCGTTTGGGCGAGGTAGGTCTTGCCGCAGCCGGTGGGGCCGATCATCAAGATGTTGGACTTGGCCAGCTCGACCGGGTCGTCCTTGCTGTGCTTGCCGGTCGCTACCCCGGCCTGGACCCGCTTGTAGTGGTTGTAGACCGCGACCGCCAGCGACTTCTTGGCCGCGTCCTGGCCGATGACGTAGGAGTTCAGGAACTCGTAGATCTCACGCGGCTTGGGGAGCTCCTCGAGACCGACGTCCGAGCCCTCGCTGAGCTCTTCTTCGATGATCTCGTTGCACAGGTCGATGCATTCGTCACAGATGTAGACACCCGGCCCTGCGATGAGCTTCTTGACCTGCTTTTGGCTCTTACCGCAGAAGGAGCACTTCAGCAGATCGCCCCCGTCACCGATGCGTGCCACCCGCGACGTCTCCTTAGGTCAGGCCCGGGCGCGTTGGGCCCGGGCGGATGTCCAGTTCCGAAGGTACCGCCTCCGGCGAGCCGGTGGACCGGTACTGCGACGGCAATCCGGCGAATTCCGTACGCCGAGGGCGAACACGCTAGCCCCTTGACACCCGTCGGAAAGGGTGCAGGCGGCGCGTGTCGGTCAGCCCATCTGAGCGGGTGCGTCCTTCAGCGAGGCGAGCACCTGGTCGACCAGACCGTACTCGACGGCCTCATCGGCGGTGAGGATCTTGTCGCGTTCGATGTCGCGGCTGACCACGTCGGAGCTCTTGCCGGTGTTCTCGGCGATCATCTCCTCCAGCCGGGTGCGCATCCGCAGGATCTCGTTGGCCTGGATCTCGATGTCGCTGGCCTGGCCGTAGGCCCCCTCGGTGTAGGGCTGATGGATCAGGATCCGGGAGTTCGGCAGCGCCAGCCGCTTGCCCTTGGTGCCGGCCGCCAGCAGGATCGCCGCCGCGGAGGCCGCCTGACCGAGGCAGACCGTCTGGATGTCGGGCTTGATGTAGCGCATCGTGTCGTAGATCGCCGTGAGCGCGGTGAACGAGCCGCCGGGCGAGTTGATGTACAGCGAGATGTCGCGCTCGGTCTCCATCGCCTGCAGCGACAGCAGCTGGGCCATCACCGCGTTGGCGACCTCGTCGGAGATCGGGGTGCCGAGGAAGATGATGCGGTCCTCGAACAGCTTGGTGTAGGGGTCGATCCGCCGGTAGCCGTACGACGTCCGCTCTTCCCACTGGGGGATGTAGTAGTCCATCACCGGCGAGAGCTGTGGGTGCTGCGGGGTGTTCACGTTGCCTCCGGGGTTGCCAGCGTTGTCGGTCATCGGTCGGTCACCCCTCGCTCGCCGGGCGGCCGTGGTCGGCGACGTCGCCGGCGCTGGCGACCACGTGGTCGATGAAGCCGTAGTCGAGCGCCTGGTCGGCGGTGAACCAGCGGTCGCGGTCGGCGTCCCGCTCGATCTCCTCGACCGCCTGGCCGGTGTGGTGGCTGATCAGCTGGAACATCTGGCGCTTGATGTGCAGCGACTGCTCGGCCTGGATCTTGATGTCGGACGCCGTGCCGCCGAGACCGCCGGACGGCTGGTGCATCATGATCCGCGCGTGCGGCAGTGCATAGCGCTTGCCGGCTGCGCCGGCGCACAGCAGGAACTGACCCATCGACGCGGCGAGGCCCATGCCGACCGTCGCGACGTCGTTGGAGATGTACTGCATGGTGTCGTAGATGGCCATCCCGGAGTCGACCGAGCCGCCGGGTGAGTTGATGTAGAGGAAGATGTCGCGCTGCGGGTCCTCGGCGTTGAGCAGGAGCATCTGCGCGCAGATCGCGTTGGCGTTCTGGTCGCGCACCTCGGAGCCGAGGAAGATGATCCGCTCCTTGAGGAGCCGCTGGTAGATGTGGTCATCAAGGCCGTAGCTCTGGCCGCCACCGTTCATCTCGGTCATCTCGTTCTGGTTCACGCGTCCGACCCTAGCGGGCGGCCGGGACATTCCCACGGGCCCACCGGTGTTGTTCGCCGTGAGCGCAAGCCGTCAGGCGGTGGGGCCGAGCACCGACACGTCCGACGCGTTCGGCTCGGCCGGCTCGCTGGTCAGGCGCCGGTGCAGGTCGGCGTACACCTCGGGGTGGTTGAGCAGCCGGAAGTGGTGCGTGCCGGGCAGGTGCTGCGACGTCGCGCCCGGGATGCGCCCGGTCGCGCTGTGGCGGCGCACCAGCAGGTCGCCCAGCAGCAGACCCGCCGGGCCGCGCATGCTGGCGCTGAAGCAGTGGTATGACGCGCCCTCGAGCGGGGTGCAGTCGAGCACCGCCTGCCGCAGGTCCAGGATTCCGGCGCTGCGGGTGTTGAGGATGGTGGCGAACGGGCTCGACTCCGGGAACGCCGACAGCACCCGCGCCCCGTGGTAGACGACCTGCTCCAGCGGGGCGCCCAGGTGCGGGGTGCCGAGGCAGACCACGTGGCGGACCCGGGAGGTCCACGCCAGCGGCACGTCCTGCTCGCAGCCGGCGTGCTGGCAGGCGGCGAGGGCGACCAGGCCGCCCATGGAGTGCCCGACCAGCGCCAGCCGCCGCACCGGCGTCGGCCACCGGTCCAGCAGGTCGGTGAGGAAGTCCGACAGGAGCTCGCCGTTGCGGGTGACCGGCAGCCCGGTGTTGAAGCGCATCGTCACCGGCGTCCAGCTGGTGTCGGCCTGCAGCCGCTCGGCGTACGTCGGCCCACCGGGCTCGGCTCCCCAGTGCCACGACCGGTCGTCCTCGACCAGGCCGTGCAGGAAGACCACGACGTCGCCGGTGGCGTCGGGGTAGGCGGCCGCGAAGTCGGTGACGTCCTCACCGCCGACGCGGGCGGCCATCCGGATCGCCATCGGGTGGTGCTCCTCCTCGAGCGACTCGCCGATGAAACCGTTGACGATCGCCGCGGTGCGCCGTCCGCCACGCCGCCGGTCCAGCGCGGGACCGCCCCGCCCGCACCGGTCCGCCTGTCGCAGCGCGGCGCCGGTGGCGCGCAGCCCCCGGCTGAGCAGGCCGTAGACGCCGCTGCTGATGCCGTCGTGCAGCAGCCGCGCCGGTGCCCCCGCCGGGCCGGTCCACCTGAACACGCGCGTGCTCAACGCCCGGTGCACGTCGCGGACGGTGCCGACCAGGAGCCGCTCGGCGTAATCGGCGGCGAGCGCTCCCGCCGCGGCCGTGCTGGCCTGCTGCGGTGGCTGGTCGTTCGGTCGCGGCATACGCCCCATGCTGCCCAGATGGACGGGCCCGAACCCAGCCGCCACTCGGTGCACGTGTGAAGTTCGCCTCGTGAATATGGTGGGGCGCATGCCGCACTCCTTCGACACCGAGGCCGAGGCGACCGGGCTGTGCGCGTACGTCGACGCCTCCCCCTCGCCGTTCCACGCCTGCGCGCAGGCGTCCACGCGGCTCGAGGCGGCGGGGTTCCGGCGGCTGCTGGAGACCGACGCCTGGCCCGCCGACCCCGGGCGGTACTACCTCCTGCGCGGCGGGTCGCTGGTGGCCTGGAGCAGCGAGTACGCCGACGGTCCGGCCACGCCGTTCCGGGTGGTGGGCGCCCACACCGACAGCCCGAACCTGCGGGTGAAGCCGCAGCCGGACCTCGCGCGCGCCGGCTGGCAGCTGCTCGGGGTCGAGGTGTACGGCGGCGCCCTGCTCAACTCCTGGCTCGACCGCGACCTCGGCCTGTCCGGGCGGGTCGCACTACGCGGGCCCGACGGTGCCGTCGAGCACCGGCTGGTGCAGGTCGACGAAGCGGTCCTGCGGGTGCCGCAGCTGGCCATCCACCTGGACCGCGAGGTCAACGAGGGACTGAAGCTCAACCCGCAGCAGCACCTGGTGCCGGTCTGGGGTGTCGGCACCTCCCCGGGCGACTTCCGCGCGTACGTCGCCAAGGCCTGTGACACCGACGCCGACGCCGTCCTCGGCTGGGAGCTGATGACGCACGACCTGACGCCGTCGCGCCGGATCGGCCGTGACGGCGACCTGCTCGCGGCGCCCCGGCTGGACAACCTGGCCACCAGCTACGCCGGTGTGCGGGCGCTGGTGGCCGCGGTGGAGCGGCGGCCCGGCACGCCCTGGGTGCCCGCGCTGGTCCTGTTCGACCACGAGGAGGTCGGGAGCATGTCCGAGCGCGGCGCGTTCTCGACACTGCTGCCGGCCGTGCTCGAGCGCGTGGTCGGTGCAGCCGGCGGCGAGCGCGACGACTACCTGCGTGCCCTGGCGGGGTCGGTCATCGCCTCCGGCGACATGGCCCACGCCACCCACCCCAACTACGCCGACCGGCACGACCCGGAGCACCGGGTGCGGATCAACGGCGGGCCGGTGCTGAAGACCAACGCCAAGCTGCGGTATGCGACGGACGCGATCGGCGCCGGCGCGTTCGTCGCCGCCTGCGAGCAGGCCGGCGTACCCGTGCAGCACTTCGTGTCCCGCTCCGATCTCCCGTGCGGCTCGACGGTCGGGCCGATGACCGCAGCGCTGACCGGTGCCACCACGGTCGACTTCGGCGCTCCCACCCTGTCCATGCACTCCGCCCGGGAGATGTGCGGCGCGCTCGACCCGGCGATGTACGCCGGGGCGCTGTCGGCCTTCCTCTCTCCCGCCTGACCGCGAACCCCACGGAGCCGCCATGAGCAGGACCGACATCGAGATCAAGCAGCTGCATGCGACGCAGGTGGAGGCGACGCTCGACCTGTTCGACCTGGCGTTCGGGCACTCCAGCAGCAGCGCGGAGCGTGAGAGCGAGCGGGTGATCCTCGACGACGCGCGCATGTTCGGCGCCTTCGACGGCGACCTGCTGGTCGGGACGACCGTCTCACTGCCGCTGGAGATGACGGTGCCCGGCTCCACGCTCGGCGTGGCCGGCGTCACCGGCGTCGGGGTGCTGCCGACGCACCGCCGCCGCGGGATCCTCAGCGCGCTGATGCGCCACCAGCTCGCGGACCTGCACGACACCGCTGCCGAGCCGGTGGCGACCCTGTGGGCGACCGAGCCGCAGATCTACCCCCGCTACGGCTACGGCTTCGCCGTCCGCTCGCTGGGCGTGGAGGTGCCGCGCGAGCGCGCGCAGCTGCAGCACACCCCCGCGGTCGAGGAGGTGACGCTGCGCTACGTGGCGCCGGGCGAGCTGGGCGCGCTGGCCGGAGGGGTGTTCGACCGCGAGGTCAGCGTCCGTCCGGGCGCCTTCCGCCGCGACGCCCGGTGGTGGCGGCGGGCCGCCGACGACCCGCCGGAGGGACGCGACGGCGCGTCGGAGCTGCGCGGGGTGGTCGCTGAGCGGCACGGCGACGTCGTCGGCTACGCGATGTTCCGTACCAAGGCCAAGTGGACCCCCAACGGCCCGCACGGGGCGGTGCTGGTCAAGGAGCTCTACGCCGTCGACCCGGCGTCCTACGCCCGGGTGCTGGAGTTCGTCCTCAACCAGGACCTGATGGCGGTGACCAGGCTGCGCAACCGCCCGGTCGACGACCCGCTGCTGGACATGCTGGCCGACCCGCGCCGCACGTCGGTGGACGTCAACGACGCGCTGTGGGTGCGCCTGGTCGACGTCGACCGGGCGCTGGCGTCGCGCCGCTACTACCTGCCGGTCGACGTGGTGATCGAGGTGGACGACCCGGTGTGCCCGTGGAACACCGGGTGCTGGCGGCTGACCGGCAACAGCGAGGACGCCAAGTGCGAGCGGGTCGACGACGACCCCGACCTGGTCGTCCACATCGACGACCTGGGGGCCGTCTACCTGGGCGGGCGGCACCTGAGCCGGCTCGCCGCCGCAGGCCGGGTGCAGGAGCGCCACCCGGGCACGCTGGGGCCGGCCTCCCAGTCCTTCGCCTGGGACCCGGCGCCCTGGTGCCAGGAGATCTTCTGACCCTCGGGTGACGTGTCGAAGAGCTCGACGCGCATCACCACCGTCAGCGCAGCGGCGGGGTCAGCGGTCGTCGGAGGGCGCCTCGGCGTCGGCCGCGGCGGCCTCGGCGTCCGCCACCGCCGCCTCGGCCGTCGGATCCTCGGTGCCGGCGGTCTTCCCGCTCTGTGCGGCCTCGGCCTCGCCCGCAGCCGCCGCCTCCTCCGGGTCGGCGTAGGTGCCGTCGGGCTGCAGGTTCTTCACGTCGACGACGTTGCCGGCGCCGTCGGTGACCTCGGCCCGCTCGACCACCACGGCGAGTGCCTTGCCCCGCACGACCTCGGACACCAGCAGCGGCACCTGCCCCGCCTGCATCACCTGCTGGGCGAACTGCTCCGGCTGCATCCCGGCCTGCTGCGCGCGGCGGACGATGTGCTGGGTGAGCTCGGCCTCCTCGACGCCGAGCTCCTCCTTCTGCGCGATCTCGTCGAGCACGAACTGCGCGGCGAGGGCGTCGCGGGCGCGCTTCTCCACCTCGGTGGCGAACTCGTCCTCGGTCTGCCCCTCCGCTTCGAGGTACTGCTGCTCGGTCATCCCGGCGTACGACAGCTGCTCACGGATCTGCTCCCGCCGCTGTGCCACCTCGTCGGTGAGCACGCGGTCCGGCAGTGGGATCTCCACCCGGTCGAGCAGCTCCTCGAGTACGGCGTCACGCGCGGCCGAGGCCTGCTCCAGCCGCTTGTTCTGCTCCAGGCGGGCGCGCAGGTCGGCCCGCAGCTCCTCCACCGTGTCGAACTCCGAGGCGGTCTGCGCGAACTCCTCGTCGACCTCGGGCAGCTCCTGCTCCTTGACCGCGGAGACCTTGACCTCGACGTCGACGTCCTGGCCGGCCAGCTCGCCACCGACCAGCTGGGTCTCGAACGTCGTGCTCTCACCGGCCTTGAGGCCGCGAAGGGCGTCGTCGAGCCCGTCGAGCATGTTGCCCTTGCCGACCTGGTAGCTCAGGCCGGTGGCCTGGGCCTCCTCGATCGGCTGACCGTCCTTGCTGGCGGCCAGGTCGATCGTCACGAAGTCGACGTCGACCAGCGTGCCGAACCGCTCGCGGAGGTTCTGCAGCTCCTCCTCGACGTCCTCGTCGGAGACCTCGACGGTGTCCACCTCGACCTGGAGCCCGGTGTAGTCGGGCAGCTCTACGTCGGGCTTCACGTCGAGCTCGGCAGTGAAGGTGAGCTTCTGGTTGTCCTCGAACTCCGTGACGTCGATCTCCGGCTGCCCGAGCGGCATCACGTCGTTCTCCTCCAGGGCCCGGCGGTAGAGGTCGGGCAGCGCGTTGTTGACCGCCTCGTCGAGGACCACGCCGCGCCCGACCCGCTGGTCGATGATCTGCGGCGGCACCTTGCCCTTGCGGAAGCCGGGGATCGTCACCTGGCCCGCGATCTTCTTGTACGCCGCGTCGAGGCTCGGCTTGAGCTCCTCGAAGGGCACCTCGACGGTGAGCCGGACGCTGGTCGGGCTCAGTTTCTCGACGCCGCTCTGCACGGTGATGGGTTCTCCTCGGGTCTGCTGGGTGGTTCGGCGACGCGGACGGCCAACGGCCGACCGCCGGCCGGTCGGTGCGTTGGTCGGGGCGACAGGACTCGAACCTGCGATCTCCTGCTCCCAAAGCAGGCGCGCTAGCCACTACGCTACGCCCCGCGGCGCCGTGCCGAGTCTAGAGGACCGGCGTGCCCCTTCGACCGCGGCCCGGGCACGGCCTGGTTGGGGTCGGGGTGGGCGTCATGGCATCATGGCCGCGGCTGATGCCACCATGCATCACTCGCGGGTGTAGCTCAATGGTAGAGCCCCAGTCTTCCAAACTGGCGGCGCGGGTTCGATTCCCGTCACCCGCTCCAGGACTCGCGTCGAACGTCCTCTCGAGCCGCTGAATGGCCCGAACGGGCTATGGCCGTCCGGCCCTCCCCAGCGGCAGGGTGGGAGCCGTCGCCTGAACGCAGGTGGCGGGGAGCAGATTCTCCCGCAGGTCAGCTCGGGCTCTGATGCTGCGAACGCAGTCGAGAACAGGTTCGATCGCCCTCTCGGGCACACGCCAGCGGCGCAGGGGTGGTCCGGACAGAGGGAGCGACGCCGACGTCGCCTGCGAGCCGTCCGAGCCGGTCTTGGTCTGGTCGCCTTGCACAGCGTGGCCGGCGGATAAGGGAGACAACCTGATGGACCCACTGGCCTGGACACTCCGGTTCCTCAGCCAGGACGTTGCCCGGCTCAACGCGGCCAGGGCCGCGGGCCGGCTGCTGGACCGTCGCCGGGAGCGGGACGACGTCGACGCCTTCCTCGCCCAGCAGGTCGACGTACCGGTCGGCACGGGCACCGGGGGCTGACCCCGCGGACCTCGCGGATGTCGTGCGCGGGGGCCGCACGGACCCGCTGCGACCCGCATGCGGATCGGGCGCAAGTTCACATCGACGTCACATCGTGGTGACTTCGGCGACGCATGTGCTGCCTAGTCTCGTGGGCAGCGACAGGGAGGCAGGGTTGAGCGTGAACGGACTGGGGTGGGCTTTCCGACTCGCCGGCAACGGCGTCCTCGGCCAGCTGAGCAGCCAGCAGGTGGCGCGCCGGAACGCAGCCACCGCGGCAGCGCTGATGCTGCGGCGCCGGCAGGAACGCGAGGACGTCGAAGCGTTCCTCGCCCAGCGTCTCGACCAGCGCCCCGACCGCCACGTCGGGTCGGGCACCCGCGCCGGCACCGCCTCCTAGCATCCCCACTCCGGCCCCGGGACCCGGCCGGAACCTCAGCCGAGCACCCGCCGGTGCAGCAGGACCAGGGCGCGGTCGTCGTTCTGCGAGGCGATCCGGTCGACGAGCCGGCTCGCACCCTGGTCGAAGCCGCGGGTCGCGAGCCTCTCCGCCTCCCCCAGCAGCTTGTCGATGCCCAGCGAGATGTCCCGCTGCGGGGTCTCCACCAGTCCGTCGGTGTAGAGCAGCAGCGCGTCACCGGCCTGCAGCCGACCACGCGCGATGATGAACTCCGCGTTCTCGAGGAGCCCGAGCACCGGGCCCTCGGAGACCTGGACCGCCCATCGCCCGGACCCGGCGTGCAGCTGTACCGCGGGCGGATGCCCCGCGGTCCGCACCTCGAACTCACCGGTGCGCAGGTTGAGGTGGAGGTAGACGGCGGTGGCGAAGCCCTCGCCCCACTCCTGGCGCAGCAGGTAGGCGTTCGCCGCCGGCAGGAACTGCTCGGCCGGCACGGACCCGAGCAACCCGCCGAACGCGCCGGACAGCAGCAGGGCGCGGGTGCCCGCGTCCAGGCCCTTGCCGGAGACATCGACGACCGCGACCTCGAGCACGGCGCCATCCGGAGCTCGGGCGGCGACCATGAAGTCGCCGGCGAACGACGCCCCGCCGGCGGAGCGCATCACCGCCTCGGCGTACCAGGGCCGGGGCAGGTCCGGCAGCTCGCCCTGGCTCAGCAGCCGGTCACGCAGGTCGATCAGCATCGTCTCCCCACGCGTGCCCGCCACCCCCAGCTGCGTCCGCGAGCGCGCGTTCCACAGCATGATCAGCGCGGTGGCGGCGACCACCCCCAGCGCGCCGAGGCGCAGCGTCATCAGCCCGGCCACCGCAAGCATGCTGGTCAGGACCGCCAGAGTCACCGTGACGACCGCCAGCAGGAACAACATTCCGCGCAGGCTCAGCGCCACGCCCCCGATGAGCACGGGGACCACGAAGGAACTGAGCGGCACCAGCTCCCGGCCGGCGAACAGCGCGAGCACCACGCAGAGCAGCGTCAGCCCCACCAGCCACGTCGCCTCCGCGCCCCGCGCGCGCCGGAGCAGACTCGACAGCCGCCGGCGCGTCCGGCGACGTGTGCTCGCACGTCTCCAGACGGCGTCCCTGACGGCTGTGGCCACCCGCCGACCCTATCCGCGCGTGCACCCGGCGTCAGCGATCTGCCGAAACAGCCCCATCCGGGCCCGCGGCCTGCCTAGCGGGCCGACGCGGCTGGCATCCGGGGCACCAGAACAGGTTGCGCCCGGCCACCACCTGCGTGCTCACCGGGGTGCCGCACACCAGGCAGGCCAGCCCGGCGCGGCGGTACACGTAGACCTCGCCGCCGTGGTCGTCGACGCGCGGCGGTCGACCTGTCGCCTCGGGCGAGTGCTCGGGCGCGACCGTGTCGATGCGGCCGGTGCGGACGCCCTCCCGCATCAACGCGACCAGGTCCCGCCACATCGACGTCCAGGTGCCGGCGTCGAGGTCGTGCCCGGGCCGCTGCGGGTCGACCCCGTGCCGGAACAGCACCTCGGCACGGTAGACGTTGCCCACGCCCGCCACCACGTCCTGCCGCATCAGCAGCACAGCGATCGGCGCCCGGCTGCGGCGGATCCGTTCCCAGGCCCGCTCCGGGTCGGCGTCCGGTCGCAACGGATCGGGGCCGAGCCCCGTCAGTACGGCGTCGCGCTCCCCGGCGGTGACCAGCGCGCAGACCATGGGGCCGCGCAGGTCGGCGTAGGCCGCACGGGTGCTGAGCCGGAGCCGAACGGCACCGCGAGGGGGTGGGGCTGCACCACGTGCCAAGTGCAGCGTCCCGATGAGGCCCAGGTGGATGTGCACCCAGCGCTGCCGGCTGAACTCGAGGAACAGGTGCTTGCCGGCAGCCTCCGCACCCCGCAGCAGCGAGCCGTCCAGCAGCGCCGCCGAGGCCGCGAAGCGTCCCTGCGGGGACTCCGTCCGCACCCGGCGACCGCCGAACGTCGCCTCGATCTGACCGGCGAGCCGGTGCAGGGTGTGACCCTCGGGCATCAGCGTTCGGGCGTGGCCGGGATCTCTCCGGTCTGCTCGTAGTCGCGGAGCATCTCGATGCGGCGGGTGTGCCGGCTGTCTCCGCTGAAACCGGTGGTCAGGAACACCTCCACCAGCCGCACCGCCTGATCGGGGGCGAGCATGCGCGCCCCGAGCGAGAGCACGTTGGCGTCGTTGTGCTCGCGCGCAAGGGCGGCGGTCTCCTCGCTCCAGGCCAGCGCGGCGCGTACGCCGTGCACCTTGTTGGCGGCCATCTGCTCACCGTTGCCAGAGCCTCCGAGCACGACTCCCAGGCTCGCGCGGCTGTCCCCGTCCTCCACGACCGCGGCAGCGGCGCTCAGGCAGAACGGCGGGTAGTCGTCGTCCGGGTCGTAGGAGAGGGCCCCGTGGTCGACCACCTCGTGCCCCTGCGCGTCGAGCCAGTCCAGCAGGTGCTGCTTGAGCTCGAAGCCGGCATGGTCGCTCCCGAGGTGTACGCGCATGCCGCCGAGTCTGTCAGGCCGGGCGCGCCCGCGAGGACGGGCCTCGGGCGAGTCTGCAGCCCACCGACGGGAGGCTCAGTCGAAGACGGGGTCCCGGTCGCGGCTGCGCTTGAGCTCGTAGAAACCGTCGGTGCGGGCCACCAGCAGCACGCCGTCCCACAGCCGGCCCGCCGCCTCTCCGCGCGGGATCGGCGTCACGACGGGGCCGAAGAACGCCACTCCCTCGACGCTGATCACCGGTGTCCCGACCTCGGTGCCGACCTGGTCCATGCCGGCGTGGTGGGACTTGCGCAGCGCGTCGTCGTACTCGGTGAGCTCCATCGCGTCGGCCAGGCCGATGGGCAGGCCCGCCTCGGCGAGGGCCTCCTCGACCGTGGCGCGGTCCTTGTCGCGGCCCTCGTTGTGGAAGCGCCGGCCGAGCGCCGTGTACAGGGGCCCGAGCACCTCGTCGCCGTGCCACTCGGCCGCGGCGATGCAGACCCGCACCGGTCCCCACGCCTGGTCCATCAACGCGCGGTAGTCGTCGGGAAGGTCCCGACCCTGGTTCAGGTACGCCAGGCTCATCACGTTCCAGTGCGCCTTCACCGGCCGCACCTGCTCGACCTCGAGCAGCCACCGCGACGCCATCCACGCCCACGGGCAGACCGGGTCGAACCAGAACTCCGCGGTCGCCTCGTTCCCGCGCTCGGCGGCGTGCCGTCCGGTCCCGTTCGTCGCGTGTGTCATCGTCACGTGGTCCTCTCCTGTGCGGGATACGGCGCCCGTCGCACCCGTGCGGGTGCGCGGCCCCACTGCAGCCTTTTCCGGAATGGGGCGCGGCCAATCGTTGCCCATGCCAACCAATGACCGGATCGAGGCATTCCCCGGCTGCGTGTAAGGATGCGGACATGCCTGGGACGAACCTCACCCGCGATGAGGCGCGCACGCGCGCCCTCCTGCTCACCGTCCACAGCTACGAGGTGGCGCTGGACCTCACCGGCTCCGGCGCCACGTTCCGCTCCACCACCGTCGTCCGGTTCGGCTGCACCCGACCGGGCTCCGCCACGTTCGCCGACCTGGTCGGCGCGACCGTGCACGAGATCGAGCTCAACGGCCGGGCCCTGGACCCGGCGACGGCCTACCGCGACAGCCGGATCGCCCTGGAGGACCTCGAGGCCGACAACGAGCTGCGAGTGGTCGCCGACTGCGTCTACAGCCGCACCGGCGAGGGCCTGCACCGCTTCGTCGACCCCGCCGACGACCGCACCTACCTCTACACGCAGTTCGAGGTCCCCGACGCCCGCCGGGTGTTCACCACGTTCGAGCAGCCCGACCTCAAGGCCATCTTCGCGTTCACCGTCACCGCGCCGGCGCACTGGCAGGTGGTGTCCAACTCGCCCACGCCGGAGCCGGAACCGGTAGGCGACGGCGTGAGCGTCTGGCGGTTCGCCCCGACCAAGCCGATGCCGACCTACATCACCGCCCTGGTCGCCGGCGAGTACCACGTCGTGCGTGACTCGTTCGCCGGCCGCGACGACGCGATCCCGTTGGGCGTGTTCTGCCGGCAGTCGCTGGCCGACCACCTCGACGTCGACGACATCGTCGAGATCACCAAGCAGGGCTTCGGGTTCTTCGAGAGCGCGTTCGAGATGGGCTATCCGTTCGGCAAGTACGACCAGCTCTTCGTGCCGGAGTACAACATGGGCGCGATGGAGAACGCCGGCTGCCTGACGTTCCGCGACGAGTACATCTTCCGCAGCCGGCAGACGGCCGCGGCGTACGAGACCCGCGCCAACACGATCCTGCACGAGATGGCGCACATGTGGTTCGGCGACCTGGT